>JBIKKR010000176.1:0-5878 GCA_044360225.1 Bdellovibrionota bacterium | reverse complement strand
GTGGATTGCCGCTGAGAAGGCAAGCCTTACGTACATACCACTCGAATAAGTCTTCACGGGCCTATCAATAAAGTCTCCCAGCTCAGAGAACTCTAGAATAGCTGGGAGTCGCTCCTGCATCTCCTGGGCGCTGATCCCAAGCAGAGCCCCACTAAGCATGACATTTTCTCTCCCGGTAAATTCGGGATTAAATCCCGCCCCCAACTCCAACAGAGCTGACAGTCTACCTGCGACATGAAACGATCCATGTGATGGATCAAGGGTCCCTGCTATCATTTGTAGGAGCGTCGACTTACCGGAGCCATTTTTACCCAAGAAGCCAACACACTCTCCCCGCTTAACCTGAAAGGATATGGGATGAAGCGCCCAAAATTCACTATAAAACTGACGCTTTCCGCGCCATAAAAGCTGCTTTAATCGATCAGGTGGCGTCGGAAATACCCGATACACCTTGCCTAGGCCTACCACTTCAATAGCCAGCTCATCAGACGACATCGGCAAAGCCCTTTTTAGTTCGCATAAACCACCAATAGCCCACAGCGGCTATCCACCACGACACGAGGATACTACCTCCGAGCATGGGCAGCGAAGGTGCCACACCGAAAAAGAGAGCGCCACGGATCATCTCTATAACAGGGGTAAGGGGATTGAGAAATATTAGCTTTCGCACACGCTCGGGAACCGCTGAAAGCGGATAAAATATCGGACTGAGAAACATTAAGATCGTGGTGACGATCCCTGCTCCATGTTGCAAGTCCCTTAAAAACACGCCAAGCGACGATATAAACCAAACGGCTCCAAGTGTAGAGAGACAGAGAGGCAGCACGATAAGCGGAATATAAAAGACCGTGGCCGATGGCACTCCTATAAGGAACAGGTAAAAGATCAAAAGTAAGTACCCTGAGATACTTGCATTAATTAAGCCTGAACAGAGCGCCACCCACGGCAAAACCTCGAGGGGGAAAACCACCTTTTTTATATACGATGTATGCCTGAGAACCATCTGCGGAGCAGCATTAAAGTTCTCTGCAAAGATATTAAATGCGATCAGGCCGGAGAATAGAACGACTGCAAAGGATGCCGGGCTACTGATATCTACCGACCACCGCGCTTTAAACACCTGAGAAAAGACAAAGGTGTAAACGAGTAGAAGTGAAAGCGGCGTGATCAACGACCAAAGCAAGCCGAGAAAAGATCCGCGAAATCGCCCCTCGAAATCACGACGAACGAGCTGGGCTACTAACCTGCGATTGATCCACAGAGAGGAGAAAACTCCTAAAAAGGCATCTCGCAATCGAAAGGGTCTCTGAGTTGAAGTCACGAGCAAACGCTATCCAAGAGCAACGTGCTAAAAAAGCTTAAGATATCGCCAAAATACTACGGTAAACACTTCGGGTTAGCAAGGCGAGGGTGAAGGATGGCGCGAGAGGCACAACGAACTACATGACTTTCAGAACAACAACCACTTCTCCGGGGCAGCGCGCGAAGAACGCTATTCTGAAGCCGACTTCATCAGCACAGTAACTCAACAAATCCTTGAATCCATCGGGGGCCCAACAATGGAAATGAATGCTGTAATCCTTATCCTCGAGCTCTTTTACGCGCATATCAATTTCATGGCCTTGGTAGACTCGGCCAAAATGCGGCTCGCACTTAGTAACCCACTCAACGAAGTGCTGATGTCGAGATATCCGAGGGCCCTCTCGGTGATCAGCAATAATGTGGTCAAGGCTTGTGGGCGTGCGATCCCTGTCAAATGTTGATGTCTGGTCGGGTACAGCAATATACATCCATCCACCCGGCTTGACGACTCGTCGAAAATTCTTAAGTGTCGCTATAGGGTCTTGTGTGTGCTCTAAAAAATGATTTGCTATCACGAAATCCTGAGACTGGGCTGGCAACGAGGCAAGTACTTCACCGTTATCAACTATATCTACCTCAACGAGTGGCGCGCCACGAAGTTCAGGATATTGTTCGTAGAGTTGAGCTTTAGAGAATCTATCTACGTATTTAACAGTGACTCCTTCTTCAACCGGGAGTGGATCCTGCAAGGCTCCCACCTCTATACCAGTTCCGGCTAGAAATACGTCCGCCACAAGACGCCTAACCTCACGACGCTCGGGTTGTTGATCGCCAAAAAGCTGCAAGAGAGATACGTCAACAGGATTACCTTTTGACTTTTTACCCTGCGAGAGCGCTTCTATAAATACTTCCAGGTTAGCTGTGTCTCTAAAATAACCCCTAGCACGCAGATCATCGTACAGGGTGGGAGCTCTCTCCTCAGATCTGCCGAAGCGTAAGAAATGAAGTAACGGATTGATACCAGTGCTTTTGACGTCAGAGTAACGCCTCAGGTAAAACGCGCTATCAAACCTTCGCGATGGGGCCCGGCCTTCTACTCCGCCATGCGCCAAGAAATGCCTCAGGGACGCCAATACCCCACGTGGCACATCAGGATTCTCATCCTCATAAAACCGCCGATCAAAAAACCCACTGGTCGCTACAGCAATTAAGTCCTTGGCGACCGATTTGAAATTAGATACGGGGATCTTCATGTGTTTTACTCAAACACTGGTCCTCAATGACCTAGGTGCGTGCCTGCGAAAACGTCTACTAGCTGAATTACCCCAAGTCAAGTTAAAATACTAAAATATACTGCGTAGTTCTGCGAAATCCAAATACCTGCCGTGATTTTTCACTCCACGACTCAAGAACATAAATCCTTAGGAACGGATATGCCATTTGATCTGCATACACCCCCCCATCAACCAGCCTTCATCGCTAAAGAATGGCACAAACGGGAGGTGATCTGTAGTGAGCCTGCCCAGTCAAGGGAAATAAAACGTCGAATCGCCCCCTGAAGTAGAACTAAAAAACTTTTGGGGCCTCTAAAGCAATACGATTTCGGACTTACCTCACCCGCTCTAATCACAGAGCAAAAATCGGATATATGAGCAGGGACTAAAAATATACTCAGGCACCTTATTGTGTCGAGACTGGCGTGATTGAGGCCCTTGCCAAATTTGTCGGAGAGAGGATCTCTAAAGATTACGATGAAAGAACCGGCGCCAGTCTATCAACCACAAGAGATTTACCAACAAGTGGACCAAGTAACATCGATAAGGTATCGTCAGAGTTCGTTGCTTATTAGTTTAAATCAAGCTTTGTCACCACATGTTGCTACTCGATTTAATTCTCTTAGAGCGGAACAGTTGTGTCATAATTTTTCGTTAAAACGGCGACGACGTACAAACCCAATGCCAAACTGACCCCTGAAAATTGACTATAGAAGGGCAGATTTAATGAAAATTCCCGAGCAAAAATTGAGTTCCTCAGCAACACTGAGGGACTACATGACCAGATATGCTGAACAGATTGTTCGCACTCTAGTCGTGGTGCTAGCAGTCGTGATTACGATTGTTCTTCGGCTAAGCGCCATTCAATGGGGAGTGCCCACAACCGATTTGCCGCATAGTCCCTACCATCCGGATGAATCATGGGCAATGTCCGTGCTCGGACAGATGGATATACTTGCCGGCGATTTTAATCCAGAGGAAGCCCATAGGGAGGGCTCCTTATGCTACTATATTTGGGGATTTCTTGCGCATGTAATGCTGCGCGTTGGAGTCATTACGTCTCTACCTCATCTAAACCAACCGTATGACTTAAACTACCAAAGTGTACTCATCGCTGGACGCTGCTGCACCGTGTTATTCGACGTGCTCTGTTGCTCTTTAATCGGGCAAATCGTGAGGAAAACCTCTGGAAGTTTCTGGGCAGGACTTACGGCTATGCTCACCCTGTCTATTACTCCGTATGAAATGATCCATGCTCACTTTTTAAGGACCCACATTATCGCCAATTTTTTCCTTGCTCTAACTATTTATTTGTCATTCGACCTGTACGTCCCTGGCAAATATGGGCAGAAGTTATTTAGTGCAGGAATCTGTACTGGCTTGTGCTTTGCTTCACGCTATCCGACCGTTACCGTCGGAGCAGTCCCGTGCATATCATGGTTAATCACTAATCGTGTTTTCGGCTCTGGCTTTAGTAAAATACCCTCAGGGGTGGTGAAAGTTGCCTTAATGCCCATTTCGTGGCTACTTCCAGCAGGAGCGTTGATTGGGGCGGTCGTTGGCACTCCGTTTCTGTTTTTAGATTTTAACTCCGCCGCGCCACACTTATCGATACAGGCCTCCTATATTGCCACTGAGGAATTCAGCTTTACCTCACTCTTTAATCTTTCTAGGGTCTGGGCTTACATATATTACCTAATACCTTACGGCGCACTGCCCGCTCTGTGGCTCGCATTTTATGCATCAACTATTTTCCTCCTTTTTCGCCCGTCGAGTTACAGATTTACTATGCCTCTCCTCGCATTTATAGCGATCTACCTTTATTCAATGGCAAAAGGCTATTTTGCGGCACCAATTTTCATTCGCGCCGCTATTCCCCTCTTTCCGATATTTTCCATATTCGTCGGTCTTGCGATGATTTCTGCCTTTCAAATTGTTGGTAGAAGCGTGTTCACACTAATTACAACTGTCGCCTGTCTAATAGGGCTGTCTACGCTTACGTACGATCTCGCTTACCTTCATGCCATGAGGCACGATCCCCGCGACATGATAGCTTCATACTTCAAAGCAAATCTGTCGGGTGATGAAATTAAAGTAGGCATATATAGTCATCCTTTAAATTATTTTACTTCTCTTCCCTCCCTAAAGGTACTCTCATCACCGAGAGTTATATTCGACGAGCGTTCTTCTCACCGCGGAAATGAGGAGATTGATTTGCTTTTAGTATCTGCCTTCGAATATCAGGAACGAGATATCTTTGAAAATCGTATTGATTGGTTGAGAAACAACAAGGACTATCGTCATCTTAAGCGGTTTGAGGCTCCACTTTCATTTCTCGGATTCTCATTCAATTTCCCGAAAAATCCTCATGATTTAAGTTATCCTATGCCAGTGCTTGATTTATGGGCTGTTAAGAAACGCAATTCAAGTACAAAGATTAAGGTCGAAGACTAAGATCCCAGGGCGCATTAGTAATCCAAAACATACTGTTGGCTCGCGAACGGACACCGAAGCATTTTGAGCATCTGCACCATTTTTATTGACATGGTCTGCCCCGCGCCCTTATTCGGCAGATGAAATTGACTGCATGCCACAGAGACGAGCTTTTGAATGGATACAGTCTCTATGATAATAGTCGTTTGCCTCGCGCGGCTCTTATGGCGGAGCAGAAGCTCCGCGCTCCGAATGGTGAGGACCAAAACCCTTGTCAAACTGTTCGCTGGCAGACTCCACCATCCACCCATCGTGCATAACCTTATACTCACCCCCAACACGAGCTTTCTTCCCGCCACCCGAGGCGGTGTACTGGGCTTAAAAAGATAATAATTTCAAATCGCTTTTCGTTTCCACTAGCTTTCTCTATACTCTTTGGTAATCCTCAATCATCAACTTAACTTGTAGAGCCCCCCATGCACGTTCCCTTCCTCGACCTGAGAATCCAGTACCACACAATTAAAGAAGAGGTTATGCGCCAGGTCGATGAGGTGTTCTCGAACACTTCATTCATCCTTGGCCCTCAAGTGGCTCAATTTGAAAAATCATTTGCTGCTTTTCTCGGCACTCAATTCACTGTTGGAGTGGCAAACGGGACTGACTCGCTCGTTATGAGCTACCAAGCGCTCGGTATCGGACAAGGCGATGAGGTCATCATTCCAGCGCACACATTCGTCGCGACTGCGATCGGCGTACTTAACGCGGGAGCAAGGCCGGTTCTGGTTGATATCGATCCTACGACGTACTTATTGGACTACTCCAAACTCGAAGCGGCACTCTCTCCACGGACAAAAGCTATCTGCCCGGTG
>JBIKKR010000174.1:0-5944 GCA_044360225.1 Bdellovibrionota bacterium | reverse complement strand
GCGAGCGTTTGATCGATGCAGAGTACGGACGGATCTCATAAAAATAATACACGGCCTCAAGATACTTCAACCACCGACTGATTGTGGTGTGCGCTACTTGTAGATCCTCGCGAAGAGCTGCCCGCGACAGTTGAGAGCCTGCTCGCTCAGGGAGCAAGGCTGCTAATAGCTGTACTTGATCGAGCTCGGGAAGGCGCGTAAGGTCGCGCAGATCTTCCCGCACGATGGCCTCTAGTCTAGTCTGCCGCCAACTTCGCAGAAAATCGAGGTCACCCGAGAAAAGCGGCTCCGGAAATCCGCCAAAGGTATCGAGTTTTTTAAACTCTCGCTCTGCTCTTTTACTGTCTGTACTGAACTCACCTTTGCGCAAAGACTCTAGGAATCCATCCGGCGTTGGGCTTGAGTAGGTACTCTTTGCGGCAAGTAGCTCTCTGAGTGAGAAGGGATGTAGACGAAAGGGTAGATAGCGACCGAGTAAGCTATCGCTTCCCCTTCTAAACGTGTCCAGTCGAGCGGAGTCTGTAACGATAAAATCAATCGGGAACGGCACGGTATCGTAGATGCCCTTGAGAGCGCCCTTCCATCTCTTTGATTTATGTATCTCATCGAAGACGACAAGGGGCGTTGGAGAACGATTGAGTGAGGCAACTATACTCGAAGGTGACTTCGCCCACAGCCGCTTAAAATCGAGACTGTCCCAGTTCCAGTAGGCGCCGTTGCTACGTTCAGCGAGAAGTCGCTTGCTCAACGAGGTTTTCCCAACCTGACGAGGCCCAGAAATAAAGGCGATCTTATAGTAGGTAACATAACTTAAGCGAGTTTTTGTAGTGCGCAATGCAAGAGAGTGCGCTATAGTAACGAAATGTCTTGGGATGGTAGAAAATTATCGCATGAAGTTTTGGAGTCGAGTCGGGTTACGGCGATTGAGCTTCGTAAACGTGGGGTGCCTGTCAAAGTAATAGCGGCATCAGTAAGAGTTGGATTTCGAACTGTTTACAAATGGTTCAAGCAGTTTGACCGCGGAGGAATGGCTGCGCTGCGGTCAACTAAGTCGCTTGGTAGAGAGCCGAGCCTGAGCGCCGAGGATTTTGAAGAGCTCAAGAAAATACTTCGACAGCCAGCAAGACGGTATGGGTACGCAACTGATCTTTGGTCCGGCCCTCGATTGCGACACTTGGTTCAAGCGAGGTTTGGAGTAAAGTATCATCGAAAGCATATACCTCGCCTTCTGCGACGGCTAGGCGTTGTTCTGAAATTTCCGGAGAGGAGAGCGCTTGAGCAGGATGATCGAGAGGTACGAAAGTGGAAGCGCACTCGCCTTCCAAAAATCATAGAATACGCCAAGAAAAAGCGAGGATTGGTTTTTTATGCGGATGAGGCGCTCGTGAATCTTATCCCGTATGTTGGTAAGACATGGTCGTTTCCGGAATGTAAGCCGGTTGTGAGAGTTTCTGGGAAGCGTGGACAACATATTGGCATAAGCGCCGCCGTAAACAAGCAAGGGAGAATCTGTTTTGAACTTACTCGAGATAATGAAAGATTTACAGCAAAGACGTTCATAAGATTCGTTAAGAAGATCCGCAAGGAATTCCCGAGTCGTCACATCACTTTAATCGTAGATGGAGCACCAACTCACAAGGCTAAGATTGTCAGAAAATTTGAGGCAGAAAATTCTTGGCTTAAACTTGAAATCTTGCCAGCGTATTCGCCTGAATTAAATCCTTCCGAGAAACCTTGGCGCTACCTAAAGACGAAAAAGCTAAATGCTTCTGCAATTTCTGACAAAAAGGAACTTAGGAAATCTACTTCCCGCGTTTTTCGGGCTTTAAAAAGAGACTCAAAAACCGTAGTCTCTTTTTTTGCTTAAAAACTCGCTTAAGTTATGTTACCTACTATATGTCGCTTGAGAGCAAGAGAGTGAATGAGCTCTGAGAGATACCTTTCAACGGACAAGGACGTCATACTGACCAAATTAGCGCTATCCGCTAATTTGGTCAAGACTTAATTAGCGACAAACGCTAATTTGGTCTCATGGTGGATAGAGCGTTCGAGATATGTACAACACGGAAGCATTAGGCCGAGCTCCGTTCCATGCGCACGAGACGGCGGGCCAAGGTCGATAGGGGTAAGGGATCATCTATTTAAGGCCTTGACCAAACTGGGTTATCAGTCGTAAATAGTCAACTATGTGGATTAAAAGAGATTTAAACGTTAATTCAGTAGCCGAGCGCGCTTTACCGATCAAAGTTCTGCGGGGACCCAGACAGGTCGGGAAAACATCGCTACTGGCAAGAATGGGGACTCATAAAGTCGTCTATCTCGATGATGCAGCTACGCGTTTACGGGCTCAAGAGGATCCCCGATTTTTCCTCGATTAATTACCAGCACAAATTATTCTTGATGAAGCACCGCTCGCACCAGCGCTATTCCCGGAACTCAAGCGACGTGTTGATGAAGCTCGGATTTCGAAGCAGCGAGAGCTGCCTGATGTCTGGCTAACCGGTTCCAATCAAACTCTCATACACCGAGAGGTTGGAGAATCGCTCGCCGGCCGAGCTAGCTATTTCGACCTTAACACTCTCTCTGTTCATGAGCTTGGCGATTTGTGGTCACTGAACTCTTACCTGCTCCGTGGTGGTTGGCCCGAGCTGTATGCATCGCCCCAACTTGACCCGAGTCGATACTTGAATGATATCGTAACTACCTACATCGAGCGGGACATCGTGATAGCGGCGGGTATAGAGAGACGAGCAGCGTTTCTCAAAGTGCTGCACCTAGTCGCTAGCCGAGTCGGGCAACTCTTTGTGGCGTCAGACATCGCTAAAGTGGCCGGAGTTGATGCCACAACAGTCCAGTCATGGTTATCTCTGCTCGCTACCAACGCGGTAGTATTTCCCCTACCTGCCTATTTCTCCAATCTGAACAAACGACTTACTAAAGCGCCTAAGTATTTTTTCTACGATGTAGGACTTGCTGTGAGGTTGCAAGGATGGCAGGAGATCGATCCGATACTCAATTCACCACTCTTCGGCCATCTCTTTGAAAACATCGTGGTCGGCGAGGTCGCAAGATTCTTTCTAAATCGCGGGATGCAACCTTCGCTCTATTTCGTGCGCTCAAAAGAGAAAGTAGAGGTCGATCTGTTGGTGGAGCTCGGAAATCAGCGGTACTTAGCCCTTGAAGTCAAATCGACGCCGGAGCCGTGGACGCAGAAGCAGAGAGATCTGGTGGACTCCCTCGGTCTGGCAATCGTCGACAGATGGGTCATATCTGCGTCACCCGCGATGTCTTTCAAAGACGAACCCGTTATTGCCATAACGGAACTATGGGATCGATTAGCCGCAATTGTGTAGGAGTTTAGCCGAGTACTGTTTCGGTGATCGCTTGGTCTAGCCAGGATTGGGGAGGTTTGGCCCCTCATCTGAAGACCGGCCATTTTTGGGGCGGAGCAGGAGCTCCGCGGTCCGGGGTGAGGATTGTCTTTTTATGGCACTCTCCTTACTCTAACGCCTCTATTTGACTCATAATTTCTTCAACAGTTGCTAGTCGGCATTTTGTAACGTAAAATGCTGCCTATGTTTACACGACTCGCAACCACCCCGAATCGTTCGTTTTTTCTCCTTGGCCCGCGTTCAACTGGAAAAACAACCTGGCTTAGAGAGCTCTTTCCAAACGCTCATTGGTACAACCTGCTGCTCGCCGAGGAGTTTGTGCGTCTCAGTCGAGCTCCTCAGCTCTTACGAAAGGAAGTTGAACTACTTCCTAAAGATTCATGGGTAATTATTGATGAGGTTCAGAGAATTCCCGAACTGCTCAACGAAGTTCACGATCTACTCTCCCGTAAGCAGTGTCGATTCGTACTCAGTGGTTCCAGTGCTCGCAAGCTCAGACGTAACGGGACGAACCTCTTAGCGGGTCGTGCTCTTACCAGGGAATTTTATCCACTCGTAAAAGAGGAACTAGGAGAACGCTTCTCGCTCGATCACGCCATGAAGTTCGGAATGCTCCCAGACGTGTGGAATGAACCTGAGCATGCAGTCGGCATCCTAACGGCTTATGCAGACACTTATCTTAGAGAAGAGGTGCTGCAGGAGGGGCTTGTTAAAAATCTGGGGAGCTTTTCGCGGTTCCTTGAAGTGGCGGGATTGATGAACGGGCAAATTATAAACGTCGCCTCCATCGCTTCAGACGCCCAAGTCGCGCGCCAAACTGTGCAAGGTTACTTCGATATCTTAAAGGACACATTAATCGCGACTGAGATTCCCGCTTTCCGGCCACGATTAAAGGTTCGTGAAACTGCGCACCCTAAGCTCTATTTTTTTGATTGCGGTTTAGTGAGAGCCTTAACTTCTCGACTTCGAGATTCGTTAACTCCATTAGACAAGGGATTTCTCTTAGAGACTCTTCTTCTAAACGAGATCAGAGCATACCTTGCGCTCAGGGATTGCGGAGGAGATGTTTCATACTGGCGCTCAGGCGACCGAGAGGTAGACTTTATAATTTCCCGGAATGAAAAACGAATCTCGATCGAGGTAAAAGCCTCGGAACGTTGGCGCCCCGAATACTCAAAACCCTCTCACGAATTGCTACAAGCGGGGATAGTTCATAGTGCGTTCGGCGTGTATGCAGGAGAGCGAGCATTTCTAGATGACGGTCTAAAGGTCTTTCCGTATGCAGAGTTTGTGGCACGACTCTATAAGGACGAGATATGGGGCTTTTAGTCGTAAAGGCTGATACGTTCGTGATAAAGGAAGTAAGGAGGATGAGGGCCGCGCCCCCTGGGCGTCATTTCCATCTTGGCGGAGCCAAGTGGAAATAGCCAAAGATACTGCCCACGCCTTGAATCGAACAAGGGACCTCAGAATTATGAGTTCTGCGCTCTAACCAGCTGAGCTACGTGGGCATACGGTGTAGACAGTGCCAAATCTCTTAAAAATAATCAAGGGCACCCTTCTCCCTTAAATCCTTAACTACCTAGTCTTTCAGCTTTTTTTATTCGGTGTAGGTTGTAAGGTTAGTTTTTGCGGCTCTGGTGCTGTCTGGAGCATCTTACATTGCATGTCCACGGATGAGACTATCATTGTTGATGGGCCAAGGGCGGCCGCTGAGATCCTTTCTCGTTTACCTCGCGAAGCGCGCTCGCGGCTGGTGGAATCTATCCGCACTATGAATCCTTCGTCCGCCGTTAAGATCGAGTCGATTATCATCAAGGCCTTATCCTCCCCTACTCCTCGCGCCTCTGCTGGCCCCTCTTCGATCAAGTCAACGCCAGCGCACACTGCAGTTCGAACTCCAACCGAGGCGCCGAGTGCTCCTTCGCATTCCCTAGCGCCGATCACTGAGCTTGCCGATGCTAAGCTCCAAGAGGTGCTCCGCGATGTATCGGCGAGAGAGTTGGCGGTCTCACTCAAGAATGCTCCAAGCGAGGCCAAAGAAAAAGTTCTCTCCAATATCTCCTCATCAAAACAACATGCAGTTCTCGATGAACTACAACAACTCCCGCCCATGAAGCTGCGTGATGTTGAGGCTGCACAGGCACGGCTGCTCAAAAATATCGAGGATGCCTACTCAGATGATTCTGCTGAGCCTCCTCCACCCCCGCGGCGGTTGCGCTCGCGATTGGCGTAGAGCTTTTACGTTACAACTTCCCAGTAAACTTGCGCTCGATTCCGCTCCAACACTCGCGGTAATTTGCCTGTAGCTCTTTTAATCCCGATGCCCAAGCAGTGACGTGCTGCGGATAACGTGTTTCAAACATAAACGCCATCGTATTGCTGAGTTTAACCGGTTCAAGTGGCACAGTGCTGGCCTTGGCAAATGTTGTTGCGTCTGGCCCGTGCGGAAGCATCATGTTGTGTAAACTCACCCCACCCGGAACAAAGCCGTCGGGACGCGCGTCGTACTTGCCGTAAATAAGCCCCATGAACTCAGACATAATGTTCAT
>JBIKKR010000039.1:0-20466 GCA_044360225.1 Bdellovibrionota bacterium | reverse complement strand
CTCTGCAGTCGCGCCACCTCTAGAAGCCTCTGCGCAGCGTCGTGAGCCCCCTTCTCTTTGAGGTACTCATCCTCAGAGAACCCTATCTCTGCCAATCTCTTTCTTCCACGCGCAAGATTCTGCTCGGCTGCATCCATATCAACCTTCGTCGCACGCTGGTCGGCTTGAATAGTCTTGAGTTTCTGCTCGAGCTGTTGACATGTTACAAGCTCATTGATCTTGGCCTGCAGCTTCTCTACTTCCCGTTGGGCCACCCGCAGCAACTCCCGCCTCTCTTCCAGGTCTACAGGCCGCTGTGTGCGCTCTCTTTCAGACTGAGTCAATCTCTCAATCCGATCTTGCAGCTCACTAAGCTCAGTAACTACATGTGCATGTACCGCCTCAAACGTCTCTCCGAGTGGCTGACTACAGGTTGGACATTCACCACCTGCATCGAGCGCTTCTACCTTGCGAACTCGCTGCGCAACCTGATCGGCCTGTCGAGTGAGGGCGTCCCGCTGCGCTCGAATCGTTGAAAGTTCCTCGCGCCATGAAACCTCACGAGCGTGGACGTCTCCAGCTAAAGTCTCTGCCCTATCCTTTGCCAGGGACACCTCACGCCTAACGTCAGCCAAAACAGCCTCAAGCGACCGTGCCCCCGCTAGCGGCTTAAGGGCGCGACGTAGATCATCCTCGCCCTTGATACTAGCATCTGCCAATGACTGAAGGCGTTTCGCCCTCTCCTCAACACGCACCTGCAACGCCTGCACGCCATCGCGTTCCTTTACAAAGCGACTCCGCAGCTCATCAAGCTTCTGCATCCTCGCTCGCAGCAGCGAGAACTCGCCTTCTGCCTTAGTCAGAGCTTGAAACGCTTCATCGTGTTTTTCACGGACTATCCGAAGTTGCTGCTCCTCTGCTACGAGTCTCTGCTCAATCTCCTCACGGGTGCCGATGCTCGCCTCATACCCTTGGAGAGTGGCTCGTTTCTCTTTACGGTCACCTCGTAGCAGCTCCTGCAGCTCTTCAAGTCTATCGTACCCAAGCACACGAATAATAAACTTTTCGCGCTCGGTTGCCCCCTTTTTACCACTTAAGAACTCAAGACCCTTCTGCTCGGTGCAGTACGTTGCCACAAACTCCTCGTATGACATGCCGATCAGCGCGGTAATGCGGGCAGAGACCTCTCGATTACCCTCGGCAACCGGATTCGCCTCTCCCCCAACGTACAGAGCGGCATCCGCAAGCGAACGAACGATACGAAATACGGTGCCATCATGCTCGATAGAGAGCTCTACCCGCATCTCACGGTCACGGCGATTACGACCTGCCCCGCGACTAGGAGCCGTTCGAGTCCGAACATCTTCAGTGCGCCCACGCAGCGCACGCGAGCCAAACAACGCAAACCCTACCGCCTCAACTATCGTCGTCTTTCCTGAGCCGTTTACACCGATTATCCCCACAAGACCATCGGGAAATACCACGTGGCCATCCACATGCTGACGAAAGAGCTGCATGTAAAGGCTACGAAGCTTCATGGGATGCCTCCACCTTTGTGAGGTATCGTTCAAGTACCTCTGACAACTCCTGATGAGTAATCCCAGGCGATTGCCAAGTCTTGCTAAACTCTACAAGTTGATCTTTAAGCACTCCGGTCCCCGGTCGGCCCATCGCCTGCACAGCACCCGTTGCGGAAATAAAAGTGATGTCGAGCGTGAGGTGCAGCGCCTTCATTCGCAGAGCTCGCAGTGCTTTGTGATCGAGGTTCTTGTAGCTTTCACGCGAGATGTTGGTCAGAGCAAGTCGCGCGATCTTTCCCTCGAGACCGCCAGCTACACTATCAATTCGGTCTGAAATCATCCGCATTACATCATGCGGTTCCATCCCAGCGCCATCGATAGGGTCAAGCACTACTATCTCTCGCGGTGAAGTAAGTGGATGAAACGTGCGCTTCCCGCTTGGCAGCGACACCTCAAGAAACCCCTTCAACTCACGCGCTTCACCCCAGATGTTTGTGGATGTGTGTTCGATTGCGCCAGAATACACCGCTTGTCGTCCCACGACTCGGTGTATATGAACGTGACCGAGAGCGATGTAATCCCACTCGTGAGGTTTAAGAGAGCTCAAATCAACCTCTGCTCCACCGAAATCGCTCACCCATCCTTCATTGACCTGAGCGTGAGCAACGAGCACGTTGTGGGGAAACCGATCGTCAGCTCGCAGGGATATCGCTGACAGATCCGGAAAGGCCGCATGCGGCAAGCAGGTAATAGCCAAGCCGAGATCAGGGAATGTAAAGACCTCAAGAGCCGAGTCCGCTACATACACCCCCTCAATCTCGCTCAATAACTGCAATACCGAGCCGGTATCAACCCGCTTAGGAGCTTCATGGTTACCACCAACTATAACGACTGGTGCTCCACTCGCGCGAGCTAGCTTCCGCAGCTGCCTAAAACAGAAGGTGATCACTCCGTTTGAGGGACGCACCGAATGAAAAAGGTCACCGGCGATTACCACTGCGTCAGGCTTAAGCGCGATTATGCGGTCTACTGCCTCTTGAAAGGCAACGTTCACATCTACCTCGCGTTGATTGAGTCCTGACTTGGTGAGCTTGTTGTAACGTCGGTACCCTAGATGTACATCCGATAAATGGCAGATCGTTATCGGCGACTTGTCGGGAGTGCTTTGTGCAGGTGCCATGGAACTGTAAAGTACCCCAACTCAGACGTTTCTTCAAAGAGACCATGCAGCAAAAATCGCTGTTTTAAGGGACATACCTGAGCACATAAAGGAAAAACACCTTAATAAAGGCGCTCACAAAACCTGGCCTATGCTTTGCAACGGGGTGTCCGGCTGAAGGCTGTGGTAGCAGCCCACTATTTACCAATTTTCATAGGGATTCAATGGCTTGGCTCTTTGCCTCGAATGAAAAGTCTACCACAGCTATGCAGGAAGTGCACACTCAGGTGTGCAAAAATAATCAGGATCTCCCCGAGGGCGCTGTTCTGTTGGGGGTACTCAAGGCGATTGAAAAAGAGTTGGCCCGACGGGGCTTACTTGAGCCAACGATCGACCAGGCTATGCCGCTCTGGTTCCTGGCGGAAACAGAGCGCAACGTCTTTCTCTGGCGCCACGGAAAGAGTATCGACGACTGCCGGAACTTTAGCTTCTGGATCGACGTCCCCGCTTTAATCGACAAGCGCCGTAAGCACCTTTCTCGATGTCGGGGGTTCAACCCCTTTGTGTGTGGTTCTCCGAGCGAGACCGGAGCCCAACACGAACTGCGATACCTCGATCAGATTGAAGACATGGCGGATTCTATCTTTTTGAAAGCATCACTCATCAGCCGCGCCAGCGAATCGTTGCAACACGAATTCGAACCGGCGCGAGCCTTCTGCACCCGTGTAGTGCTCCCCTACCGTGCTGAGTCGGCCCCCTTGCCTGCGTAGCTTGAATTCGGTACGAGTAGGATATGAGCACCAACGATACCCCCTCCCGAGAGCCTGACCAATTAATCGTTGAAACGGTAGAGCGCTTAAGCCGTGATGAATTCCACAAGTATCAAAACGATGCTTTCTACAACACAGTTCCTCAAGCACTCGTGAAATCGATTGGTGCAATCGGACTCTGTGGCCTCGCTATACCCGAAGAGCACGGCGGTCTCGATGCATCTGCGGTCACTACAGCAAAGGTATTTGAAACTATGGCCCGCTTTGACGCCGGACCTGCAATCTTTGTTTCTGTGCATGCGATGGTGTCGGGTCTGATCTCGCGTTTTGGATCCGCAGCTCAAAAGAGAGCGCTACTGCCGCAGCTCGCGACGGGTAGTTTGCTCGGAGCTTTTGCTCTCACAGAACCTCACGCTGGTTCAGATGCCCATGCACTGAGCACTGAGGCGCGCCGCGTTGAGGGAGGATTTCGTCTCAAAGGTAGTAAGTGCTACATCACGAGCGCTGGGTTTGCGGACCTGTATATCGTGTTTGCAAAAACGGCTACGCCCTCACAGACCAATGAGATATCGGCATTTATCGTGCCGTATAACACCCAGGGCTTAACGATTGGAAAGCCTGAGAAAAAAATGGGCGCGGAGCTTTCACCGATAGCTTCCTTATTTTTCGAGGATGCTTTTGTACCAGATACAGCATTACTCGGCGACGTGCATGGAGGCTTTAAGGTCGCCCTCTCGGGGCTTGCAGGCGGTCGGGTTAATATCGCCGCTTGTGCCAACGGCCTCTCGCGTGCCGCTATCGATGCAGCGATTGCTTACATCAAAGAACGTAAGCAATTCGGCAAGACGCTCGCTGATTTCCAAGGGCTACAGTTTATGGTGGCTGACATGTATCAGAGATTCCGCGCGGCTGAGCTCCTTACGGAGCGCGCGGCGTACGAGCTCGACCTGCTACGTACCAGATCTGTAACCACTGCAGCTATTCGACTATCCTCATCTACTGCCAAGTGCTTTGCAACCGACGCTGCGATGTCGATTACTACCGACGCTGTGCAGCTACTCGGTGGCGCTGGCTACATCAAGGAATACTCTGTCGAACGCTATATGCGTGACGCGAAGATGCTTCAGATCGTAGAGGGTGCAAATCAGATTCAGCGAATGATTATCTTTAAAGAGCTATTGAGTTAAGGCTGTCAGAGATGACTCCACGCCTCGGTCACCCAAGGGCCCCGACAGATATGCTAACTCTGTGTCGTGTTGAACAGGGAACTCATTTGCTCCAAAGCTGAGGAACTCCCTGTCTGGAGCATTGCGTCGCAGCTCTAGTCTCTCACCCTGTACCAATACTCCAACGCCTAGCACTACTAGGTAGATTGCTACTCCACCACTTAGAATCCAGCGCTTCATGCATGGGGTAAATTCAGGGCCATCTGCAGGCTTCTCTGCGTCGCACGGCACAACCGGCTCTCCATGATTAAAGCGGTGATTAAAACAGGTCTCGCAAAGCCGTGACTCACTGCCGTCAGGAAGCCCACACCGATAACATCCAGCCATACAGGCACCTCGTATAGGAGATTTCGGCCGAGCAGCGGATTTATATGAGGATCGGGGGCTACTTATTCAATTGCGTGTCCCCTACGTGCAAAGTGGTAGTTAAATCAAGCGACTAGACGAGTCCCACTAGCACTGATTACTACCGATACAAACGCCCGCATCGATAGGCCCGTAGCACACCCCGCCAAAGTTCATATAAATCCGCGGGCTTCCCGTGTTGGCACGAGCTTTACTCGCGACTGAAGCACCGTTAAATGGCGTGCCGGTGCCGCAACCGACTCCTGCGTAGTACCTAGCTTCCCAGCCAGCACCGCGAGCATATAGCCCGAGCTGCGCAACAACGTTACCCGCCGTGTCGATCGCCTGGACGCATGATGGAAAGGGGCCCCGACCTCCGGGCCGAACAACTATTCCGATAGTGTTGCGTCGCACATCGAAGAAATGCTCTGAACCGATCGTCTTGTACACATGTCCATTCGGCCATGCGATGACTGATGAACACTGCGAGACCGATCTACCGGACGACTCTCCACTATCACTACCGCTTCCACCTCCGCTAGTACCACCTCCCGAGGAACCGTCAGCCCCCGAAGCCGTACCAACGACAGCAAGGTTAATCTCATCCACGGCGACTCCATCGAGAAACGCGACCTCACGCTCCTCTCCAGCTGCTGGATTGGTAATGACACTCTCGTCACTCGCCTGATAGGCGACCTCATAACCAGCGCCGGCACCGAATTCACCGACAACCGAGATACCCGCACCCGCAAACTGCCCATTATATACTCTCGCTCCGGTAAGCGTTGTCACCGTCAAACGAGTAGTCGAACCCGACGATACTTGAAAACCAAGCAGATCCGCCCCAGAGGCTTGGCGGATCGGAAATGCGCGCGGGCGGCTCCCCTGGCTCGCTAGCTTCGGGAGACGGGTAAATCTTCGCACCTCTCCTGATACCACATTTCGCATTCGAGCCAGCGAACGTCCCCCTGCCCCCTTTCCGACAACACCAATCCAATCGGCTGCGGAATCATCCGCTCGCGCGTAAAAAACACGATCTCCACTCTTACCGAGCACGATCTCAAGAACCGAGTTGGACCCGGAGACAAGAGGATCAAGGAGGATCTGCCACGTTGCCTTACCGCCGACGAGCCTCACCACTGCAGCATCTGACACTCCGTTACCGTTGAAATCTGCGCCGGCAACAACGAGGTCACCTTTTTTCCCGAGGGAAAACTGCATCTGAGCGCCAACTGGGTTGACAACCGTCCAGACAATTGAGTCATCAGTTGCACTCTCTGAAACGATCCCGATCTGAGTACCAGAGCCGAACCACTGCGCCATCGCTACGTGGTCACCCCTCTTTCCGAGAGTGCCAAGCGTTGAGGTCGTTCCTGACGCAGAGAGCGCCGCTTTCCATGTGAGCGAATCATCGCTACCTAGTTCGACTCGCGTTAGGTCGGATACGCCATCCCCATCAAAATCATTCGGCACCGCTGCTGAAACATCACCAGATACTCCACCTGCTACTACGGCGGTGACAGTGACTAATGCTAACTTGAGCCTGTAGATCCATGACCGATGTCTTCCCCGCATAAGCCCTCGCTGAATGCACCATAAAACAGATAAGATGCGCAGAAAGCCTCTTAAGTAGGGCTTCGCAATTCTCGTACATTTTAAAGGGCTACAAATTCGCGGAACCTATTATATTTAAAGAGTTTAGCGATACCTAGCCGCGCATTTGTATCCCTATCAGAAACGCTAACTCTTCCAAGTCGATAGCGGGAGAATTGCGCTGCCCTACCGCCTAAGGCCCTCATACATCACACTACAAGCTATGATTGCTGCCGGCCCGACCAAGGGACGAAGCTCGTAGTGCATTGAGAACGGCAACGAGGTCGATTACCTCCTGCGCTAAAGCCCCGAAAACAGGGGTCAAGAGCCCCCCTGCAGCCAATCCCATACCGACAAAACTGAGGGCCATACCGCCTACCGCGCTCTGAAGGGCAACTCGACGCATATGCCGGCTAATGTGCAAAAATTGGTCAACTTTGCGTAGTGACGGCTCTAGTATGACCGCACCAGCAGCCTCTGAGGTAATATCGCTTCGTGGTCCAAATGCGACACCTACGGTGGCCGTGGCCAGAGCAGGAGCATCGTTAATCCCATCACCCAAAAACAAGGTTTGACTCCGCGCAGTCTCGCCCCTCACGATCTCAACTTTCTCTTCAGGCGACTTCCCAGCATACACTCGCGAGATATTCATCTGCTGTGCGAGGTAGCGCACCTCCTCATCTCGGTCACCCGAGAGGAGAATGATATCCTGAAAATCGTGTTGTGGCCCCAGATGGGCCACAAAGCTCTGACTTTCTGGTCGCGGCTCATCGCGAAACCGAAACACTGCGACCACCTTTCCGTCACGCTGCAACACACACTCCAGCCCCGACTCAGTGTGTTCGAACTGATCCAGTTGCTTGTGGTCGGTAACTGTTCGCCTCCCCGTGATCGCAACTTCATGTCCTGAAACCCGGCCTCGCAAACCCTGTCCTGGAATCTCACTAACATCACTCACCTCAAGCAACACGATCTGTCGGCGTCGAGCATAATCGAGGACAGGCTGTGCCAGGGGATGCTTCGAATACTGCTCTAGGCTGGCGACAAGTTGTAGAGCCTCCGCTTCGGTTACTCCTACTGTCTGAATCGATACAAGGTTCGGCTCTCCCACAGTGAGGGTTCCAGTTTTATCGGTTATCAGCACACGACATGTGTGAGCACGCTCGAGAGCAATCGGATCCTTGACGATAATTCCACGTTTCGCGCACCACGAGATCGACCCAATAATTGCCACTGGAATCGCGATGATCAGCGGACACGGAGTGGCAACAACAAGAACGGCGAGAAACCGGGTAGAATCACCAGACACCCACCACGCAAGACACGCCAGCACCACCGCGAGCGGCGTATACACCGTTCCCAGAATGTCCGCGAGTCTGCGCATTCTCGGCCGCCGTTGTCGCGAGGCATCCATCACCATCATAATTTTGACGTAACGAGAGTCACGTGCCTCTCGTAGTGCACGGATCACGAGAGCTCCATCGCCGTTAATGGCTCCCGATATAACCTCGCATCCCGGGGTCTTTGATATCCGATACGGCTCCCCGGTGAGGTACGACTCATCCATTGATCCGCGCCCCTCCAGCACCACACCATCGACCGGGCACAGTTCGTGCGGCAACACGATAAGCTCATCCCCGGCACGAACATCTTCGACTGCTAGATCGCTCATGCGAATTCCTTCGCGCTTATGCGCAATCGATGGCATCCGCTTGGCTAGGGCATCAAGCACCGATGATGCTCTTTGCATCGCATAATCCTCAAGCGCTGAACCACCGGAAAGCATCAAAACAACCAAAGCTCCGGCCAGGTACTCTCCGAGAAGAAGTGATGTTACGATGGAAATGCCAGCCAGCAGGTCACTACCGAACTCACCATGCACCATCCCCACAACGAGCCGAGTCACAAGTACCCCGCCGCCTATGCTAATCACTGCAAGGGCTGGATAGTTGCGTAATTGGGAATACGCGGGAAATCCAAACCAAAAGACAGCTGACGTGACGATTCCAACAAAAGCGAAGATTGCGATCGCGGCATTACTGAACTTCATAAGGGCTCCGGTGATAACAGTGCCCGATGATCGTATCAAGTATAGCAAGTAACGGAAATATGTGACGCAAGCCTAACCCGGACAAGCCGGAACCAAGAGCGGGAACACAACTAACAGATGGAACATCATACTGCACTACAAATCATGCCCTCAGACGGTTTCCATGGGTCGATATGAGTCGATGCGGCATTGCTCTTTCCTGCTCGTCCGGGTTTTGCTGCTCAGTGGAGTTATCGCACTCGGCCAGTGCTGAACCCTGGTATAACCGCTTTAGCCTGCAACGCGCGACTTCTTAGCATGGCTCGCACATCCGCAAAGCAGAGAGCTCTCTGAGTAGTCACATGCAACGCGTGTGAAGTAGCTGCACCATCCACAAAGAGCGGAGCTGTGACCTCTCGTGGTGCATCAGTGTGCCCAAGATACGCCTGCATCGCCCGTAGGGCGCCGCCACGCACCTTGAACCTTTGTGGCTTGGCTGGTGGGCGAGTCGACACGGTAAGAACTCCTGTATTCGCATCGTAATCCCCGAGCTTCACGTTTACCAAAGCTCCAAGCGGCATAGTTCGTTGAGCAAGAAGAGATACCAGCACTCGGTCTCGAAGCTCGTTGAGCGTGGCACCCGATATCTTTTTGAGAATCGCAGCACGTGCCTTACGTGAGATGACAACTTTTCTTCCTGCCCCTTGCTCTTTAACCGCACAGAACTGATATGACGTGCTGTGCGACACAACTGGACCTGGCGTTGGAGTAGCTACTGGATCGGGCACAAAACGATCGGGGGTATTATCGCCATCATCCTCATCAGGCGGAGGAGTTGGAGCGCCGCTACCACCATTGCGATCCGGACTAGAGTAAGGACAGAGCAATACACTCGGCTCCTGCACATCTGGAGAGATCGATCCATCCGAGGCAAGCAACGCCTTGACGGTAAAGTTATCGAGTCGCACACGACCGTTAACCTCATCCATGAACACACCAAACGCACGCACAGTTCCGGCCGCGGGAAGTGGTGCCCCCGAGTCTATGGGCTTGGTCGGTCCAAGACCGGCAACGTATGGTACCGTTCCGTACGTAAGAGTACCCGGAGTCAGTTCTGCGGACTCCCATACCCCTGGAACCTGTTGCCGAGCGAATGCATCTGAAATATACCAGACACTATCGACTAGAATCGCAAGATGAGTCTTATTGGGCTGACCAGCAGGATCGATTCCGCTTAATCGTTGCTTATAGTGAATACTCGCCTGTGAATTCTTCAACAAACCAACGTCGAACTCGAACTCTGCAGTGAGAAGGGTCAAGCCATATACTGGCTTAAACCAGAAAGCATATCCCTGAGCCAACCCAAGTGGATTGCTATTCACCGAGCCACCAACATCGAGAGCCCCGTAGCTAAACACCTTTAGGTTGCTGATCTTGGCCTGAGGCAATCCACTCACGAGGCCAACCCAGTTAGCCTCAGCTGCTGCATCTTTGCCGATCGTCCCAGTACAGTACCCAAAAGTCTCTCTATATACCGTCTGTGGCTCTGCTTGTGCCGCCGTCGCAAACCATACCGTCGATGCAACCAACGCGCACCATAGACTGACATGACCTCTCTGCTCCCCCTTACCCGCGTCTGTTCTCACCGTATCTCTCCTATGACTATAACTGCCCTTATACGAGGACATCACAAATTGCGTGCACACATCTAATCCTGCCACGATCAGTTTCAAATGATGTCGATCACGCTAAGCACTGTTACATTCCTTCATTCCTTGATACTCTTTCGCGTGCGGTGGCTCTCGTAACGAAATGACAGGTCGTCGAAATTCTTGTCCAAATTTTAAGGGCCACAAATGCACGTTAACGATCGTCTATACTCTTAACCGGTGTACTGCGTATGAAACCAAGCACCCTCCGTAAACTCTCTCCTCAGTTACGGGCCATGATTGTCCAAGAGACCAGCCGCGTGCGAGCTGGCGAAACGATCACGGCCTCCGTTAAAGGAAGGTCGAAACCTGTTAGTGCATTCGCTGAGCGCACTCTTCATCACTGTAATGGAGGAGCGACCCTCCAGGCAGCTCAGTGGCTTCATCAGCATTTGAAGCGTGGTGGGAAGGTCGTAGTCACCCTCGCAGGGGCATTGAGCTCATTTCAGGTCGGCATCATGCTTGCGGAGCTTATCCGCAAGAACAAAGTTCACCTCGTCTCTGCTACGGGAGCAAACCACGAAGAATCGTATTACCGTTATGTAGCTCACTCACACTACGCCTATATTCCACGCTATACAGAGCTAACGCCGACCCAGGAGGCCGAACTTCGCGACGCGGGCCTCCGCCGCATAACCGACACATTTCTGCCTGAGGATGAAAGCGTTCGGATCATGGAGCCTCATCTGTTGGCCATGTGGAAGGAGGCTGAGAACAAGGGGGAAAGCTTCTATCCGCATGAATACTTCCGTAGGCTATTCGCGAAGAAACTCATCTTTCCCGACAAGGGCGCGAACCCCGAAGATTGCTGGGTGTATGCAGCCTATACAAAGAACATTCCTGTTGTTATTCCGGGCTTTGAAGATTCCACGATGGGCAACATCTTTGCAAGCTACACCTACAGCGGACCTCACAAGAAGCGGGGGGGCACCACAGTGAAGTCATCTGTCATGAAGTCAGGGCTTGATTACTTTCACCTCATGTATGACTGGTACCTGCGCGAATCAAAAAAGCACCCCATCGCGTTCCTGCAATTGGGAGGAGGAATCGCCGCAGACTTTCCGATCTGCGTTGTTCCATCAATCAAACACGATCTGCAGCTTCCTAAAGTACGCGACTGGGCTGGCTTTATCGAGATAGGCTCCTCACCGATGTCGTACGGATCGTACTCCGGCGCTGGTGGGAAGGAGAAGATTACCTGGGACAAACTCTCAACCGAGAGCTATTTTCAGATTATCCAGAGCGATGTCACTGTGGCCTTCCCGTGGATCGCCGCGATACTCTTGGGGTTGTAACGAGTTATACCCCGCTCTCTTTTCTGAGCTTTCTCTGCAGGCTACGACGGTGAACCCCCAGAACCTTGGCACTTTGAGAGACATTCCCCTCACATTCATTGAGAACTCTCTGAACGTATTCTGCTTCTACCTCGGCTAAAGAGGGCATAGCCACCTCGCGAGAAGTACCGGTCGTTTGAGGCGAAAATGCGTTTAGTATTTGATCGAGAGAGGTTGGTTTCGTGATATAATTGACGGCTCCGCGCCTTACCGCATCAAGGGCCGTTGTGATACTTCCAAAACCGGTGAGTACTACGATCGTGCAGCCGGGTAGCGCCTGGCCAACCTGCTCTACAAGCCACAAGCCCCCCTCGCCAGGCATACGCAAGTCAACCAGCAAACCATCTGGCTGGTACTCCATGCAAACCTCAAGACCATGCTGGGCATCCTCCGCCTCATAGACCTCTTTGCCGCGATCGCGAAGCGACCGAACCAGTCTACGACGAAAAGTCGCATCATCATCACACACCACTATCCGTTTCGGCTGACCGCTCATATTCGCATCAACTTAGGCACTGTGAGTTCAACGACACTTCCACGACCTAGATCTGATGTAATACGGAGCGCTCCACCTACCTGCTGTGCAAAGAGCTTCGTCAGATACAATCCCAGTCCCATCCCCTGCCCAGGCGCCTTGGAGGTAAAAAAAGGCTCCCCAACTCGGGAGCGTATCTCTTCGCTCATCCCGGTACCGGAATCCTCCACCGTGAATGTGATCTCCTCTGCTCCGACTTGCGTACGGCAAACAACACGACCACTCGCGGAACACGCCTGTATCGCATTACGAACGAGCGCTTGAAGCGAACCCATGAGGGCATGCCGAAGCGAATAGACCCGTAGGTCTTCGTCAATCATTCCTCCAAATTCAATGACTACCGGAGCCTGCTCAAACTCGTGTTGCAACTCCGCGACCAATTCAGCCAACGAAAACATCCGTGGCACCTCTCCTTGCAACTCGGTATTCCCCGCGCGCATGCGTTGCAAAATAGCACCGCAACGCTGCACCTCACCCTGCAGAAGCGCGACATCATCTCCCCAGCGTGGCGAATCCCGCAGCTCATCCGCCAACTCATCCGCGATCAATGAAAGCGTTGCTAGAGGCGTCGCCAACTCATGCGTCACACCCGCTGTCAGAGTCGCCAAGGATACCAGACGCTTCTGCTCATCTGCGCGATCTCGTAACTCCGAGATAACTCGAGACTGCTCGGTCATTTCGCGGTTCATTCGAGTGACGAATGCAGCAACAATCGCACCGATGCAGACAAAAGCGATAAGCATCCCGTGCAGATGCAAAGAAAATCCCGACGTACGCACACCCGAAGCGGATGCGTGATGAACATGGTGTGTATGCGTTGTCAGCTGAGGCGGTGGAATATGGAGGAAAAAAAGCGCAAAAAAACATACCAAAGAGACTGCAAAGACCCCCCAGGTCCAGCGAGCATCAAGCACCACCGCAGCTAATGCAACATAGCCGACAAAAACCATACTAAATGGATTCGTGTATCCACCGCTCACAAAGAGGAGTGCGGTGAGCAGCAGCACATCAAAAATCAACGTGAGGCCCGCGATTAAATCAGGGCACTCCGGAGAACGCCGACTTACCCACGAGAGAAAGAGATTCGTTGCGCACCCCACTCCAAGTATCTCAACAATCAATCCAACATCGAGCCCTAAATCGAGCAGATAATTGGCACCAAGAAAAATCACCGCTAACGAGGCAAAGGACGCCCAACGAATGAGAATCAGCCAACGCAGACGCATAGCCTCTTGAGAGGCGACAGCACCTGTTGCAACAGATTGTCTAGGTAAGGGAGTCATCAGCTGGTTCATACCCCTAAGATTAGGGCAAATCAATACAGACGCCCCGTCAAGTAAAGCAGCAGGGGGCTCTACAGCTGCGCCCAGAGAAGAAACTCTTTGTTTCCCTCGGACCCTAAAATCGGTGACGGCTCCAGTCCACGTTTCTGAAGCCGCAGAGCTGGCAGCAGCGATTCAATCCGTGCGCATACCGCCGCATGGACCGCCGGATCTCGCACTATCCCTCCCTCGCCGATCTCCTCGCGCAAAGCCTCAAATTGCGGTTTTATAAGGGCTATGATGTGACCGCCTTGGGTCCCAAACCACTTCACTACAACTGGCAGGATTTTATCCAGCGAGATGAAAGACACATCGATAACTACAACTGAAACAGGCTCTTCTAAAGACTCAACATACCTAGCATTCGTGCGCTCCATGACCGTAACACGCGGATCCGACCGGACCTTCCAATCAAGGTCACCGTATCCTACGTCTATGGCAAATACCCGCGTTGCTCCGTGTTGCAGCAATATCTCGGTAAATCCACCGGTACACGCCCCTACATCGGCACAGACCGATCCACGAACCGGCACAGCAAAGGCATTGAGTGCCGCCTCAAGCTTATAAGCCGCCCTGCTCACAAATTCCTTACGCGAGGCCACCCGTATCTCTGCATCCGCAGCAACGGTCGCTCCCACCTTATCGACGATCGCTCCATTCACACGGACCAAGCCCGCGAGGATCTCCTTTGTTGCAGCGTCACGACTGACACTTAACCCCGAATCTATAAGCCGCTCAACGAGCGCAACCTTGGCAGCCTTCTTCACCACAACAAAATAATCCCTTCTACCCTAATTACCCTGGACAAGCGCGCCCAACTTACCGAGTACGGAGCCCTCCTCCTTTCCACCTGGAGCAGCTGCCAACATTCGTCCTGCTACTCGCGAGAACGGCAGCGACTGAAGCCAGATTGTACCCGGGCCTTTTAACCGCGCAAAGAACAATCCCTCACCACCGAAGAGAGCAGACTGAATTCCTCCCACCTGCTGCAACGAAAAGTCAACCGTTGGGACGAACCCGACAACGCATCCAGTGTCCACATGCAG
Source organism: Bdellovibrionota bacterium (assembly GCA_044360225.1). Classification (GTDB taxonomy): domain Bacteria; phylum Bdellovibrionota_C; class UBA2361; order UBA2361; family OMII01; genus OMII01. Next base: position 5,899 of record JBIKKR010000039.1, on the reverse strand, counting down.
CTCTTCACCAGCTGCAAGCTGCCGCTCAACGACCGTCCCTCCAGCGTGCATAAAGACCAAACCATCCCCCTCCAGCTTTTGCATCAGAAATCCCTCCCCGCCAAATAGTGCAGTAAGGATTCGTCGCTGAAAGAAAACCCCAACAGCAACGCCCCGTGCCGCACACAGAAAGCTATCCCTTTGGCACACCAATACTCCGCCTATCTTATCGAGTGCAACCGGAACAATATTGCCCGGATACGGGGCCGCGAACGCAGCTCGCGCCTTTCCCTGTCCTTTATGAGTAAATACCGTCAAAAAGAGCCCCTCACCCGTTATGAGACGCTTGCCTGCCCCCAGCAACTTATCAACCACTGATGTTTGCGACGCGCGGGCATCTCCGAACACACTCTCCATAGCGATGGTATGATCCTTGTACATCATGGAACCAGCCTCAGCGATCACCGATTCTCCAGGATCGAGCTCGACTTCGACGAACTGCATCTCAGATCCCCCGATCTTAAAGTCAATGACATCTGAAGTTAGCTTTGATATCGGGGGTGGCGTCGCAGCGGCTCGCGACTGACCCGCCGCAAGCTCAGGAACCTCAGCAATCGGCAACCAATCTACAAACCCCTCGCGCCAGGCATACCCGTTCCGATTATCACGCGCCTTTGCGCGTGCTACTGAAAGATCAAATGGGCCCAACTGCTGCCCATTGTAGCTCAAATACCATGCAGTCATACTTTCGCGCCTCTCCTCATTTGCTTTGAATCATCTAGCAGATCTATCGGCATTCCAGCATGCATGCCAGAGCGCAAAAGCCGTATATCCCGCCGAAATCAGCAGTACAAACCGATGTTCCACCTGAAGACCACTTCCTGAGGTCGCTCAATCGATCCCAGAACGACTCATCCGTACAGCAGCCTCTGAATTATCATAAGCCGCTGAATACTCCTCTCTATACAGGCCGCATAGTTCTCCGCTAATCTCCTATGCAGATGTTGTTTTAGCTCTCAGTGATCTCATGTCCGAAACTACCACCCCAGTACCTTCAAGCACCACTCAACAAGACCGTGTTCTACTCGTGGCCGATGCCTGTTTTGAGATGTTTTCGATACAGGAGTTAAAGCGCCCTATCACCATTCTCCACGAGATCGCCCATTCATTTCCTGAAGCGAGCGCTGCCGAGATAACTGAGGCGATCGCTTTAGCTCTCTCGTGGCGCCGCGCCTTACGCCGTGCTCGTGGGTGGACGCACTAGACGGCAAGAGAGGCAACATCTCGATGCAGAGAGCTTTTGCTACTCCTACTTAAAATTCTGATACACTGCCCACTGATAGAGAACGGCTATTTTGTATCATGCACCGGATCAAACCCATCTTCCGTAATGCTCTTAAATACCATCGGCCTCTCAGTTGAACCATCGCGCATAAATCGAAATGGCCCCGACGCACCCGTCCGCCACACCTCATTTCTCAGACGCTGGTTAAGACATTCCTCAAGTGAGCCAGGGTTTGACACCTGACAAGCATTCGCCTCCGCAAGAACAGCCTTAAATCCATCGTACGAAAACACAAAATCATCAGCCACCTCTTGTCCAAGCCGCTGACTCAATAGCTGCTGCAATCTGGCAAATTGGACCGAATCAATCTCAAACTTCTGTTGCAAAGCTCCTCGAAAACGAGCACGTGCTCCCCTGTCATAGGTTTGAAGCATACTTGACTGCATAACTATATCACCTGAGTAACGCATCGCCCGGAGCTGTCTAACAACTGCGGCTGCCGCCGGCTCCGAAAGCATAAGAAAAAACACATCCGGCTTTCTTCTCAGCAAGGCAACAACCTCAGCACTACTCGGCGTGGCATCAAACTCCGCCTCTTTGACCTCAAGTTCTACAGTAGGAGCAAAGCTGTTTAATCCCGTACGAACAGCCTCTGCAAACTGCAATCCAAAATACTCAGATGACACGATCGCAGCTGCGCGGCGCCACGTTCGACTCTTGGCAAACTCCCCGATCGCTTGTCCTTCATAATTGAGCAACGTTAACCACGACAGCGCGTTCGGGTGTGCCCGTTGAAATTCAGTTGATGACCGTCCCGAAATAATTACTGGCAATCCTTGAGCCTTTGCCAGCGGAGCAATTACCCTCGCACCACCTAAACACGATGTTATCAACAGATCGATCTTTTTCTGGCTCGTGAGCGCGCGGAATGCAGTCAGCGCTTTTGCATTAGAGCACGATTCCTCGTCCTCAAAAAACAACTCCGCCGGCTTACTCGACTCACTATTCGCAAGCTCAATAGCGCTCTGGACACTCTTGCCCCAAGCTGCGACGGCACCAGATAATGGGGCTATAATTCCCACCTTGAGCGGGCGCTCCTCAGTATTCCCATCCGCTGCAGTCACAACCACCGCGGCCAGGAGAAGCATCACACTAAGCACACGGCGCAGCCTTCCCTTTAGATAAAAAAGCATAATGACTCCCTGACAGCCCGCCCACCCAATTACTCCGCCAGCCAGAATCTCAGTGCGCAAAGAACTCTTGCGCGCAGTCACCTGAAAATAGCGGTCCCACCAAGGAGTGGGCGAGCTAGCGAAAGAGGGTGGCGTCATGTAAACCTCACGTTTTGAGCGACTAGTGTCCTAGCGAACGTCTCTATGGTGAACGAGTTCCGTCGTCAAAACGCCGGCGAGACATTCTCACCACGATACTCTTTTCTGCACGAACATCCAACTAACAAGAAAGGGATCTCACCTACAGACGCTCCAAGTTGCGGATAGTCTGCCAACCGCGACTTACCTGTGCATTGCGCCAGTCGGCTACTCCAAGCTTTGCTGATTGAGCTAAGAACCTATCTCTGTGCCTAGAAGCCATCTCAAAAATCCCCTGGGCTGCAGCTCGCTGCGCTACGAGATCGCTTCGTCTTCGGGAGAAAACGTGTTCACTACATCGCAGCGGATGCACCTGCGCGCGTTTTCTCCCTGCATTCTCGCGCTCTCGTAGCTCGCAGCCCCTCGCCTGAATGGTATTTTTGAGATGGCTTCTAGTTCTAACAAAAACCAACCGCTTCGCAGTAAGTATCCACATAGAATGCATCATCGCTTTTTGCCCAGGCGTCGATTTCAGCAGCCACTCTTTCTATACCAGCCCGATCTATCAATCCTTCCGATACCGCCGTTGATGCGAATCCGCCTAATTGCGCCTTCAAGAACGTTGCGCACGAAGCAACCTCCTCGCGCGTACCCGCGGTCCAGGTTGATGCCGCTGCTGTAACGCGCTCGAATCCAGCCTCGCGTAGGAGACGCCGGAGGTGCCGACCTAAAAACGGATTTCCACCATTATGTTCTCGTATCTTGACCGTGTGAGCCCACCACTGATCGAGTAATGGTGTCGATGGCGCGTAGATGCGCCCACCCCAGTCACAGTCGCGGATGCCGACTACCCCGTGTGATCGGAGCACACGACGCATCTCTGTAAGAGCCTTCACAGGCTCACGCAGGTGCCACAAAACCGCATGGGCAAAAACAGCGTCAAACGATCCATCGGGAAACGGGAGCTGGTATGCATCCCCTACCTGGAAGTGCAGATTGGTTATCCCATGAGCATCAGCCAAATACTGAGCTTGACGAATCTGCAGCTCCTGAAAATCTAGCCCAACCACAGCGCCAGGCTCGACAGTTTCCGCGAGACCAAGCGTGATTGACCCAGGCCCGCATCCAACATCCAAAAGCCGCATCCCCGAGCGCAAGTGCGGCAGAAAGAACGCACCCTCTCTCTCTCTCTGCAGTGCGTTGAGCCATGACCGCTTCAAACGCCGGATTTCCTCTCTGCGAGTAGCGCTCTGTTGGGGAGTGTGGCGAATCGGGTTTCTCTTCCATAATCGTCAACGGTTGATTCGGTTAAAATATCTTAAGTGGGAAACGCCAGCAACACTCAATGTCCTAGTCCAAAGTACTTTCCCGCAGAGGTGCAATCACATCTTGCACGAGTCAAGAAGCCATTTCAAAAATACCATGCAGGCGAGGGTCTGCGAGCTACGAGAGCGCGAAAATGCAGGGAGAAAACGCGCGCAGGTGTATCCGCTGCGATACAGCGAGCACGTTTTCTCCCGAAGACGACGCGATCTCGTAGCGCAGCGAACCGTAGCCCAGGGGATTTTTGAAATGGCTTCTAAGCTCGCACACGTTACATCCCTTGCTCGATAAACTCGCGTAGCGTCTGATTAGTGAGGTTAGTAAAGGCACTTCTGTCGCCTACCGCGCACTTCACGTTAGCACCAGTTGACGTTATGCCGGCCAAAACAAGGCGTCCAGCTCCATCTTCTATAAAAGCTGGCCCCCCTGAGTCACCAAAACAGGTATTTGACATGGTCGGAGGGAGATAATCGCTAAAAATTGAATCGGTCGTTACCTCGGAGACACGCATTTCACCGATACGCAGCACTCCAGAACCAACCGGGCGCGTTCCATCGGTTACGCCATAGCCCAGCACCGAAAGAGTGTCCCCCGTCTCCACACTCTCCGCCATCGGCACACTAGGCGGGGGAATCTCTCCCGCAGGTGGCACGATAGTAAGGAGCGCCGCGTCATTGATAAAGAGAGAACCACGATTATCTGCTGCGGGGTGTATCGTGATTTTTGTAGGTGTTAGGTGCTCGCCGGAGGCAAGCTCAACCAACACCGAGAATACAAACTCATTGAGGCAATGGGCCGCTGTGAGGACTGTAGATCTATTCAATCTAACCCCTGAGCAGATAGTCTGATTGTCCTCTTCATCAAAAAGGAGAATCTTCACGACCGTGCCATTTGTCGACCTGCACTCCCTACCACCCACAATTTTCGCGGTTTGCTCCTGTAAGGGTCCTTGGCCGCACACAGTATCGACTGTAAATGTCCGATCTAGCGACCCGGGGGCCCCGCACCCCAGGCAAACAACCAGCGATGTTGCCTGGAACAGGGTCATCGCCGATTTTTTGGTCATAGAAATCATATACTTCGCCGATTGCGCTAATAGTCGAGCTACAGGATACTACAGGGATAGACAGAAGCAGTAGAGTGCATGTTTAGAGGTTCTAACTAATTCGAGGGTGCTATGAAAAGATTGGTGTTATGTTTGTTCGCAGTGCTAGGTATGTCTGTAGTTTCCGCTGAGGCGCAACTCTCCGCAGTGTGCCCGACGGTATACAACATTAACGAGCGCTCAAGTATCGGCGCGATAGTGCAATACAAGAATAATCAGGTTCAACGAACAGGTGGAGTTGGTACTCCCCTCGCAGGATTCCTTAGAGAACCCACGATCATCGCAACGCAGGGGCGCAATCCGTTCCAGCTCGGCCGTGCTACAATTTATGACAGTAAGGGCAAGGCTATCTGCACTAGTGGCCCACGGATGGGATGTTCCGTTACCCGCGGTGAGTGTTTAGCGCGTTACAAGTTCCCGTGCTCAACTACCTCAGTTCGTCGTGCGACAAGAGATGGTGCATTCGTGAAGGTCGCCTCAAATATGTGCGTCCGCGTTCCGAACGCAGGAAAGTGCTACAACGTGAAGGTGCGCGATCTTTGTGATGGTCGAACACTATAACGATTTACTCTAGCAATGCACCCTAGGGAGGCACAGGTTTGCCTCCCTAGGGGCCTAAAGCTCCCATCCCTGGTTTCCCATCCCTGGTTCCCATCCCTGGTTCCCATCCCTGGTACATACTAGATTTAACTCTCATAAATTCACTCGTTTAACTTATTTTATCGCGCCTCTTGCCAAGCGCTGTTGCAGCTATGAGGACATCGACCCAAGACTTAGGTCAAATGACAGGGTAGTAGTGCATCGCAGATCCTATTCGAGGAGGGGCGGAAAGCTAAGACCGTGCTACCGAACTTTCGCTGCTGAATCCTTCTGATTTCCGATCTCCGCCTACCCCCA
>JBIKKR010000036.1:0-20706 GCA_044360225.1 Bdellovibrionota bacterium | reverse complement strand
ACTACATGCGTTCGTGCAAGTGCTACTCGATAAAGCAGCGCTACGGCACTTGCCACGCCTGTTCGACCATCGAACAACTCTCCTAGTCCGGATACATTTGCCACGTGAGTAAATTCAAGCGCCCGACGACACAGGCCCGCGTATAGGTTGCACTTCACCGTAAAGGATAACACAACATCCGGCTGTGCTGTCCGAAGTGCTCGGTAGATACTCGATAGCGTCCACGCCTCGATAATCGGCGAACGGCTAGTTCCCTCCATTGTAATCGGGATGAATTCGACACCGAGTTTCTTGACCCTCTCAGTGTAGGAATCCACAGGCGCGATAACAGCGACCTCACAACCGAAACTCTGAAGAGTTCTGATGAGATTTTGCCGCAGCAGAAAAACATACCACGACGAGTTATACAGAATGACTATGCGCATAATTTCTTCAAGAACTCTGAGATACCCTATATCTTGAGCTTTTGCTGTGATCGTCGATACAGCGAGCGCTACACTTGTACATTTCACCAGAGGATTGTCATATGAGGCCGTTTAGCACTCAACGACTGCATACCGAAATCAAGGCAGAAATCCAGGACGCTGCACCCGCTCAAACCTTGCAGACTTCCATTAAACGAGGAATTGATATCATAGGAGCCGGCAGTTTGATCCTGGCCCTATCGCCGGTGATGGGCGTTGTTGCTCTCGTCATCAAAGTCACATCGCCAGGACCGACACTGTACAGCCAAACAAGGCTTACTGAGGGTGGACGCCCCTTTACGCTTTGGAAGTTCCGTTCGATGCGAGTTGATGCCGAGCATCTCACCGGAGCAGCACTTGCAGCCCGCGCTGATGATCGAGTGACACCAGTGGGCCGGGTGCTTCGCAAGACGCGCCTCGATGAGTTGCCACAGCTCCTCAACGTTGTACGGGGAGATATGTCGCTTATCGGACCACGCCCTGAGCGCCCCGAGATCGCATGGCAGCTTTCACAGGCGATACCGCGCTTCAACCACCGACTTAAGACCAAGGCAGGACTTACCGGATTAGCGCAGGTAATACAGGGCTATCCGGATGGTGTAGATGGGTACAGACGGAAAGTGGGACTCGACATCCTGTATATTCGTAAATGGAGTCTTCTGCTAGACCTGTGGATCGCATTCCGCACGATCGGTGTCGTCCTATCAGGTTCAGGCGCGCGTTAGAAGACCAGCAAGTACTCCACGATGACTAAACCCTGCGCGAGTGAGTTTTTGAAAAGAATCACTCGCAATGGCAGAGCGAGCGCAATCTTGGCGGAGCCAAGTTGCGCCGAAAAAGACAACAAACACTCGGGCCGCAGAAAGGGGCTATCTAGGTGTTGAAAAAAGTAAGACTTATTGAAGATCTGTAACCCAAAGTGTGTATGAGAAGAGAGCGCCTCCATATTGAACGCTTGTGGCGATTCCTGAAAAAAATTGTCTTATACAATCGGCACTATGAGCAGTTTGCTGATTTCAAGGGAGCGATTCTCAAGTTTTTTGCGAACATCAAACAGTATCATTCAGAGCTAAAGTCTCTCATGACTCTTAACTTTCACACACTCGGCTTTCAAAAATGAATGAGGCTGGGTTTAACAATATAATCGCGGAGATACCGCATAGATCCAAACGGGATACAGGTGACAGCTAAGGCAACACTCACGCACCAAGCCAGCAGTGCTGCGATACTGGCGCCAAATAGCACCATAGCGGGGTGCTCTGCATGCAATCGTAGAAAGTCAGTAGATACCCATAGAGCACCTACAACCCAGACACTAGCCCAACACCCAGCCATGTGCGCACGCGCAACGTGCGTGATACGTGCACCGAGTAGTTTCATAGCTAAGCGTGTCATGGACACGTAGTTTATCGCTACCGCCCCTACCACACCGCAAGCCACACCAGGCACACCAGCTACGAGTGCACCTACAAGCGCTCCTCCGATGACAAGCACTGAGTATACTGCCTGACGACCGGCATAATAATACACAGCTCCAACTGACCGAACCGCAGTATCACTGCACTTGTAGGCAGTCCGAAAGAAAACACCGAACGATAGGATGGAAACAACGGGAATGACACCGCGCCACTGTTCACCGAACCCGACTAGCACTATTTCAGGAGCCAGGGCAAACATCACCACTCCAGATGGCAACGCAACCAAGGTCAGCACCTCAAGCGCTACAAGGAACTCCGCAGCAAGTTGCTGTCTATTACTTTGCTTGCGAGCCATCGCCGGAAACATAACACGCTCAAACACTTGACCAACGTACATAGCTGGCAGGGTCATAAGCTGGTAGGCGCGATTGTACATACCGAGCGCTTCAGTTCCCAACAGTCGCCCTACTACGAAATTGTCCCCCTGGAGAGAGAAGAAATTGAGCAGTCGACCGAGGCTAAAGCCGAATCCCATATGAGTGAGGTACTTCACGTGTTGCCAGACGATGGTATTCCTCGTAAAGGCAGGCGCTGCCCCCACAAGCACGACCAATCTCACAGCCTTCAAAGAAACCTGCGCATAGGCGAGCGACCACACTCCCCAGCCGGCGAATGCTAACGTCGTGCAAACACCCACCATGCCTATACAGTACGCGAGGTTATCGGCGAGCATAATCTCACGGCAGCGCAGCTCTCTCTGGAGCATGGCTTCTGGGACAGCTAGTATCGCCTCAAGGAAACACCCCACACTTACCAGACGAATGATCGACGCCAGCTCCGGCTCTTCGAAAAATATGGCTACATAATCTGCACCTAGTGCTACGGCGATAGTCGATAGCACTCCTAACACTATGCTCATCCACCACGCGGAGGAGATTATATCCGGCGTAGCGTGTTCCACTTGTACGAGTGCAGGAGCTATCCCACCCTGAGCGATTCGCTCCACGAAATTAGTGCAGAGGAGCGCAAACCCTAGGAGCCCGAAATCACGCGGCGTCAAGAGACGTGCTAGGATCATCAGCGCAGCAAGCTTCATAGAACCCTGCAACGCAACCGAGGCGTAGGTCCACTGAAATCCGCGAACTACTCGACGCGCTTCATCAGTTACTGATGTGGATACCATGGCTTGATAAAAAACAGCACCCTATCCGATATCGATCACTGCTGGTATGCGCTAGAGCAGCGGGAAATCAATCGATTCCGGATACACTCCAGCTATCTATGTACACACTCACATATTCAGTGAAGCGGCTGCTTCGTTTGCTCGCCAACTCGTATAGCTTTGCGGTTCTTGTTCTCTTCTTCTGCGTCGCTGATCAGGCCCTGGGACACGCGGGGTTGCTTCCTGCAAGCCCCACCCTACTCTGCCTGCTGCTCTTGAGTCCGTTTGGTATCCACCTGTTCATAAGTCACTGTGTCGACACTCGCACACCTGGCCCATTGTCGGTCATTGCTGGCAACGCCACTGTGCTAGGTCCCCTCGCACTCATAGCCCTATGTGCGCTGGCACTCTCGATGCTCCCAGGCACACACTGGGATGAGGGCGGCAAGTGGGTTTTCCTGATCCCATACGGAGCATGCATCGTCTGTGTTGCTACCCTTGCTGGCCAACACACGATTACCAGCTCAGTCTTGCGCGGCTCGATCCTCTGTAGCCTCGTTCTTATGGCATACTCAGTGTGGTACGACACAGCACATCCTGGGACATTCGCCCCGATCACCAATCGCGCTGCGGGATTCGCCGGAAACGCCAACTTTGCGGCACTCGTCGCAGTGCTTTTGTGTGCAGCGGGCCTTCACTTCGGCGACGCGCCATGCCCCTTACAACATAACCGACCGATCGTGTGGTCCCACAACCGATTTTTATCCCTTCACCGGAAGTGGCCGGCGCCAGCGATAGTACTGATCAACTCGCTCCTTCTCTTGGTCACATTCGCTATTATCTGCATGACGATGTCGCGTAGCGGCATCATTAACTTTGCCGTACTCGTCGCTCTATTCCTATTCTATCGACTCTGTCGCTCAGATTTATCGCCCCAACACAGGAGCCTAGAATTACTCCTGCTCGTAGTGGCAACTCTGGCGGCGCTATCGTTCCTAGTTGCATTTTCACACCTGAGCTCATCAACTCAGGGCAATTCGCGCCTCACTCGCCTTCTGAACAACCAACGCGTTGACGACGGTTCCGCGGGCACGCGAATGGATGCTCTTCGGGAGGGATTAAATCTGATAGAGGCCTCGCCACTCGTGGGGCATGGCACTGGATTCGCTCGCACCATGTCGGAGCTCCCTCACAACATCTACATTCAGCAGTGGGTCAACAATGGACTCGTGGGTTTACTCCTCTATGTGGGGTTGATAATTACCGCGTTCTTCACTTTTATTCATCGAAGATCGAGAAACGGCATAGCCCTCATCGTAGTCACTGCCGTTGGCGGAATCTTTAGCCACAATATCCTCGACCAACGTCCCTTTCTCATCTTACTCGGCTTGCTGTTAGGGATCTCTGCACGCGATTCATCTCAAAATGCAGGATCCTCATAGATTCAAGCGGGTGTGCTCAATACGTTACCAAACGAACAGAAAACGTGTTCCGCTCTTGAGCCGGGTGTTGAAGATGATCGGCAGTTACGATAGATTTACTTCAACATAAAGAAACGCGGCGTCTATGAAAAAAATAGTAGTTAAAAAGTTTGGCGGAACAAGTGTCGGACATCCTGAGAGGCTGCGCTCAATCGTCGATATTATAAAGAATAGTCTCAACGATTCTTTTCCTATCGTGGTGGTCTCAGCGATAAGCGGCCAAACTAAATCACTGGGGTCAACTACCCTGCTCCTTACATCGTTACAGAATGCCGAACAGGATCTAGATTTTGAGGCTGAGTTACGCAGTATCTTCGTACAACATCAAGCCGTTGTTACGGGAGTAGTAGGCGCTCGTGGTGAAGCTGTTTTGGGGAGGATCGAGGCCGAACTTGAGAAGGTCAGAAAATTCCTGTCAGCTATAAGAATTATCAAAGAAGCATCACCGAGGTCGCTGGACTATATCCTCTCTGTGGGAGAGCGATTAAGTGCCATGCTTGTATCGGAAATTTTAACCATCCTTGGGGTTCAATCAATTCCAGTAGATCTCTCTCATGCATTGAACGTACCTTTCAACGCCGACACTGATGAGATCTACCGAGCGGCAAGCGTGGCATTTAAGCGCTTTTTAGAGACTAGTGTGGTTTTTGACGATTCGTATAAGGTCCCTGTTGTCACTGGCTTCTTTGGTCCGTTGCCCAAAGGAATGATGGAGACTGTTGGCAGAGGCTATACCGATTTAACTTCAGCCCTCATTGCCAGGGGTTTTGGCCGGGAACGAGTAGCAGAGGTTCAGATCTGGAAAGAGGTTGATGGCGTTTTTAGTTCCGACCCACGAAAGGTTGAGAGCGCGAGGGTCTTGGCTAGCATATCACCACTAGAAGCTTCAGAGCTTACGTACTTTGGCTCTGAGGTTATTCACCCGTATACCATGGAGCAGGTAATCGCTGGCGGAATGCCGATACGAGTTTTAAATTCTCTGAGGCCAGAGTTGCCAGGAACGCTCATCAAGGACAGCTCGCACGTAATACCGGGAGTTCCCACCGCAGTTACGGCCAAGGGCGGTATCTCCGTTGTGAGTATCACTTCAACCAAGATGTTTTATGCGAGAGGTTTTCTTGCGCGCCTGTTCAGTGTATTGCGGGATTTCGGATTGGTTGTAGATCTGGTTTCGACCTCTGAAATTACCGTTTCATGGACAATTGATGATGTGGCAGCTCTCGATAAAGCGATCCCGAAATTGAAAGAATTCGGTGAGGTTGAGGTTTTAAGCAAAAGAGCAATAGTGGCTGTGGTTGGCGAGGGGTTAAAGGGATCTTCTAAGATTGTAAGTACGATGCTTCTCAGTTTAAGCGATGCGGGAATTGAACCGGATATTATCACTCAAGCCAGTTCACAGGTGAGTGTATCGTGTGTAGTCAAAGAAGAAGAGTCTGAACGGGCGGTTAAAGCGGTGCATGCGGCGTTGTTTTAGAGCCGGTCAAGCCAGCAAGCTCCAGATACTTCGTCGTAGCGAGTTCGGCTCCGTAACGCTGCCAAACCGTTTGTTGGGCGAGTTCCTGCTTTGGCAGATCAATCGACTCAAGGATAGCCCTAGCCAGCGCATTCGTATCGCCTAACTTCACTAAGCTTCCAAGACGTCCGTTATCAAGTATCTCCGAGGGGCCACTCTTGCAATCGGTGGCTACAACTGGTGTTCCAAACGCCAGCGCCTGGATCAAAACATTGGGTAAGCCTTCATAGTGCGATGCGAGCGCAAATACGCTCGCTTTGTTCATGAAGGAAAATGGATTAGCGAAAAATCCAGGCATAGAGATATCGTCCGCGAGACCCAAGCGTTTCACTTCACCCTCGATACGACCCCGCTCACTTCCCTCTCCGAGGATCACCAAACGAGCACGCCGAACATTTCGCACGTTCCGAAATGCCTTCACGAGGTCAAGCATTCCTTTGTGCGGCTCTAAACGCCCAGCGCTTAGAACAACGGGAATATCACCCTGCTGGAACCACGGGTGCGGCGGCGCTTCCAGACCAGAGCGACGAACCTCCTCACTGAGGACGGGAGTTGGAATAACCGTAGTAAGCCGATCTAATCTATTGTTCAATTCAAGTAATTCAGACCTGACTCCTTCAGATACCGCTATAATCCCTGAAGCACGCGGGTAGACGTATGGAATAATGTGACCAGATATGTAGCGGCCGATACTATCCTTCTTTTCAGCCCGCGGCGCATTCGACTGGCGCACTATGACGGGACACGTCACACGAGCCCAACGAGCCGCGCATACAGCAGCGATATTGGCATGAGTAATCGTCGCGAATAGAGCTTGTGGCCTCACCTGCCTCAAATAATGAGCAAGGCGTGGAATCGCTTTAAGCATCCTCGAACAGTCCAGATCCACCACTCGAACTCCACGAGGAATTCTACCGGCGTGTGGCCCTTCGAATCTAGTCACTACCAGGTCTACGTCAAAACCACGGCGGACTACCTCCTCTCCAAACACAAGCATCGCCCGCTCGGCACCTCCACCGTGGACACTCGGTAAGAAAAGTGAGATCAATGTAGTTGACATCCTCTGCAACTGCTCCTTACATCACCGGAGCCGAGCTGAGACAGCGAGTCGACTATCTGGCCTTCTGTTTGTACCAGTCGAGCGTTTGCTGCAGTCCTGCAGAAAGTTCCACCTTTGGCTTCCATGAAAGCGCCTTAGCTGCCAACGCATTATCGACAACGCTACGCATCTGCTCTCCTGCCTTTGCCGGAGCAAACGATATACCCGCACTGGGGCATATGCGGTCCCGAAGATCCTTGGCCAAAGAGCCAATCGACGTCTCGCGCGATGTGCCGATGTTAAACTCACCCACTACCCTCTTTTCGACAGCACTGGACACGGCATCTGCAACGTCTCCAACGTACACAAAATCACGTGTCTGCTCTCCTGTTCCGTACACAACGATGTCTTTACCCGCCAACAGTCGCTCACAGAAGATCGCCACCACTCCCGCCTCTCCGTGCGGGTTCTGGCGCGGCCCATAGACGTTCGACAAACGCAGCGACGTGTTCGTCACACCCCACACACGCGACCAGAACTCCAGATACATCTCTCCCACTCGTTTAGAGAGCCCATAGACACTCTCTGGCCGCACAGGATGTGACTCAGGGGCCGGATACAGCTCCTGCTCTCCATAGCAGGCACCACCTGATGACAGAAAGACAACATGCGCTTTACGTGTAGCATGACACAGCGGTGTCAGAAGATTTATGAGTCCGGTCACGTTGATATCCGTATCAACTGAAGGGCGCTCCATACTGATTCGCACCGAAATCTGCGCTGCGGCATGGACCAACACATCGGGCTCGATCCGCGCCACTAAATCGGCTGCCTGCTCAGAGCGAATATCGAGCTCGTGGAGCTGCACATCCCCGCTAAGATTCCCCCGAGAGCCGCTTGAGAGATCATCAATAACATGAACCTCATTTCCAGTTTGCAAGCGATCAACGATGTGAGATCCAATAAAACCCGCACCTCCGGTCACGACGATCTTTGCCATGCTACACCGAGCTCCTAATAGTTATGTACATGAGAGGGTACCCGATCGACAGCAGCGATACCTAGATACGTATGATACGAGAACGCGCCCTGAGGGACTCGAACCCCCGACCCTCTGGTTCGAAGCCAGATGCTCTATCCAACTGAGCTAAAGGCGCACAAATAAGCGGAAAAGCCGATAATAGGCTACACCAACTACTAGCAACCCGTAAAGAGGCAGCTCAAGGGCCCAAAACGGCCCATGTGGAGGCCTATACGTGCCCGGCACAATAACTATTGCCTTCACGTGCAACTCGGTGAAAGCTAGCCGTGTATGTTGGCACGAATCCTTCAGCGTCTCCTCAGTTTACGCTACCGCATCACCGTCACCGGCCTCGAACAGATAACCCAAACACGTGGCGTGTTGGTTCTACCGAATCACCCAGCAGAGATCGACCCGGTAATCGTGACAACATTGCTCTGGGACCTCCTGCACCCCCGCCCTGTCGTCATTGAAGGTATGTATCGACTACCACTGCTGCACTCGATCTTAACGCGGATTCGAGCCATCCCCATGGCCGATATGGATTTCGAGTCTGGTCCCTACAAACGCCGCCGAATCGAGCGCAGCCTCGCACAGATATTACAATCGCTTGAATACGGCGATAACGTCCTCATGTATCCATCGGGCCGACTCTCCGTGACTGGCGCAGAGCGGATCGGGGGGGCTTCAGGGGTCCACTCTATCCTGCGTGGATATCCGAATGCACACGTAGCCGTTGTAAAGATCCGTGGCCTCTGTGGCAGTATCTTTTCAAAAGCAACAACTGGGGGCGCAATGCCAGACGTTGGTAGAACGTGCCTGCGTGGCATTCGCATTCTCTTACAGAACTTACTGTTATTCACTCCAAGGAGGCCTGTCTCGGTTGAGATCTCATTTAATCCACCGGGGTTTCCGCGTGACGGAGATCCTCTGGCAATCAATAAGTACCTTGAGGGCTACTACAACTCTCCTGAGCCAGAGACTCCGAGCCTGATATCCCACAGCTGCTTGTTCAAAAAACTACCTCTTCTGCCGGAGCAAACGGCCAACAATGATTCTCTCGACACAGTGCCGGCTGAAGTACGCGACAAAGTGCTTGCTCGTATCGCTCATGTGGCTCAAGTACCCGTCGCCACACTCACTCCGGAAACACGCCTCGGAGACGACCTCGGTATCGACTCACTAACAACCGCCGAACTTTTAATTTGGCTCGACAGGGAGTTCGAAGTGAATGATGTAGAGCTTTCTGAGTTACTGACCATCGGCTCCCTGATGAGAGCCGCGACAGGACAGCTTAGCTCTTCAACACCGAGAGCTGAATTCAAGGTTCCAGCTTCATGGACTCTTGGCGATCAATCCCGAGCACATCCCGAGCTGCGCTCTGCCACAACGATAGCAGAGGCCTTTCTTATAGCATGCTCACGGTTCGGCAAAGAGGCCGCTGTCGGAGACCCGCGCGTTGGAGTCATTTCGTGGAACACTGCCAAGCTCAAAGTAGTGACGCTCGCTCGATACATGGCGCGAGTCCCAGGAACTCACGTGGGTATCTTACTACCAGCTTCGGTGACCGGATCAATCGTGACCATGGCTGCGATCTTATCTGGCAAGACTCCCGTGTTCCTAAACTGGACGGCCGGTAAACGCTCACTGTTGCACGCCTGTGATACAACGGGTCTGCATGCCATATTCACCGCTGAGAGCTTTCTCGATATCTTACCAACGGATCTTGAATTTCTTGAAAAGAGATTTGTGCTCCTTGAACAGGTTGTCCAAGAGATGTCGCTCAAAGATAAGCTCGCAGGCAAACGGCTATCGCGAGAATCGACTCACCAGATTCTCGAAGCTTTCGGGCAGATCGGACTCAATCCAGATACGCCTGCCGTTGTGCTCTTTACGAGCGGCTCCGAGGCACTCCCCAAAGGTGTGCCGCTAACGCACCGCAATATTATGTCCAACGTTCAAGGGGTACTGGAGGCATTCAGCATCTCGCGCAATGACGTATTACTCGGGTTCCTGCCGCCGTTTCATTCGTTTGGATTAACAATCTGCACCCTGCTACCACTCATGACGGGCCTCAAGGTCGCCTACCACCCAAATCCAAATGAGAGTCGCAAGATCGCCAAAGGAATCGCGATGTGGGGAGCTTCAATCGCAGCAGGTACTCCGACCTTTTTAAAATCGATCCTGAAGGCGGGCTCCGCAGATCAGTTCGAAACACTCCGAGCGCTGATCTCCGGGGCAGAGCGCGCCTCAGACGATCTGTTCAGTTTGGCTTCTACGATCAGCCCTGCAATGCAGATCCTTGAAGGCTACGGTATCACTGAATGCAGCCCCGTAGTAAGCGTTGGGCGGCCCCAAGAGCCGCGCGTTGGTGTCGGTAGGCCCATCACGGGGGTAAACATCGCGATCGTTCATCCAGAGAGCCTAGAGGCCGTTCCTGAGGGCCATCAGGGGCTAATCCTGATCAAGGGACCGAGCGTCTTTAACGGCTATCTCGATCCTACACTCGACCCATTTATCGAGTATCGCAAGGAGCGGTGGTACAACTCAGGTGACCTCGGCATTATGCAGAATGGCTCGCTCATTATCACCGGTCGCTTGAAGCGTTTTATCAAGATAGCAGGTGAGATGGTCAGTCTTGGTGCCGTCGAAGAAGCGCTCCAGAAGCGTGTGCCATCGCCGGATGGCGCACCATCTGTGGCGGTGCTTACGCAGGGCAACGAGGGAGACGGCAGGCCCAAGCTGATCGCTTTTGTCGCTGGCAGTCTCTCGATCGAGAGCTCAAACGCCTACCTCAAGGAAGCTGGATTCCCTCCCTTGGTGCACATCAGTGAGGTCAGACAGATGGCGGCTCTACCGGTGCTTGGCAGCGGAAAGACCGATTATCAGAGCTTAAAGGCGAGTTTAGCGTAATACGCGTCAGGAGTTTCTATGCCAGTAAGCATTCGTTTCCTTGGAGCAGCCGGAACCGTTACCGGGTCGAAATATCTTGTATCAGACGAAAAACACTCTATCCTGATCGACTGCGGCATGTTCCAGGGAGAGCGCACCTGGCGCGAGAAGAACTGGGAGGCCCCAGACTTCAGCCCTAGCGAGATCGATGCCGTGCTCCTTACACACGCCCATATCGACCACACTGGAATCCTTCCGCGTTATCACGCACTAGGCCTTAAGGCTCCTGTATGGTGTTCACCAGCTACAGCCGAGCTAACCCGATTGTTACTATTGGACAGTGCTCGGCTTCAAGAGGAAGAAGCGTCGTTCCGCGCTGAGCACAAGCGCTCACGCCATACACCGCCTCTCCCCCTCTACACGGAAGACCAGGCCAAATCAGCAGTAGCGCTACTCAAACCCACACCGATAAACACTTCCATCACCATCGCTCCAGGTATCTCAGCTGAGTGGTCACTTATGGGTCACATCCTCGGGGCTTGCTCAATTGCCCTTACAATCGGCGGTAAGAGGATTGTGTTCTCTGGAGACGTCGGGCGATATGACACCCCAATCTTGGTAGACCCGGCACCAGTGAAACTTGGGGATCTCCTCCTTATCGAGTCCACCTATGGCGATCGAACCCACGAACGTGACGCCGACCCACACGAGGAGCTCGCAGCGATTATAAACCGCACATCAAAGCGTGGTGGAGCCGTCATCATACCTAGCTTTGCGGTTGGCCGTACCCAGACTATCCTCTACTACCTACGTGAGCTCAAAGCTGCAAAACGTATCCCCGACATTCCCGTAATCATCGACAGCCCCATGGCCCGGGATGCTACCTCGATCTACCAACACCATACCAACGAATACGATGAAGCCGCGCGAGCACTCCTTGCAAAGGGATTCAAGCCATTTAACTTTTCCAAGATTTACTTCACTCGCGATCGCGCTGAATCAATCAAGCTTAATTCAATCCACGAACCCATGATCATCATCTCAGCAAGTGGAATGTTAAGCGGTGGTCGTATCCTCCACCACCTCAGGCACCGTGTTTCCGATGAACGTAACACGATCCTCTTTGTTGGATTTCAGCCCCCAGGATCGCGTGGCGATTGGCTGAAACGCGGCAACTCAACTATGACCCTTTTAGGGGAAGAGGTCCCAGTGCGAGCTGAGATCTGTGAAATGAGTGGGCTCAGTGCCCATGCCGATAAGAATGAGCTCTTAAGGTGGTGTCGTTCGTGCACGGGAACGCCCGGCAAGGTGGCAGTTGTGCATGGTGAACCAGAGAGTGCCAAGACCTTCAGCACTACTCTTGAGCGAGAGCTCGGGTGGAACACCGTAGTACCGGCATTTAAGGATTGTATTGAGGTGTAGGCTGCACACGGAGCTGCCCGCGTGTATTGCGACGGGTGCAAGCACTCCCTCCTTATCGCCTTCTCCTGCAAGCGCAGAGGGGTGTTTCCCTCATGCGGAGCTACGCGGGCAGTGAAGTTCGCAGAGCATATCCACAGCGAAGTAATTGAGGACGCCCCCCATCGCTACACGATCTTTACTATCCCCAAACGCTTGCGGGTCTTCTTTAAGTACGACCGCAAACTCAATACCATCCTCTTCCGTGTCGCTTGGGGAGCGCTGTTTCAGGTAGTCGGCATCGACGAGCGTGAACTCGCTGCCATCTTTACGGTGCAGACGGCAGGTGATGCGTTGAACCAGCCCCTACCAGGGGCGGCATCTTGGCAGGGCCAAGTGCGGGGTTGGCGATATCGCACCCGCACCTTCACGGACTCTTGGCATATGGCTACTGAAAAGACGGTACCTTCTGCAGATTCACTGAGGTAGACCTCAACGCTATTGAAGAAACCTTCGCTGAACGGGTACTCGCTCACACAGAAAGCGAGCAGTTCGTAGCACGCTATATCGAGCGAGCTCCCTTGTCGCTTGAAAAACTCTCAATACAAGACGACATCGTTACCTGTACCACCAAAGACGGCGCAGCTCGCGAGTTTGATGCACTTGAGTTTCTTGCGGCACTATCAGCACATATTCGTAAGCACCCGTAACTAAGTCCGCTATCTCTCTAGTTCCAGCTCGGCTACAAGCCTCATTCGCACTTCGATATTCGTAGTGCTGGATTCATGGTGAGGTAAAGATGAGAAGATACCGAAGCAAAGCAGAGTGGGATTCAATACTGAAGGAATATTCGTGTAGCGGCCAGAGCCTAGAGGTGTTCAGCAGGGAGCGAGGGATTAGTCCATCGAGCATGTATCGCCGACTGCGTAAGTTGAATTGTGGCAAAGGTGCCGAGGCTCTGGTGCCGAGGCTCTGGTGGAGGCTCTGGTGCGGGGTTACTTTTCCGCCTCCCTTCGAAAAAGAACTGCGGCGTACTACTACCGCGCCATTTAACCTAAGTCTTGAGCTGATGCTTTGACTGCCACACACTTGTTGTATAAACAAAGCATTGGCGCCAAGGTAAACTACTGAATTTATGGGGTTTAAATCTAGTGTGTACCAGGGATGGGGGCCCAAAATCACTTAAGGAGGTTGAGCCTATCAGGCAAGATTACACTATGCTCAAGGCAGAAATTCATCAGCCAAGATTCCTTCCTCAGCTTGCGATTCCAGGATCCTCAGTCATACGACTCTTCTTTTGGCAAATTGAAAGACTCCTCCGTGAGCAATCTCTCGCCGACAGGTTTCGCTTTAATAGCGATTTGTGAGCGCAGGTTGGATCTCCTGATAGTTGGCCCTAAGCGGATTTTTTTCCCGGAGCACATATCAGCCTTGGGTGCTTGAGGCGAAGTTTACGTCAAAGCACCAGACGGAGATGTTCTTTCCCAAAGCGAGGCGCCCCTGCCGTAATCATATCGATCGGGACCGCCGCGCTTCAAAGAAGCCGATGACCGAGGTGTTTCCCCGCCGATTCTCCTGACAAAGCGAGGCAAAGTCCTGTGTTCACCGGCATGTGCTGATTTCGCAGGCGAAGGGTTTCCCTGGCCTCCTTTCTAACGGAGATAACGGTTTAACACCATCTCGAAGAGCTCTTGGCGTCCCGACACGTTCGAAGATATCTCGCCCTTCTCCAGCATATACTTCTCGAGCGTCTCGAAATTCGCGGAACCTTCGGAGATCCGAAGTCCGATGCCCTTTTCCCACGACGAGTAGCGTTGATCCACCATCTCTTTGAGGACGCCGTCCTTGCGGATCTGCGCAGCGATCTTGAGTCCGTGAGCAAACGCATCCATCGCTCCGATGTGAGCATAGAAGAGATCAACTGGCTCGAAGCTCTCTCGGCGCACCTTGGCGTCGAAGTTGAGACCTCCACGACCAAGTCCACCCTGCCCGAGCACTGCAAGCATGACCTGTGCAGTAGTGTAGATGTTGGTCGGGAACTGATCGGTATCCCAGCCGAGCAGCTCATCTCCTCGGTTTGCGTCGACGGAGCCGAGCATTCCGTAGCTGCTGGCATAGGCAAGCTCGTGTCCCATCGAATGTCCAGCTAGTGTCGCATGGTTGGTCTCGATGTTGAATTTGAACTCCTTCTCGAGGCCGTACGTTCTCAAGAACGCCATACACGCTGCGCAATCGCTGTCGTACTGGTGGGTCGTCGGCTCCTTTGGCTTGGGCTCAATCAGGAACTGGGCATCGAGGCCGATCTTGCTACGGTATTCGACAGCCATGCTGAGGAAGCGTCCGAGGTTGTCGAGTTCCCGTCGGAGCTGAGTGTTGAGAAGGCTCATGTACCCCTCGCGACCGCCCCAGAACACGTAGTTTACGCCGCCAAGCTCTTTGGTCACTTCCATCGCTTTCTTGACCTGAGCGGCCGCGTAGGCAAATACGTCTGCGTTGCAGCTCGTCGACGCTCCGTGAACGAAGCGCTTGTTGCTGAACAGGTTCGCGGTTCCCCAGAGGAGCTTGATCCCAGTGCGAGCCTGCGCGTCCTTGAGCTTGGCAACCACGACGTCGAGGTTCTTGTTCGTCTCGCGCAGGTCCTTGCCTTCGGGAGCTACGTCGCGATCATGAAAGCAGTAGAAAGGAACACCGAGCTTCTCCATGAACTCGAAGGCCACGTCCACTTTCTTCAATGCCATCTCCAGAGAGTTCGAGCCGTCATCCCAGGGGCGGACGGCGCAGCCTGGGCCGAATGGATCGCTGCCTGTTCCGCAGAAGGAGTGCCACCATGCTACTGCGAAGCGTAGGTGGTCCTTCATGGACTTACCCTCGATGATTTCGCTCGGATTGTAGTGACGAAAGGCCAGGGGGTTTCGAGAATCGGGACCTTCGAACTTGATAGCAGGAACGTCGAAATACTGAGCCATAGTTTCTCCTGTGTAGGTATACGCTCTAACGGCCGCGAGGATAGCAATTTTATCCGCCGAAGTACATGAAATCATCTCTGCAGCGACAGGGCTTCCGGCGCCAATCCCTGTGGGCGCCCCCGCGCTGCGCTCGTGAAACGGTGGTGTGAGGGGGAACAGGTTCGGCGCTGAAATACCTCGCTGAATCCTGATAAACAGGTCGGTTGGTGCGTGATAGCCGTAGCTGCAAAGGGTCTCGATACCTTCGTGTATTACACTATCGGAACTGGTATCGGTGGTGGTGGGATGATAGGCGGCCGACTGATGCACGGATTGACTCATCCGGCAATGGGGCACGTTGTTTTGCCTCACGATAGAGAGCGCAATCCCTTCTCTGGGTGTTGTCCAACTCACGATGATTGTTTTGAGGGGCTCGCATCAGGCCCGGCTCTTGAGCAGCGCTGGCAGGTGAGTCCATCAGAGTTGGCTCCCGATCATCCGGCATGGGAGCTGGAGGCGCACTACATCGCGCTGGCACTGGCGAATACGGTTTGCACCCTTTCACCTCAGAGAGTAATTTTAGGTGGTGGGGTTGTGCAGAACCAGTTGCTCTTTCCCCTTATCAGGGTTAGCCTGCAAAGAGTTTTAAACGGGTACATTCAACACCCGCTTATTCTCAAAGAGATAGATTCATTCATAGTCCCACCAGGGCTCGGTACTAATTCGGGTGTCTTAGGGGCAGCAGCTTTGGCATTTGATTCGGTGGTGGGGTGATTGGTTTTGCGATACAGGGTGTTGCATAGCGTGACTTTGTAATAGTTATGGACACTTAGCATAGATTCCTAAGAGCCGTTTTTAGGAAGTCGCCGGTGCTCCACCGTCAGGGCATCGCAGCCTCCCGCTTAAGCACTTGAAATCACTAGACGTTTTGATGAGGATAAAAATTCGCGGGCAAAACTGCTATTATTAATGAAAACAGATATTTCCGCGCATTTTTGGCCTCTTTAAAGGAAGAGAACTGCGATGCCCTACCCCACCGTGACCTTAAGCCGCATCTAGCTTGCCAGTCGGCATACTACACTTAGGAAGAAAACAGTAGAGAGCGCGGGCTTATGTACTATAGTGAGGACCGAAGAGGGGAGTTTTTCCAGTCAAGATCTAATGGTCAAAATACCGCTCCTCTCGAGCCGCTGATCGAGGCGCTCTACCAGGCTTGCAATCGGGGTGTGCAACGAGAAAAGGGATGTAGGGTTGATATTTTGGGGGGCTCCCGTTTGGGGCCTGACGCTGCTCCGTCTAACGCCGTTCCCCCAGGGGCCTCTTTCGTTGTAGAAGTTTATAGGAGACCAGATGGATCTATTTCTCAACTTAAGGTTACTCTATCCCCAGAGCTTAACAGGTTCTATCCCGGGATTGACAGATCTGATTTCAAGCAGATTCGAGAGGACTTTTCGCGATTATTGCGAGTCATAAATCAGAGCTGCAAACTCAGTAAACGCAACTTAGTAATCGAGCTTCATCCTTTTTCAAAGCAGGAGACACTTGTTTATCCACGCCTTAACTCTGAGCACAAAATAACGCGCACAACTGCTCACATAGTTGTTCATCCGTGGCTAGGTGATGTGATAGAGCGCTCTGCAAATGAGCGGGTACTGCTACACCTTCGGGCTTGCTTGGCAGGTGATCAAAGGCCCTTTCAAGTTACTCTCCTATCGGACGCTGCTGCTCGCTTGAGGAACGTCGATCCGAGCTTGAAGGATTTAATTGATCAACTGATATTAGCTCCTCGCGTCGATCCGAAACCTCTTCTGACTTTTCCGCCGTGCGATACGGTGGAGGCCCGGGCTGCAGCGTTAGCAGAGCTAATCGCCTCCGGTGTAGATCGGGCAAAAGGATCTGAAACCTATTCCGACGAGCCACACGATATTCATCCAAGCGCAGCACCTAAATCTGGCCCATCTGGGTTTCAGGATCAGAGAGCGGTATATAGGTTGGTTGAAGAGGCTTCGAGAGCTGAACACGTTAAGTTACTTATTCTTAATTACTTGAAAAAGCTTTCAACAGCTCATATCGGGGCATTTAGCCGAGATGACGATCTCCTCTTTAATATCTTGGCTATTAAAGGAAAGTTAACACTAGTTGAAGATCTAAGAGCAGGGACAGATATTAATTATAAATTAATTTTTAGGGTCGCCCCAGCAGTAGCTGCGCCGGACTTCCAGTTGCAAATCCTCCAGGGAGGTGTTGCTGGTGACGAATTTTTACCAGGGGGACACCATGTACAATGTATCGAGGTTGTGCTCTCTCCACCCTATCTGGCCAAGATCTTGTCAGAGCTACATCTTAGTCGAGGACCTAGCGATCAATCAGCTGCGACGAATTCATCTGCAAACGCTGAGCAGCGAGCGAGCGATAGTTTTGCCCAAAATTTTGAGACACAGATGCAGCAGGCGATTTATGCAAAGAATCAAGTGCGGAAATTCGAAGATATTAGATCTCCCCAAAGAAATCAGTCCTATTTAAAAGTCGTGGTAGATTTGATTAACGAAGCTGTTACCGGAGTTGGTAGGTGGGTCACTGATCTCATGATTAAAAGAGCCCTGATTGAGGAGCTTGAGGGTTTTAAAGGCGCTCGCTCTGTTAAAGTGCAGCATAGCTCAGTGCAGCATAGCTCAGTGCATGATAGCTCCGGTAAAAATCTTAAGATCGGCGTTACTTTAGACGGAGCTCCGACAGCTAAAGGTATCAATCTTTTTATACCCCAAAAGTCTGGCTTAGCCGCGCAGCTTCTCAAAGGTCGTTGGCCTCCCGATCAATGGAGGGGGATCGATCGTTTACTTCATTGGTGTACTGAAGCTACTCGAGATGAGAGCGTGAGAGCAAATCCTAAAGGTAGGCTCTATGAGCTTGCCATCTCGGTCGTTAAAGATCAATCGTTACCAGACGGTCAGTCATTTAATGCCCGGGTAAGTGGGTTTAACTCTTTAGACATAAGTGTGTCCGAGACCTTACTGGCTAGTATCGCCAGCAAGAAGATGGATAGTTTATTAGCTATACAGCACATCAGGTCGCTATTAAGTCTTTATTGGGATGAGTTCGATGGGAGTTCGCCATTCAAAGCTACGAAAGCGGGGCGACTAGGCGTTTCTCCAGCCGTTAGATTAGCGACCGTTAACCTTTTAAATTCTATCCCGGCCCGTCATGCCGATGAGAGTTATGCAATTCCTCTTGAAACCGTATCGCCTGCAGTAACAAAGAGGTTCATTCTCGATTTAGCTGAGAGTGTCGCGCGAGGAGAATCCGATGAGTCCGAAGCTCTACGAATCGCCAGGCGGAGATTTGATCCCAAAGCAGTAACGTCTTTTATCAATGCCTTTAACCCAGAGTTTGTTGATGGACAGAATAGACTCCAAGATTTTGAAGCTTGGCTAGTAGAGATTTTTGATCGCGGCGAGCATAAAGGTACTCCAAATATGAACTCTTACTTGAAGGCGTTGATTTTCGACCAGAGAGTTAAGCAGGCGATTGATCAGAGGCGTGAAGAGACATCTCTAAAGCTAACCGGAAAGCGTAATGCGAAGGCGGTGCAATACTACGTGCAGTTTTGTGACAGCAGAAACGCTGACTCGCATGCTCCAGAGGTTCAAGTTTGGAGTTTAACTGGAGACAGTTATCAAGATGCAGCAGGGGTGCCTCCCGCGTGGAAATACGCTCTGGTGATAATTTTAAATCCGGAGCTCTTGCAAAAGATAGTCTTAGCAAATCAGCTTAATCGGGATTTGCTGGAGAAATTAGATTATATCAGGGGTATATTGAAGAATAGCTTGCAACTGCGAGCACCTGATTAGGGTATTAGAGAGAGATTGACCGGGAGGCTTTGGGTTACGCCGAGTTTTGTATCAGTACGGATAAGTGAATAGATTGAAATCACGCTGAGAGATCACCTTAGCTGTACCGATGATTAACGGCATGGGGAAAAGTCCCGACGTGCTCGATGCGATCCTCGAAGCCCTTAAGGGATTGTAGACTACGAACTTCCTGAGCATGCCGTCGCTCTCATCGAGCCAAAGCTCGACGCGTGGTACCCTTCCTCCGGCTTCACCGTCCAATTCCGCAGCCCTTTATCTGCGGCAAACCCATCCTCGGTGATCTCGCGGCCCTTCAGCGTGCGATAGAGCTCCAGAGGCGACCAGACCCTGCTAGCTGCGGATCGAAGAGATCCTTGCAGGGCAGGCAGTTCGGTATAGCTTTGGCGAGCTTCGGCGCCGTGGCCGCGAACTTCTGGTTCAGGCTTTCTTGGAAGCCCACCGGGCATTTCGTGACGAAGGCCGGGCACGATCCTCCTTTCAGCTTTTGGAGATTCCACTCGAAGCTCCCGTCGGCGATGAATGTGTCCTCCCTGCGGGTCTTCATCCCGGTCTCGGCGCTGCCGTAGTCGATATGCATGCTTTTGCCGCGAACAGCTACCTCGGCTTCGAAATCCCGCACCATCGGCTCGCGAGGATTCCCTACTCCGACGCCAGTCGGAGTATCGCGCTCGCTGTATTTGAAACCCAGAGCCTCCACGGCCGAGAACTTTTGCTCGAGGTCGGCGAAGCTCTTGGGTTCGGCGCTAGCGCCGCGGTACGAAACCAAGGCCAGAAAGAGACAGCAGATATACTTTTGCATGCGCGCATGCATAAGCGAAGCCGCCCCAAGGGGCAATCCGATGGGGAACCTCCGCCATTCGTCCGGCAGCGCCCCCACGCGCGTTAGGAGGAGCGCTTGGGCCGCGTGTCTAAAACGCATATAC
Organism: Bdellovibrionota bacterium; assembly: GCA_044360225.1. GTDB lineage: Bacteria > Bdellovibrionota_C > UBA2361 > UBA2361 > OMII01 > OMII01. Next base: position 581 of record JBIKKR010000036.1, on the reverse strand, counting down.
GAGATAGACCCCTTAGAGTGCCCCAAGTGCCATGCTCAGATGCGTATTATCGCCTTCTTCCAGGGTGCCCATGCAATCAAGGACATCATGAAATCGCAAGGAATCGCTGACTTTAGAGCACCTCGACCGATCCCGAAGTTCATCGACGCGTCCGAAGCTATCGATGAACTACCCTCCTACGACTCCTTTGAGCACGCACCAGATGACTTCTAAATTCCGACACCTCGTATACGGAACGGGGGTCGTGTATGTAAAATGCTATTTTTCGTAACTTAGCCTGTCCTGCTCCGCTCTGCTTGGCTACTGAAATCCCTGGCGCGAGGACGCAAATCTCGCTTTTCGAACCTACTTTCTGCAATCTCGGCTGAAACATCATACATGTAATCGGCACATCTTCAGACAGTTACCAAAGTTCACCTAGTTATCGAAAATTGATTGATCTTCCTATCCTTTGTAGTGACAATACAAGGCAATTTCAAGCTCTCTTAAATTTTGAAAGAGGGCTGCATTTGTTGTTTGAATTGGGGTCAAATTTAGAGTTCAGCTCTCCGGCCCGCTTAAATTGAGGATTCTGGCGAGTT
>JBIKKR010000173.1:0-6099 GCA_044360225.1 Bdellovibrionota bacterium | reverse complement strand
ATCTGTGAAAGGTTGCTCTGCGCGAGCGCTTCTTTCAAACCAGTAAAGAACTTCTGCTTAGCAAAGGGTGGCATCTGCGCCATCGGAAAATTACTAAATTTCAGTTGAAGTATACTCTCAGCGGGCTGCACATACCCGGCAAACTTTGGCCCAGCGACGGGATTCGATGCAACAACCTTGATAAAGCTCGCAACAGCAGACGAAACATCTGCCGGAGCAGCCGCTGGCTGAGCGCTCGATGCTTGCTGTGATTGCGTCCCGGCATTGCCGGGATCAAGGGAAGAAACAAATGATGAGAACCTAGCTCGAGCATCCTCAGATGGTGCTACCCTCAGCGCATCAGTGCCGATCGCCTTGGCCTTGAGGAGCTCGCCCTTCTGCGCATAGGTGATCGCCAGGTACGCCATCGCTGGAAAGTTCTGTGGCTCACGCGCTAGCACCTTACCGAGCTCTGCTACTGAATCATCGTAGCGCCCCAGAAATGTCAGCGTGCTCGCATACCGCGAGCGAGCCCCGAGGTCATCAGGCTCCTGGGAGAGGTAGCGCTCATACAAATCTAGCGCTTTGGTGAATGCCTTCTGATCAAAGGAGAGGTCAGCCATCATCACCAGCGCGCCGGAATCATTTGGCTCTTTTTGCAAGATCCGGCTAAAAGTATCGATCGCTTCAAAGACGAGCTGCTGAGGGGCTTCGGGATTGCTCCGCAGTACATCACTGAGCATCCCGGCCAAGACCTTAAGCTTTGTGACGTCCTCAGGAGAGCGCTCGACCTCACGACGCATCGCCGCCAGCTGCGGACTCTCTGTAACGGCAGGAGCCTCAGCTCGTTCTTGAGCATTTCCGACCGGGTGCGCTGCTGGCTTTACACGCCCCTCGCGAGCAACCACCTGAAGTCCAAGAGCCGCACCAAAGAGCACGAGCGCACTAGCTAGACCCGACACAAGAAAGCCCTTTGTGCGCTTGAGCAAACGCCTGCCACATCCAGGACAGAACTTCATCTGCTCACTAATTCCAGTGCCGCAACTACCACACGCTGTTATAGAATCCATCTGCGCCACTCCCTGTTACTGACACCTGGTCAATGATCAACTATCTAGGCAGAAAGGTCCACAGCACTCAGGAGCGCTCCAGCAACTTCAAGTAGATGGAGCACCTACTCCATCTTATTGAACCTGGCCCTCCCACCCTTCCACACAAACACTGTCTCCAGAGCACCGACTTCTTTCAGCCTTGCATCAGTTAGTTGAAGGCCCCACTAATAGTAGCTAGCAGTAATGCTACACCTTGGGGCTAGCTGCTACGTGTAGCGACTCAATATATAGAGGCTTAGAAGTACCGTGACAACCGCATCATCAGCCGTCAGAACCCCTCGCAATCGGGATCCGCACAGTCTATCCCTGGTAATCCCGTGCTACAACGAAGAGGAGGTACTCCCGGAACTTAGGCGACGCCTGCAAGAGCTAGTCAAACAGTATTCGTGCCCTGTTGAAGTGGTGCTCGTTGATGATGGCAGTAAGGATGCAACCTGGCTCCTCATTCAGCAATACGCCCGCGAGGATGGATTCGTTAAAGCGATCAGACTCTCGCGTAACTTTGGCCACCAGACAGCGATCACATGTGGCCTTGATCAAACTCGGGGTGAGGTTGTTGTTATCCTCGACGCTGACCTGCAAGATCCGCCAGAGCTTATTCCTGCCATGATAGCCGAATGGCGTGACGGATACGATGTTGTCTACGGGCAGCGCCGTGTACGACACGGCGAATCGCTCGCAAAGAAATTCTTCGCGTATTCGTTCTATCGAATCTTTGAAAAGATCGCTGGACTCAAAGTGCCGCGAGACACGGGGGACTTCCGACTTATGGATCGTCGCGCCGTCGATGCCCTTCAATCGCTACGCGAACGGCACCGATTTGTACGCGGCATGGTCTCGTGGATCGGCTACCACCAGAAGGCTCTACCGTACGATCGCCCCGAGCGATTCGCTGGAGTTACTAAGTATCCCTTTAGAAAATCGCTCTTCCTCGCTATCGACGCAATTACTTCGTTTACGTATGCACCGCTGCGATTAGCTTCCTACCTCGGCGTTGCCACTTCGTTGTTAGCGTTTTTGTACATAGTAGTCGTCGTGCTACTCAAGATTCTCGGCATAAGCTTCCCAGGATACACCTCAATTATGGCGTCGATCCTTCTCTTAGGAGGAGTACAGCTCACGGTCTTGGGAATCCTCGGTGAGTACGTAGGGCGGATATTCGAGCAGGGCCAAGGTCGCCCTCTCTACCTGATAGACACCATTCAGGGCGAGCCCCTCGGCCGCCAGCAGACATCAGTTGTGGAGAACGGGCGATAAAGAGCCACAGCAGCTTCTCACAAGCAGACTCACGGTGTACTACGTAAGGAACAAGTTATGACACAATCAAAAAACACTTCTCAACGCGAGGTTATCGTTATCGGTGCCGGCTATGCGGGTCTCTCCGCAGCGTTTGATCTCTGCAAGGCCGGATGTAAGGTAACGATCTATGAAAAAGACTCAGACATCGGCGGCCTAGCCGGAACATTTGAACTGTCGCCCGGTATTCGAGTCGAGAAATTCTACCACCACTGGTTTACCAACGATGTCGATGTGCTTGGGCTCATCGATGAACTGGGACTCGGCCACCTCAAGCGCTACTGTGCATCGAATACAGGACTCTACTTCACTAATTCGATTTTCCGGCTCGCCAGCCCACTTGATCTGCTCTCCTTTCCCGGAATCCCCTTTATTGACCGCATCCGCACGGGGATTATGGCGCTCGTTGCTCGTCGCGTGAACGACTGGAAGCCCCTTGAGGATATATCTGCCGAGGATTGGCTGATTAAGATCGGTGGTAAGAAGGCCTACGACGCTATCTGGAAACCTCTCATGCAGGGCAAGTTCGGCGTTGAGGCGCCCAACGTCTCAGCTGTCTGGATGTGGAACAAGCTCAAACTGCGCGGTTCTAGTCGCGACAAGAAAGGCGGTGAAAGCCTCGTATACTTTGGCGGTGGCTTCGGTGCTCTAACCAACGGCATCCGCGCAGCGCTTGAGGCGCTGGGCGTTTCCGTAGTCCTCAATACAGGGGTTCAGCGGATTCTTACTGAAAACGGCAAAGCAGTCGGCGTGCAAACCGAGCGGGGCATCCACCGTGCGGACTGCGTGCTGTGCACCGTCCCGCTGCCACAATTTGTGCAGATGACCCCCGACCTGCCAGCACCGTATCGGGCACAGTGCGATTCAATCCGTTTTCTCGGAAATAGCTGCCTCGTACTACGCCTCTCGCGCTCTCTATCGAGCACCTACTGGTTAAACGTTGCAGACCCATCTTTTCCCTTCGTCGGCATCATCGAGCACACCAACCTCGATGCTAAGGAGAACTATGGCGGCGACCACATCGTCTACCTCTCAAAGTACCTGCCGACGAGCGAGCAACTCTTCTCATTCTCACCGGATGAGATGCTCGACTACTGCGTCCCTTTTATTCAGCGGATATTCCCTGAATTCGATCGCTCCTGGATTCTTTCACACCATGTTTGGAAGGCGCACTTCAGCCAGCCTGTTATCACCAAGCGGTACTCAGAGAGCATCCCAGCCCTCGAAACACCGATCGGCGGGCTATGGCTCTGCACGATGGCTCAGATCTATCCTGAGGATCGAGGGACTAACTACGCTGTTCGATACGGAAGGAGGGTTGCAAAAGAGATCCTCGCGCGATTTGATAGTAGTCACGCTTGTAGCGAGCCGGAGACCCTTCTTGTAGGCAACCGCGGCTCTGGAGCTTAAGTATATGTCGAAAAACTCAACGCAACCTACATCAAAGAGCACGAATCAGCAGCTAACCTCGGAAGACACTGATACTGGTGGGCTCGAACGGCACCGTCCGGCGAACTCTGCATCGACCACACCAGCGCAATCTGCCAAGGACTGGACCAATTACTTCACTCCCGTTCAATGGGCACTCTTTGCAGGGGTTGTGGTCCTCGGACTGATGTTACGCTGGACGATGCTGGACATGCGACCATACCACCACGATGAGTCGCTTCACGGCATGTATGGCCGCTACTTCTACGACTTCCCGAACACCAACTACTACAAGTACGACCCGATGCTCCACGGGCCGATGTTGTACAACTCGATGCGCTTTATCTATGCCATGTTTGGCGATTCGCTGTGGGCGGCCCGCACTCCGGTGTGCATTATGGGATCGCTCTTTATGCTGGTTCCCTTTCTTTATCGACGATATCTCTACCCCACCACAACGCTACTCATGACCGGATACGTTGCGCTCTCTCCAACGATGATCTACTGGTCTCGATTCTTACGTGAAGACTACTGGGTAGTCTCTGGAATGCTCTTTTCGCTCTTCGGGTTCACCATCGCCCCGAAAGCATGGAAGTCGCTCCTAGTCATGCTCGGACTTACCATTCAGTGGTGTACCAAAGAGAACGTGTTTGTGACCGTCGCAGTAGTCGCTGGCTTCTTCATTTTTGAGGCATTTTTTCAGCTCTTCATCGTACAATCCAGGGACACGTACCTGCACCGAGTGGGTCGCTTTGTGCGATCTAATTTTCCGCTCTTCTGCGTCAGCCTCGTAACGTGTGGAGTAGTCTACTCATGGTTCTACGGAGCTGGATTTCGCTACCCACAGGGTATTATCGATGGCCTCGGCGGTAAAGCGATTGAATACTGGGCGGCCCATCACTCAATGGAGCGTATCAAAGGCCCATTTAATTTTCATATCTATGTCACGGCATGGTACGAGCTGCCGATCTTTGCGGCATTCCTAACACACCTCGTGCTCTTCCATCGACGAGCACTTCCGCAGATTCAGTTCTTTGCTGGACTGGTCGTTATGGGGATCATACTCTCGTGCGTAGCAACCGATCCAAAGACGATAGAGCAGAATGCACTCTGGAAGCCATTCAAACTCAAGAATCACCTCGATATTATCGGTCTCTTTGTGTTGCTGTGCCACGCTCCACTCCTCACCATTCAGCACCTCCTGCGAGGTGAACGAGTGTTGGCCACCGCGGGGTATTTCTTCTCTGCCACATTCTTTGTCTACAGCTACCTCGGTGAGAAGGTCCCATGGTTATCGGTGTATCCGCTGATATACTCCCTCCCGTACTTAGCTCTCTTTTACCAGGACTACTTTAAGAAGTACCCGTTTAACTACAAGACCGCTTCGGTTCCTCTGGTATGTATCTGGGTGGGTGCTGCATCGGCACTTTTAGGGATACTCTTTATCGCTGAGCAGTGGAGCGATCCGACACAACGCTTCTCGGGCGAGAATATCGCGTTTGTCGCCTTCGGTGCGCTACTTATCGGAGCAGCGCTCATCGCTCGGATGGATGCGGCTGGACGGGATGCTAGTCAAACGTTCCTTGGAACGATGCACCTTGGTCGTTGGGCTACGGTTATCACCGCTATATTCTTGGTGCGAGCAGCCGTGCAGACAAACTACCTGTACGCGGGCAAGGAGACTGAGTACCTCAGCCAGGTACACACGACCTACGAGCTTGCTGAATTCGCCAAAGATATCATCGATCGGGTGATCTATGAGCGAAACGGTTTTCGGCCTAAGGTGTACGCCACCGGAGAATCAACGTGGCCGCTCACTTGGTATTTCCGTGTTATCCCACAGGAGTATAAATTTTCACTGAAGGACAAGGAGGAGATGAAGGAGTTTGCCTACATCTTCCTCTCATGGAAAGAGAAACACGAACCTTCAGAGATCCCAGAGGGGTACATCCAGCGCCGAGTTAACCTCCGCGGGTGGTGGGTGCCAGACTTCTCGCAGATTAGCCTCAAGAAGTTCCTGCGATATTCGATTAACCACTATCCGTGGAACACATCAGGATTCTCGTACGCAACGATGCTGACAGCCAAGGACATGGAGCGGTTTAGAAATTAAACCCAGCCTCATTCATTTTTGAAAAAATGAATGAGAATAGCTGGGGTCGAGTAGCTAGGGGAAGTTACCTTCCCCCGGCTCTCACGGAACCGTACTTGTGGTTCTCACATACGGCTCTTCGGGCTTGGGACGTTTGCCGCCATCGGAGGCATAGTTCCCGAGCGGTATTTC
>JBIKKR010000035.1:0-20730 GCA_044360225.1 Bdellovibrionota bacterium | reverse complement strand
TGCGGATCTGCAAAAGGTGGTGTTCTATAGCCACGGTTTTCCGGCGAGCCGAATCGAGGCCACGGTAGCGCACCGCGAGGCGCTCGCCCGTGGTATCACCATTGTTGCGCTGGATAGACCGGGGTTTGGTCGTTCGGAGTGGTATCCGGAGAGGCGCTTTGAGGATTGGGCTCAGGATGTTGTGCTTGTTGCGGATCACTTGGGAGTGAAGCGGTTTGAGATCCTTGGGGTGTCTGGAGGGACGCCGACGGCGATCGCCGCTGCAGCGTTGCTCTCTGCGCGGGTTAGTGGTCTAACGATCGTGAGTGGCGTTGGTCCACTTGATGGTACGGGTTCTACCAGCGGGATGAATCTGGTCAATCAGGCACTGCTGGTGCTGGGGAGGCAGCTCCCGTGGCTTGGAAAGTGGGTGGTGTCGAGCGTTGCCCATCTGTGGCGCGCCTATCCTCGTCTGGTCATGTTGTGGTTCGGTGTGCTTTTGCCGAACGTTGACCGCCAGGTCGTTTCGCGGCGGGATGTTGGTGTGATTTTAGCTAAAAATATTCGTGAAGCGCTCGCTCAGGGGGTGCGCGGAACAGTAAGTGAGTTTATGCTGCTAGCCTCTGATTGGAGCGGACTGTTAGCCAAGGTTAAAGTGCCGACGACTATTTGGCACGGGGATGCGGACACCTATGTACCCCTCGTGATGGGTGAGCGGCTCCATCGAGGTATTGAGGGCAGCACTTTTCACAAAGTAGTGGGTGGTGGCCATTTCATGATCCTTGATACGATAGGGACTATTCTAGATAGGTACATGGTACCCCGATGATCGCAGTTGAAACCGTTTCCGCACTGATTGAGCAGCGAGAGTTACACGCTCTTCGGGATACGCTCGTTGATAGTGCGCCGGTTGAGGTAGCGGAGCTTTTTCAGCACCTTTCAGATGAGGAGCGGGTACTCATGTTCCGAATTCTGCCGCGGGATGTTGCTGCTGACATCTTTGCCGAGCTCGATGTTGATCTGCAGCGAACAATCCTGAATGGGTTAGGCGATAAGCAGACTGCTCGGTTGCTCTACGAGATGGCCGCCGACGATCGTACGGCGCTCCTTGAGGAGATACCGGCTGAAGCAGCCCGGCAGTTGTTGGCGCTCTTGCCGAAAGAGGATAGAGATGTGGCGCTCACTCTGCTCGGATATCCTGAAGGTAGTGTTGGCCGCCTGATGTCACCTGATTATCTTACGATCCACGAGGATTGGAGGGTACGGGAGGTGCTCGATCATATTAGAGCGCATGGCCAGGAGAGCGATTCGCTCGATACCTTGTACGTGGTTGATGCTAAGGGGGTCTTGGTGGATGAGGTGACGGTGAAAAGCCTCCTTCTTGCGTCCCTCGACGATGAAGTTGCTTCGTTGATGAACTACAAATTTGAAGCGCTTTCGGTGCAGAGTGACCAGGAATATGCAGTCGAGCTCTTTAAGAAGTACGATCGCCCGACACTCCCTGTGGTCGATGCGCACGGAGTGTTGCTCGGTATCGTAACGGTTGACGACATCCTCGACGTGCAGGAGGAGGAGGTAACCGAAGATATTCAGAAACTCGGAGGTAGCGAGGCCCTTGAGGACGCCTACATTAAAACACCGATCGCTACACTCATTCGCAAGCGCGCGAGCTGGCTTATAGTGCTGTTTGTCGGAGAGATGCTGACTACGTCGGCCATGGCCACGTTCGAGGGGGAGATTCAGAAGGCTGTAGTGCTGGCTCTGTTTGTTCCGCTCATTATCTCTAGTGGTGGTAACTCAGGCAGTCAAGCATCGACCTTGGTGATTCGAGCTCTCGCAGTAGGTGAGATCCGAACGCATGATTGGCTTCAGATTATGCGGCGTGAGTTAATCACGGGGTGGGCGCTCGGGACGATACTAGGCATGGTTGGATTCCTGCGTATCGTCGTTGGAGCCCAGTTCTCAGATATGTACGGGCCGCACTGGTTCTTGCTCGGTGTAACGGTTCTATTCTCTCTGATGGGAGTTGTAACATTGGGAAGCCTCGCTGGATCGATGTTGCCCCTGGCGCTCAAGCGACTCAAGCTCGATCCGGCAACATCGTCAGCGCCCTTTGTTGCGACGTTGGTGGATGTTGTTGGGTTAATTCTTTACTTTACAATCGCCGCAGTGCTGCTCTCAGGCTCGATGTTACCGTGAGCCTACTGCGCACGTCGAATGCGCTCTGAGAGGTGTAGAACTGCATCGATGTAGCTTGGGCTCTTGTTGTAGCGCCAAATAATTGAACGCTTTTCTTGCAGCGGGATATTATGGCGGTACCCGAAGCTCGCGAGATAGTTGCCCGCAGACCAGATGGCATCGATTTCGTCGTGGAGTGACACGATTCCATCCCGGTTTCCGTCAATGCCAAACCGGAGGAACGCCGAGGGTAGAAACTGCGGGAGTCCAAATGCTCCAGCAGATGAACCCTTCATGGTGAGTACATCGACTTTGTTTCTCCTTGCTATCTCTATGAGCGCAGGGATCTCAGGGAGGAATGTCCGTTCAAGGTACCCGCCGCGTCGCCGTACATCATCAAAGACAACCTTGTGGTTGAGCTTCTTTTGTTCCACATAGTTTTCACGCAGGTTGTCTGGAGCGTTCGTGGTTGCTAGCCGCGAGAGGCGGTAGATCAGGAGGTGGTCGCCGGTGTTCTTACCAGCTCCCGACTCTATCACGATAATTGCGGCGACCACTTCGCGTGGTACCTGGAGCTTGGATTCCATCCTTTGAAAGGTTTCAGCGTGCTGCTCGATAAATTCCTTTCCAAGATTCTCATGGTGTGGGCGCTTAAATCCGGTATACATCGATGAGGGCTCTTTCGGTTTAACGCTGAAAGGCACAAAGGTTCGCTCCGGCATGCGTGGATCGGAATAGATTGCAACGAGGTCGCGCTCGCTCACGCCGTTGTCTTTAAGCCGCTCAACGAGATAATCCCATCCCCTGAAGCGCGAGTTGGGCCAGAGGGAAGCAGATTTGGCGCGCACTCTCGAGATAGCCTTACGAGAGGTGGATCTCTGTTTAGACCGGGGCGCTGCGGCGTTCGCGCTGTGTACGTGGGCACTAGCGAGGATTGCGCAGAGTATCAGTTTGGAGGCCCGGGATATCATTACCTGCCTGCTCCTGCTGCGGCGTGCGCAACTGAGCTGAGGAGTGCTGCTGGCCCGAGCGATCTGTCTTTGAGTCGGAAGTCAGCAACGAGCAGCGACTCAACTGTTTTGGATAGTGCTGCTGCCGATCGTTGTTTCGCCAACGGCAGGTACTTGGAGAAGATCCACGGCGAAAGCCCCATACTGTTGCGTATGTCGTTGGGGCTAACGCCACTGTCGAGCAGGGAGCGGATCCGCAAGAGAGAGGTGAAGGTCTTGGTCAGAAGTCCCATGAGCATAAAGGGGTTCGATCCTTGATTCATGAGTTGTGTGAGGAGAGTTTCCGTTACTCCACGATTTCGTCCTAGTAAGGTATCTGCCAGCTCAAAATCGCTCGCGTGAGCGCGACCTGGCTCAAGTGCGCGGAGGGCATCCTGGGTTGGCTTGTCGCCTCCCAAGTAGAGCGAGAACTTCTCGATAAGCTGTGCAATCGCCTCCGGGTCTTCGTTGCCGAGTGAGATAATGAGCTCAATAACAGCATCGTCGATCTCGTGAAGTTGATTCTGCTTCGCCTCACGTTCGACCCAGCGGTTGAGCTCTGCGCCCTTAAGCTGCTCGAAGGCTAGGTGTGTCGCGTGGCTCTCAAGGACCTTTTTGAAGTTTGGAGTGTTCGGGAGTGTTTCACCGACGATAAAGAGGTGCACGCCTGGGATCTTTTTGCGTAGAAAATCGGAGATGGGCTCGACGTCGGTAGCCTTCGCCATATCGATCGCTCGAATGATCGCAAAGCGAGTGGGCTCAAAGAGTGATGGCTCTTCAAGGTCGCGCAGGAACGCCGATGGATTCGAGCGGCCTTGCTCACCGAACGCGAAGCTTCGCGGGGAACTCATGCCATTCTTAGTGAAGTGTTTGAGCAGGTACTCAAGTGTTCTGGTTCTGCGCACCCTGTCAGGAGAGGTAATAACGATGCACGAAGGGCACTCGGACAGGCCGGTGATCTCTTTGAGAGTCGCAGCAGCAGTAGATCGCATAACGTCCGGTGTCGAGGTCAATCGGTAGCAGGTTACTCGTGAAACGGATGAGAGGCAACTTTTCAGTGCGTTTTTTCGATAAGGTCAATGAGATAAAGGGGGTACTGTTTCCCCAAACGACAGGAGTTCGGTATGACAGATAAAGTGGGCAGTCAATCGCCAGGGTTCTTCAGTTCGGTATACGACGGAGCGATAGATGGTGACTTTTCGGAGAACGAGTCAACAGTTAAGACGGTAACGCAGGTAGGAGTGGGACTCATTCCCGTCGTGGGGCAGATCGCAGATGCGCGTGACACCGCAGCAGCGATTCGAGATATCCGCGAGGGGCGTGATGGCGCTTGGTCTAACCTCGGGTTTGTGTTAGCCGGGTGGCTGCCTCTTGCCGGGGATCTCGTCAAGTCGCTCCGAAAGAAGGGGATACGCGATACCCTTGAAGGTATCGGCCACGCCGCTGGAGCGGTTCGCATGGGATGGCGCGGGATAGCTGGCTCTGTGGATGAGCGAGGTGGTGAGCTTAAGGGCTTGTTCTATGCACCAAAGACAACAGTTGATGTCGCTGGAATGGAGCACGGAGTTCAGGGGATCACCAATCGTTACGGGGATATAGAGATTCGTAAGGGACTCACGCCTGAGCAGCAAGCGAGTGTGCTTGATCATGAGAAGGTGCACCGGTTTTTTTCTCCAGCGCTGCGCTATGGCCAGGATCTGCGAGCAAATTTAGGCATCCTTGGTTACAGTCAATCACATCTTCTGCGTCGGGTGGAAGAGGGGCTCGCTGAGGGGTATGCCCGCTTTAAGAGAGAGGGGGTGGCTGGGTTCATCAAGGGTTGGAAGTTTCCGCTTGAGAATGATTACGGCATCGATCCAACGAGACTCAAAGTGGAGAAACACATTCTTGTAGGGCTCGGTACAACTGCTCTTGGCGCTGGCGTCGCTCTGGGACAATATGCAGGCGATGACAGATCAAAGAACTAGACCAGTAGGAGAGTGTGATCGAGTGATTGAACTCTACCTGCGCGAGCATTTTCGCAAGGAGTCCCCCGGGGTGCTGGCGCGGTGGCTGGGCAACCCGGGGGCAGACTCGTACGTTATCAGGTCGGTTATTGAGCACCAAGCAGCGCAGTACTTTCCGGGTATCGCGCTGCTTCGGGTTGAGCTGGACGATGATATCTTGCAGACCAAGCTTCGCGGTGGTGGTTCGGTGGGTATTTTTGCGATACGAGAGGGGGCAGTAGGGCTCCTGACCGCTGAGCATCCGGAGGCGCTGTTTCATCTGCTGAGCGATGAAGACAGGCTTGAGGATGCGCCGGCAGCGGCAATTGCGTCATTGTGCTGTGAAACGTTGCTTGCACAGCAGAGTCATCAGAGTGAGGTGGTGACTTCTGTACGGGAGATCCGGGAGTGGTATCCGGAGGCGCGTGGATACGAAATTTTGCAGGATGATGCACGTCTTCTCGAAGAGCGGCTGCACGTGCCTCGCTGGCAGATTCATGACAGCGGGAAGAATCTAGAATTTTGGGTGCTTACTTCGCATTTTCCGAATTATCAAGTGTGGCATGTTGTCGTGGAGATCCCTCGTGATGGGGACGCTGGATACAAGAAACAGGTTGTCGTAGAGCGCGTGTTCGCGCGAACTCCTGTGGTGCGGAGATAGCACCTAACAGCCGTTTTTAAGATAATTGGACCGCGGAGCTTCTGCTTCGCCATGTGCGAGGATGCGAACACGTCCGCGTATTCACGCACGGTTGGCCAATCATGCCCGCACGACCCTCGACGTTTGAAGGGCGGACTAATTCGTCCTCGGCCCAGCCGCTCTGATCTCTTCCGATGCGCCTTCAGCGTAGGTTTTAAAGTTGTTGATAAACAGCATCGCGAGCTTATTCGCTGCTGCATCGTAGGCCGCTTTGTCTGGCCAGGTGTTACGTGGGATCAGTACCTCACTCGGCACTCCTGGGCATTCGCTTATTACCTCAAAGCCAAAGGTCGGGTCCTTCTGTGTCGGCGCCTTTGCCAGCGTCCCATTGTGAATCGCATCGATGATGGCACGAGTGAGGCTTAACTTCATTCGTTTGCCCGCGCCGTATGCTCCACCGCTCCATCCTGTATTTACAAGCCAGACGTTTGCTGAGTGCTTTGCCATCTGCTCGGCGAGAAGCTCGGCGTACTTAGCTGGGTGCCAAACAAGAAATGGGCCTCCAAAGCACGGCGAGAAAGTGGCGGTCGGTTCCGTTACCCCCATCTCTGTTCCAGCGACCTTCGCTGTGTAGCCGCTAATAAAGTGGTACATGGCGTGAGCGCGCGAGAGCTTGCTCACCGGAGGAAGCACTCCAAAGGCATCGCATGTGAGGAATATGATGTCGCTTGGGTGGCCCGCAACGCAGGGGATCTTGGCGTTCTTAATAAACTCGATCGGATATGCACCACGGGTGTTCTCAGTGATTGAGGTGTCGTGGAAGTTGACGCGCCTGTTCTCTTTGTCGAGAACAACATTCTCAAGGACCGCCCCGAAGCGGAGCGCTTGGAAGATGTCAGGCTCGTTCTCTGGGGTAAGGTCGATAGCCTTTGCGTAGCAGCCACCTTCGATATTAAAGATTCCAGTATCGGTCCAGCAGTGCTCGTCGTCGCCGATGAGCCGTCGCTTGGGATCGGCAGAGAGCGTTGTTTTACCAGTTCCTGAGAGTCCAAAGAGAACACTTGAGCGCTCAGAATCCTTATCTGCTGTCGCTGAGCAGTGCATCGACAGGATGCCACGCTTCGGCATCAGGTAATTCATAACGGTAAAGACCCCCTTTTTCATCTCACCGGCATATTCAGTGCCGAGTATAACGAGCTCAGCCTTCTCAAAGTTGAGATCGATGCTGGTCTTTGAGGTCATTCCTGGGGTGTGGCGGTTCGCTGGAAACTGTCCAGCGTTCAGGATCACGAAATCAGGTTTGCCGAAGTTTTGCAGCTGCTCCTCGGTTGGGCGGATGAGCATAGTGTGCATAAAGAGCGCGTGATACGGCCGCGAGCAGATTACTCGCACCTTTATCTGCGTTGCTGGATCCCACCCTGCAAACCCATCGAACACATAGAGCGTTTCGCGGGTGTTTAAGTAATCAACGGCACGTTCACGATTGATGTCGTAGATGTTGGGCTCAAGCGCTACGTTGACGTTTCCCCACCAGATGTCCTTCTCAGACGCAGCGTTCTTAACGATACGTTTATCTTTGGGCGATCGGCCAGTTTTTGCTCCGGAGTATGCAACGAGGGCACCTGAGTCAGCGATGCGAGTGTCCGGCTCGGTGAGGATAGCCTCTTCATAAAGCCGGCATGGTGCGAGGTTGCGGTGAACGTTTTTAACGGTGATGCCATGCTCTTGAAGTGAAAAATGTGCCATATCTGCTCCGGCGGGGGTTGTAGTACGTTTTGTGAGGAGGGGAGAGTACCACAGGATCGGCTAGGCTTCAAAGGTCGTAGGATCAGGTGGTTGCGGGGTTTTGCAGCTCGCTATAGGGTTTCTACATGAGGGAGGGCGGTATGTCGCGCTACAGCGGATTCACAGGCAAGCCAGCGGGGTCATCACCTGGTACGGTTGTATATGTAGGTGAGGAGCGGGTTGAGCCGGTCTGTATATCGTTTATCCGCTACGATCAGAGCGGTGCTCAAGCGCTGCGCATGGTACTCCCCGCTGAGGTGATGCCTCCCGCACAGGAAGATGGTGTCTCGTGGTATACGATCGACGGGGTGCACGATGCTTCTATCCTCAATGCGATCGGTGAGCGATTCGGGCTGCATGGGCTGGTTATCGAGGATATCGCTAACACGAATCAGCGTCCCAAAATAGAAGAGTTCGATCAGTATCTCTTTATCGCCATGAAGATGATCACCTTTGATGAGGAGGCCAAAGAGCTCCTCGCAGAGCACGTGAGCTTAATCGTTGGACCGGGGTACGTTCTCGCATTCCTTGAGAATGAGGGAGATGTGTTCGAACCAGTTCGACAACGGATCGCCTCAGGTAAGGGGCGCATTCGGAAGATGAAGAGCGACTACCTAGCATACGCATTGATGGATGCAATTATCGATAATTACTTCGCGGTACTGGAAGATCTGGGGGATCAAATCGATGATATTGAGGAGGAAGTTGTCGAGTCTCCAACGGTGCAGACGTTACGTACGGTACACAGGCTTAAGCGCGAGTTGATTTTCCTGCGACGTTCGGTGTGGCCGATGCGAGAGGTGGTGAACACGATCTTGCGCGATGAGAGCGAGTTGGTGCGCGATGAGACTCGGATATTCTTGAGGGATCTCTACGACCACTCAATTCACGTGATCGACACGGTTGAAACCCTGCGGGATATCGTTGCTGGTATGCTCGATGTATACCTCTCGAGTGTGAGTAACAAGCTCAACCAGGTAATGAAGGTGCTCACGGTCATGTCGAGTATCTTCATCCCACTGACCTTTGTCGCTGGCGTTTGCGGAATGAACTTCAAGTATATGCCCGAGCTTGAGATGTCGTATGGCTACCCGGCTGTTATGATCGGCATGCTCGCTGTAGCAGTTGGATTACTAGCGATGTTTCGCCGCAAGGAGTGGCTGTAGCACAGAGCAGGTTTGGGCGAAGAGCTCCTGCGGTGTAGCCCGAGCATCGAGCACAAGAAAGGGAACCGAGAGTGTCTCTGCACACTCAAGGAATCCACGGCGGATTCGCGCGTGAAATTCAATCTCCTCATCCTCGAACGAGTCTTTACCGTTGCCGATACGTGAGGCCACACGCGTGAGGGCCTCTGCTGGATCGAGGTCTAGTAGGATCACCAGGTCGGGTACGACTCCGTGGGTTGCGAGCTCATTTGCCTGATTAATTAACGCGCGATCAATACCGCGGCCGTGCCCCTGAAACGTTATCGTTGAGTAGATGTAACGGTCGCAGAGGACGTGGCGTCCGCTTTGAAGGGTTGGTGCGATCACCTTGTCTACGTGCTCAGCACGGTCGGCAGCAAAAAGGAGTAGTTCAGCACGGGAGCTTTTTTTCTCACCACGCCACTCAAGTAGGAGTTTGCGAATCTCTGTCCCAAGCTCTGTTCCGCCCGGTTCGCGGGTGTCCGTGACCGCCAGGCCATGAGTTCGGAGATGGTCTGAGACCAACCGGTGGAGGGTTGTTTTCCCGCAACCGTTAATCCCCTCAAACGCGATAAATGCGGGGGTCTTGGTAAGCGAGAAGGTTTGTGATGTAACGCGCATGTTGTGGGATAGTACGTTAGTAGGAAACAAAGGCAAAGTGGACTTTCCTCTGGCTCAACTACCTCTCTGGTCTCGATGTTCTTGTGGTCTACAAAGTCACTCCAGCGCAATTGTACCTGCACGCGCACGTAGTGGCGCAAGCTGCTAACTCGCTATAATTACCGGTTTTTTTGTCAATTGCGACCACTTTTAGGATGATCTAGGTTTCGATCTCACCCTGGCTCGTAGTAGAACAGCCTTGGTGCGTTTCTCGATATCAGCCACACATACGTGGTTGTAAAGGTCCTTTGTAACTACTCACCAGAAAAAAACAAGTTAGCGGAAGTATGCGATCAAAACAGGCATTTTTGCGGGGCTTTCTTTCTTGTCATCCCCTCATCGGGGATGCGATATTTCGGTGAATAGTTAGTTTTTTCCACCCCGGATTTGCTCCGCAGATCCGCCCCTTAATAGGGGCTTACGTGAAAGAAATGGATTACGCTGAATAGTTACGGTCCTTTTAAAAAGTCGTTTGTCAGGAGTTGTAAAGATCTCGATGGCCACTCAGACCACAAGTTTAAAGCAGGAATCTCGTGACCGGTATCTTACCTACGCTCTAAGCGTGGTGTCTGGACGTGCCTTACCTGATGTTCGTGACGGACTAAAGCCGGTGCAGCGCCGTATTCTCTACGCGATGCTGCAGAACCTTAACCTAAAGCCCACTGGCACGCATCGCAAATCAGCTGCTGTTGTTGGAGAGGTGCTCGCTCGATTTCATCCACACGGGGATATCGCGTGCTATGAAGCGATGGTGCGTATGGCGCAGGATTTTTCGCTGCGGTACCCACTCGTCGATGGTCAGGGAAACTTCGGTTCGCTCGATGGTGATAACGCCGCTGCGTATCGATACACTGAGGCGAAGCTGCGTGAGCTTGCGCTTGAGGTAATCGGTGAAATTGATCAGGAAACGGTGCCGTTCCGTGATAACTTCGATGCAACGGTAGTAGAGCCGATGGTTCTGCCGAGTCGCGTGCCGAATCTGCTGGTTAACGGCGCGACTGGTATCGCCGTGGGTATGGCGACAAGCATTCCACCGCATAACTTAAAGGATACGATTAAAGCTCTGATAGAGCTCTCCAAGGATCCTGAGCTCTCAACCTCAAAGCTGACAGGGATCATTAAAGGCCCCGATTTCCCGACCGGATGCAACATCCTCAACTCGCAGAAGGAGCTTGTGGAGATGTACGAAACGGGCCGTGGCTCGGTACGTATGCGCGGCGAGTGGGAGGTTGAGGAGCAGGCTCGCGGCAAGCAGGTCGTCGTGGTGACTTCGATACCGTACGCAGTGAACAAGTCGACCTTGGTAGAGCGAATCGCCGGGCTGATAGTTGATCGCAAGGTTCCACAACTTGTCGACGTGCGTGATGAATCGACTAACGAAGTGCGCATAGTGCTTGAGCTCGCCTCGGGGGCGGATGCTGAAGTAGCGATGGCGTACCTGTTTAAGAACACGCCCCTAGAGTCTAATTTCTCGGTGAACCTCACGGCGCTTGTGCCAACTTCAGACGGCCCCTCAACCCGACCTGAACTGCTTTCACTGAAAGGGTGTCTGCAGCAGTTTCTCGGTTTTCGAGAGGAGGTTACTGAGAAGCGTTTGGTGTTTGAGCGTAAGCAGCTCCTTGAGCGTATTCACATCTTGGAGGGATTGGTAACGATCTACGACGCGCTCGATGAGGCGATTAAGATCGTCAGAAAGAGCGATGGGCGTAGTGATGCCGCAGAGCGCTTGCGTGAGCGCTTTAAGCTCTCTGAGATCCAATCGTTTGCCGTTGTTGATATGCGCATGTATCAACTTTCGCGAACGAATATCGACGAGATTCGGGCAGAATTAGGTGAGAAGCAGAAGCGAGTTAAAGAGATCGATCGGATTCTCAAAAGTAAAGAGGCGATCCAAGAGATCGTCAGAAAAGACTTGGAGGTTATCTCTGAGCGGTTTGGAGATAAGCGCCGCTCGAAGCTGATTAAGGATAACGTCGATGTCGAGTTCGACGAGACTGCGTACGTTGTGCAGGAGGATGTGCACGTTGTTGTTTCGGTTGATGGGTGGGTTAAGCGTATCCGCCGCTCAAACGACCTTTCGTCAACACGTATGCGTGAGGGTGATTCGATACTCTCTGCGCATGCGCTTACGACCCTCGATTCGATGGCGCTTTTTACGAACTTTGGTACCCTTTTTGTGCTCAAGGTGTCAGATGTGCCGGCGTCGAGCGGCTATGGAACTCCGATTCAGAAGATCCTTAAGTTTAAGGATGGAGAGCGCATTGTTTCATCGTACGGCGTCCCAGTCGGTGGCACAGCGCAGGTGCCTCAACAGACCGGCAAGCAGGGAGATCTGCCGCTCGGTGGTGCTGCAGTAGCAACGGGTGGGTCAGAGCGTGTGGTGAAGGTAGGTGATACCCTTGTTCTTATCGGTACTCAGGGCACGGGTTATGCGCTCACACTCACGGAGGTCTCGGAAACGAAGCGTATTGGCCGTCGCGTGATGAAGCTCCGCGAAGGGGAGTTTATGGCTGCTGCAGAGCCTCTCGCAGCGATGATGGTGTTCATTACGAGAGATGGTTCTGGTCTGGCGATTAGCCAGAATGAGATTCCGGTGCGCGATAGCGCTGCGGTAGGTGTAGCTCTCATGGGAGTGCGTGAGGACGATGAGATTGTGGCGTGCTGCGGAGTGAAGTCGTCGAAGATGAAGGGCACACTGAATTTGACGCTTAAATCAGGTAAGGTCAAAGATGTGCCGTTGTCCGAAGTCACCAAGGGACACAGAGCGCTTAAGGGAACAAAGGTCTACTCACGTGAAGATGTCGTGGGTGCAACGGTTATAGAAGGGTAGTAGGGGAGTAGGCAGCGATGAGCAAGGGAGCTTCGTATAGCGCAGTTGACATTGAGGTGCTTGAGGGATTGGAGCCGGTACGTAAGCGCCCCGGTATGTACATCGGTGGCACCGATGGCCCCGCAGGTTTGCACCATCTTGTAAAGGAGATCCTCGACAACTCTGTTGATGAGGCGATGAACGGGCATGCCAATACGATTACGATCACGCTACACAAGGATGGCGAGAGTGTAACGATCGAGGATAACGGACGGGGAATCCCCGTTGATATCCATCCAAAGTTTAAGAAGCCCGCCCTAGAGATTATCCTCACCACGCTCCATGCGGGTGGTAAGTTTAGTGATCATAACTACGTAACTGCTGGCGGCCTGCACGGAGTGGGTGCATCTGTGGTGAATGCTCTATCCGAGAAGCTCGAGGCTACGGTATATCGCGATGGATTTGAGTGGCGCCAGAGCTTCACGCGCGGCAAAACTGATGCAGCGATTAAGAAGGGGCCAGCGACACGTAAGAAGGGCACGCGTATCTTCTTTAAGCCAGACACCGAGATCTTCCGCTCGATTGAGTTCTCAACAGAGCGTGTTGAAAAAATCATTGAAGAAAAGGCCTTTCTCTACAAGGGCTTAAAGCTCATCTTCAAGAACGAGCGAGAGGATACAGAGAAGGTGTTCCTCTATCCAGAAGGTATCAAGTCGTATCTGAACTCAATGCTTGAGATCGCCAATACTCCGCCTGTTGGTGGTGAGTCGTTTGATCTCGATAGAGCAAATGGAATTAAGATCGAGGTGGCGTTCTGTTGGACTGAGTCGACCAGCGAGAAGGTGTACTCGTATGTGAACGGTATTCACACTCGTGGCGGTGGTACGCACGAAGATGGATTTAAGTCGGGTCTTAGCAAGGCGATCCGTAACTACATCTCGGTGCACAATTTAATGCCTAAGGGGCTCAAGCTCACCGGAGAGGATATTCGCGAAGGCTTAGTTGCCGTGCTATCGGTTAGTGTGCCGGGTGCGGTGAGTCAGCTCCAGTTTCAGGGTCAGACAAAGGATCGTCTCAATAATCCTGAGATTGAGGCTCCGGTCGATGCGCTCGTAAAGAGCTTTGAGAATGTTCTCAACTCAAAACCCTCTGTGGCGCAAGCGATTGTAGAGCGGATTACCTTGGCCGCAAAGGCGCGTGCTGCGGCTCGTTCGGCGTCGCAGAGTG
This sequence comes from Bdellovibrionota bacterium, assembly GCA_044360225.1. Taxonomy (GTDB): domain Bacteria; phylum Bdellovibrionota_C; class UBA2361; order UBA2361; family OMII01; genus OMII01. Next base: position 7,294 of record JBIKKR010000035.1, on the reverse strand, counting down.
TGAGCCGTAAGGTTGGCGTGAGCCATAGGCTCAATCTTCCAGGTAAGCTGGCAGATTGCTCTTCGACCAAGCCCGAAAACTCAGAGGTCTTTATTGTAGAGGGAGATTCCGCCGGTGGAAGCGCTAAGCAGGGGCGTGACCGAGCCATACAGGCGGTGCTGCCGCTCCGTGGCAAGATCCTCAATTCAGTTGCAACAACGCAGGCTAAGTTGACCGAGAACAAAGAGCTCCTTGATCTCGTTTCAGCACTTGGCTGCGGCATGGGCAAGGACATTCGGTTGGAGAAGTTGCGCTACGCAAAGGTCATTATCCTCACCGATGCGGATGCCGATGGAATGCACATCTCCGCGTTACTGATGGCGTTCTTCTTTAAGTGTATGCGTCCACTCGTCGAGGCTGGAAATCTCTACATCGGTATCTCGCCACTCTATCGACTTAAATTCGGAAGCGGTGCAAAGGAGGATATCGTTTGGGTGTACTCAGACGAGGAGAAGGAACGGGTGCTCAAAGAGCGCGGAGCTCGAGCGAAGGTTCACATCACCCGGTTTAAGGGATTGGGAGAGATGAATCCGGACACCCTGTGGGAAACCACGCTGAATCCCCGTACCCGGAAGCTTTTGCAAGTGACTATCGATGAGGCCACTGAGGTTGAGGCTATGCTTGAGAGCTTACTCGGAAAAGATTCCTCCGATCGTTACCGGCTGATCCAAGAGAACGCCCACCGGCTTGAGGTTGATATCTAGCAGGCCACGGCTGGGTATCCCGTGCGTTTCCCTGTGTATAAGCAACAAAACCCGGACTAGCCATGCACGGTATCGCCGATCGGGTGATGTCAAGACAGAGCAATGCCGCATCGGCTATTGGAGACCATCTGAGCGCCTGATTTTTAGTGCTGTATGGGCCCTTGTGCTTAAAAAATCTTTTGATTTGAATTGGTTAGGGTTTGATTGAAGCGTTCGGGGCACTCCTGCACCGGAAGCTGTTGCACGAGCTAATAGCCGCATTTCGCTGTGTATTTACACCACGCCTCCTTATAGGATATGTATCAGGCAGCGAGATTGATAATTACGGAGTCGCCCCCAATTTGGTCCGTTTATGGTTCGCGCGAGCAGGAATCCCCGTGACGGGGCCCCGTTAGCAGTGCGAGCAGCCCGGATGCGGTAGGGATCTAGCACCGCGTAGTTTGGAGTATCCGGTCCGCGTATCGCGAAGTTTCATGTCCAATAAGCTATTTTCGTTCGTTAAAAATTCCATTACGAAGATCGGTTCAGACGATCCTCTTTGGCTTAGGCAGGAGCGTGAGCCGGTGTTTAGAACGGTGGAGCTCGGCTCAAGTGGTCCGGATATGGTTCTGCTCCATGGGCTATTCGGTGCGCTATCGAATTGGGACTCGGTGCAGCCGTTGATGGCGCAGTACTCAAAACCGATAGCGCTTAGTCTACCGCTGCTATCCGGTCACCGGTCGGAGGTTAAGGTAAAGTCGCTGGCAGTGTACACGGAGTACTTTGTCCGATCTCGTGGTTTTGCTCCGGTAACGTTGTGCGGTAATTCGCTCGGTGGGCATGTAGCGTTACGTCTCTGCCTCGCAGCGCCAGAGCTGGTGGATTGCCTGATTCTAGCGGCAACAAGCGGGCTCTACGAGCATTCAGTTGATGCTCTGCCAGTACGGCCAGGATACGAATTCGTTCAGGAGCACATGTCAAAGGTGTTCTTTAACCAAACATTCGTCACCGAAGAGGCGATCGGTGAGATAGTCAAGATCCTCGAGGATAGGGCTCACGTGCTCAATTTGATCCATGCGGCGCGGAGCGCTAAGAAGGATAATTTGAAGGACGTTCTTGGGCAGATTAAAGTTCCAACACTGTTGTTGTGGGGTGAGGATGACTTGGTGACAACGATGGATGTCGCCGAGATGTTTCACAAGTTGATTCCGAATTCGCAGCTTGTATCGATCAAGAACTGCGGTCACGCGCCGATGATCGAACATCCGGAGTGGTTTTCGGAAGAGGTGAAGAAGTTTCTTGCTAAGCACTCACGCCATAAGCTTCCAGCTGAGCGGTAGCGCGTGTGGTGCATCATGTGTGGTTAGCAGGGTTGTCCGGCTTTACAAGATCACTACGACAGAGAGACTGAGGAGGAGATTATGCAGAGAACATCTGAGAGTGCTGCTTTCGTTTTGGGCAGCACTATACCTAACTTCGAGTTGCTTAATGTTGACGGCTCTCGGATTGGGTCTGAGTATCTTCAGGAAGCCAAGGCCTATCTAGTTGGATTCCTGTGCAACCACTGCCCGTATGTGAAGGGAAGTGAGCAGATGCTGATTGATATTGTAAAGCGCTTCCAAGGTGATGGTCTCAAGACCATTACTATTAGCAGCAATGACGCAGTTCAGTATCCGGACGATAGCTTCGAGAAGATGCAAGAGAAGGCTCGTGCGATGAGCCTGCCGTATCCGTACCTTTACGATGAGTCGCAGGAGGTAGCCAAGATGTTCGATGCTGCGTGCACGCCTGAGTTCTACCTGTTCGATCGCAGCCGTGTCTTGGTGTACCACGGTACCATTAACGATAGCCCACGAGATGCTTCCAAGGTAACCAAGGATTACCTTTCGGATGCTATTACGAGCGCGCTTGAGGGGCGTACCCCTGAGCCGCAGTTTGTTCATCCTCTCGGCTGTTCGATTAAGTGGAAGTAGAGTTGACGAGAAACACAGGGGTGTATAGGGAGAATATTCGATGAAACTTGATACAGAGAAACTAACGAGGTTGGCAGCGACGGTCCGGACTCTTTCAATCGATGCAGTCCAGAAAGCAAATAGCGGCCATCCTGGCTTGCCGCTCGGGGCTGCTGATTTTACCTCAGTTTTGTGGGCTCAGTATCTCCGATGTAACCCGAAGGATCCCCAGTGGATGAATCGGGATCGTTTCGTTCTCTCGGCGGGACACGGATGTATGCTCTTATACTCGATGCTCAATCTCTTCGGGTATGATCTTCCGATGAGCCAGCTTGAGCAATTTAGGCAGTGGGAGAGTATTACGCCGGGGCACCCTGAGTACGGAATCACTCCAGGAGTGGAGTGCACTACTGGCCCCTTGGGGCAAGGAGCCGCAAATAGTGTCGGTTTGGCACTCTCCGGAAAGATGCTTGCCGCTCGCTACAGCGAGGATCTCTTCAACTACAAGGTATATGCGGTTGTGAGTGATGGCGACCTTATGGAAGGGGTCGCAGCAGAGGCCGGGTCGCTTGCAGGGCATTTGAAGCTCGATAACCTGGTGTACCTGTACGATGACAATAAGATATCGCTCGCTGGTGAAACCGAGATCTGTTTTACCGAATCGGTAGCACAGCGCTATGAGGCGTACGGCTGGTACGTGCAGACGTGTGATGGTCACAATATGCAAGAGGTTGCGGAGTGCCTCGATAACGCGCTGGCGCAGAAAGGCAAGCCGAGTCTCATCTGTTGCAAGACGTTACTGGGCTTCGGTAGTCCCAATAAAAAGAACACCCATGAGGCGCATGGCGCACCACTCGGGCCGGATGAGGTCAAGGCGACCAAGAGGAATCTTGGATGGCCAGAAGATGCTCAGTTTCTTGTGCCGGACGATGTAAAAGGTTTTATTGCGGAGCAACTTGAGAGGAAGCAGCAGGACTACTCACGCTGGCAGGATACGTACTTGGCGTGGCGTAAGGCACAGCCTGCGCTCGCTGCCCAACTTGATGCACACGTCTCTCGCACTATTCCCACCGCATTAAAGGATGACCTCCTAGCGGCGTTTAAGGAGCCAAAGAAAGATGCTACTCGTAATCTCTCCGGGAAGGCGATACAAGTTATAGCCAAGCATGTCCCAGGTTTTGTCGGAGGCTCAGCTGACCTTGATCCATCAACCAAGACCGCCATCACTGGTGGCGGCCGAGTAGGACACGAGGGATACGCTGGTAAGAATATCCATTTCGGTGTGCGTGAACACGCAATGGGCTCGATGGCTAATGGTTTAGCCTACACACGAGCGTGGATTCCATACACCGCGACCTTCCTTGTTTTCTCTGATTACATGCGGCCAGCGATGCGAGTTGGGGCGATATCCCATCTGCAATCTCTGTGTATCTTCACCCATGATAGCTTCTGGGTCGGTGAAGATGGACCAACTCACGAGCCTATCGAGCACATTATGAGTTTGCGGATTATTCCGAACCTGCACGTGTATCGTCCTGCCGACGGGGTGGAGGTGGCTATGTGTTACTACGCGGCGCTCCAACGACAGAACGGTCCAAGTTCGCTTATTTTTAGTCGACAAAACCTAGCGCCTATAGTGCGCCCCAGCGGTTTCTCCCCTGATGATGTGCTCAAAGGTGGGTACGTCGTGAAGGAGAGCGAAAAGCCAGCACTTGTAGTGGTTGCAACTGGCTCGGAGGTAGCAACAACGCTTGAAGCGGCGGCTCTTCTTGAGGCCGGCGGTGTTCCTACGCGTGTGGTATCGATGCCGTGTGTTGAGGCTTTCAAGGCACAGCCTGCGGCGTACCGTGAGCAGGTACTACCAAAGGGTGTAAAGACTGCTGTAGTCGAGGCTGGCACAACAGTTGGATGGAGCTCGCTGCTTGACCGTGAAGTTATCGCTATCGGTATCAACCACTACGGAGCATCCGCACCAGGAGAGGTATTGGCCGAGAAGTTTGGGTTTACTCCGGAAGCGATTGCGGCGAAGTTGCGCTAGGGCAGTTCACACCACCTGCACACGAATGGTAAGAAATTCAAGCTCGCCACAGACTCCTGTGATGACGAGTGGCTTGAGATTGAGATTGTTCGAAGAGACGCTAATTGTGTACGGTGTTCCGAGCGGAATATTCGGAAAGAGAAAGCGTCCCTGCGAGTCTGTATGACAGCTACCGAATTCGGAGCAGGTTACCTCAATCTGTCCGAGAGGTTCTCCTGAGTGCGCGGCTAGCACGATTCCGGCTAGGTCGACAACGAAGCTCTCTTCACCAACGGTGGAGAGCTCTGTTGTGGTGAATTCTTCAAGATCCTCTGCGAGCTCCTGTTCAAGTTTCTCCTGATCATCCTCTTGGATGGCATCCTGCTCGGACTGCTCTTCATCGCGAAGAGATGCGAGGGTATGGAGAACTACGAGCACGCTCGCGCGATAGAGGACCTCAAGCCCCAGGTAGCCGACAGCAGCGCCTGTAACGATCGTGAGGCAGGCCTTCTCAAGAGATGTATCCATCTTGTTGAGCAGAGAGAAATTAATACTACGCTGAGAGAAGCGCTTAAGCAGATCAATGAGATTTGCGAGCTTGTCCTGCTCATGATGTACCCGTCCAAGCGGCTGGGTGCTCGATGTCGCGCGAGATCCAAGTAGAGGCGAGGTCGAGTCTATGTGACGTACACGCACACGCTCCAATGCTGTAGCGCTCGCCAACCCAGTGATGGAGTCTCGCATAACGCGAGCATCGTTTTGATTCTCATGTAAGCGCTCAGCAAGCCTAGTTACCAGGGATGGTTTGGCATCGTGGTGGATCGGGTCTGGGCGAACTAGGGTATCACGCCCCTGAATGCGCCCATCACGCGGACCACGAGAGTCTTCGAGACGGTGACGCTCGGTTGAAGCTGTTTCGATGCGGCTCTGAATATTGGTGAGTTTATCGAGGATGCTCTCGCGTATTCGCTCTAGTGCTACATTTGTTTGCTCTTGCCTCGTCGAGGTCTGTGGGTCGAGGTCTCGACCTATTCGTTCTGTTATCGGTTTTGAAGGCTCACGCTCAGCAGCAATAATCTGCTGTATGTCACGTAGCTGCTCTATGCGCTGCTGTGTCTGTATAGAATGCGATGGAGCGACAGGTTGTAGCGCTGCTTCGAGGTCTGCTGCTGTGTGTGGAGGCAGAGGTCGGGTGGTTGGCTCACTTCGGGGATTCAGCAGTGGAGGGGGCTGTTCGGGAGCGGGGACAGTCTGATTACTACCTGAGATCGGCGTGGATTCGCGGGTGGTAGATTCGCGGGTGGGGGGAGCAGTACGCTGAAGCGGCTCCACACCAGGAGCCTCCCGAGCCCCAGTCTGTTGGCTAGCCCATGCTTGTTGGTTAGTCACTGAGGAGGGTTGAATAAGTGGCGCGGGTTGAGTAGCAGCGCTTGGTGTGCTGGGAAGTATCTGAACGGTCTGCGATGCGCCTGGTGTTGTGTTACCAGAGGGTGTCTGGACGAGGCTCGCGTGAATCTGAGCTATCGAGCCTGATTGATTCATCGACGCCAGGAGATTCTGTATGTGACCAGCCAGACTGCCGCTTTGCAGGCTACCACTCGGCGGCGCTACAAGGGGACTGATCGGTGATGGTTGTTGGGGTGTGAGACCTGGGCTTGGCGAGGCTTGCGCTGTCGGGGACGTCTGGCTCTGGGGTGGAGCTGGCTGGTTTGCAGGGGGCGGAGCAGTAGGAGTTTGCGGCGCAGTTTGCTGAGTCTGGGGTAAGCTTGTTGGATTAAAGAACGTTGATGCAGGTTGGGGTTGTTGGATTTGGGTTGGTTGTGATTGAGAAGGAGCCTGTATGGCCGTGGTGGTTTGATTTGTTGGGGTTGAGAAGAATCCAGAGGCTGTTGAGTTGTTTGTGGCAGGTTGTTGCGTTGCTTGAGAGGCTAGGCCACCGGAGAACGGCTGATATACATTTTGTTGCGCCGTCGAGGGGGCAGTTGGCGTAATCGGTTGAAACCCTGTGAGTTGGAGATTTAGGTGGGGTTGACCGTAAGAGCCCGGCAAGCTTGGATTGACGGCAACTCCGGGAGGTAGGCCAAGCCCTATCTGTGGGCCGCGCCCCGCATCTCCAGGTATCGGAGCTGTGCCTGGGTGTCCATGTGACCCGTGCTGTCCATGGACGTGGTGCCCATTGAGAAGCTGCATGGCGATAGCAACCTTGATATGTTCTGTGGGAACAGCGCTGTTGTGGATGTTAGCACCACCGATCGGGTTCGCGGGCTGCGCTGTCTGTACTGGTGACGCCCCTGTTGATGTGGTCGATGTGGCGCTTGGCGCAGTGTTTGGTGCCGTGCTTTGAGATGTATCTGCCATGGCTGCTTTTGTTACAGGGTGCCGCACCCTCACTGTGGCTCGACAGAAAGGTTATGGGTGGGGGCTACGCTGAAGTGACTTAGTAGGGCATCGCAATTCTCCCGCTAGACACTCGAAATTGCTGGAAGTTTCGATCAGGATACAAATGCGCGGGCCAGCTCTGCAAAACTTAATAAAAACAGCTATTCCCGCGCATTTGTGGCCCTTTACGATGGACGAGAATAGCGACGCCCTAGTGACGTAGC
>JBIKKR010000172.1:0-6132 GCA_044360225.1 Bdellovibrionota bacterium | reverse complement strand
GGCTCTACAGCGCCTGGCGGCCAAGCAGGGGCAGCCAGCTCGCCTCAGCCCTGTAACGGGCAAGGCCATGGAGGTCGTTACCGTGATGGGGGTGGTCGTCGATCGATGCACGGAGTCTGGGGGATTATGGCTTGACGCGGGCGAGCTTGAGCAGCTGATGGAAGCCTTCAAGAACAGCACAGCATCGCTCAAAGATTTTTTAGCTTTTGCACCAGCGCTCTTGAGTACCGCTTCCGTAACAGGGGGCAAGCCGAGCCCGATTACCGGCAAGCCGATGAACCAAGACAAAGTGCTCGGTGTGGCGATTGATCGCTGCCCGGACTCAGGCGGGATATGGCTCGACGCTGCGGAACTTCAGCGACTCATCGATTCATCCCATCAAACCTTGGGCAGCGGCATCAAAGATTTTTTTGCCCAGGTTCTTGGGAAGAAGCATTAGTAGCCCACTCTGTCGGCAGGTCATATCCAGTAAGCCATTCCGGAAGGCTCTCCGCAGGAGCGATTACAGCGATGTGTTCCTGACGGAAGGGATGAAAAAACCGCACCGCATACGACATAAGATGAAGATCGCAACAATCGATACCGCCGTAGTATGGGTCTCCTACTATAGGAAACCCCTCATATGCACAGTGCACTCTGATCTGGTGCGTCCTACCGGTTAAGGGTTCCGCCTGGAGTAACGTTCGTAGCCTACTATTGCGTTCAAGCGAACCCATACGAAAGAAACGCGTGCGCGAGCTCTCACCTCCACTCGATGCACAGCGCCGCAAAACGGGATGTCGGGGATCACGCTCAAGCGGTTGCTCGCACGTCCGTGTGCTCCACGACGGTATCCCCATAACCTCAGCCAAGTAGCGCTTCTCGATCCATCGGCGATCGTAAGCTTTCTGCAGGTATCGATTCATGCGGGACGACAATGAGCATAGAGCAACACCACTAACCGCCGTATCCAGCCGCGATGGCATGTGAACTGTCTGACCAAAATGTTGCTCGAGGTAACGCTGCATACTGTACCGTTGTTGGTCGCGCGCCGGGGTCGTGGGCAAGCCAGCTGGCTTAAAGACAACTGCGCAGTCATCATCAACGAACAATACCATCTCAGCAGCAAAACGCGGATAAAAATCCGCGACGCGCTCTACTGACATTCGCGGCTCGTAGTATTCCAATCTGCAGGGAGCATTGAGCTTTGAACCAAAAACGGCTGGCTCTCCTGCGATGTATACGCCACCCAATTCAAATCGAGCAGGCCACGATGACACCGGAATATGGGGCAGTCTCTTGGCGAGTTCCGCGTCCACAGTTGATTCGAGCACCTCAGAGGCTCCGAGCTCCCAGCGCCAGTATGAGCTAAAAAAACTCGCTGCTATCCGCGCCAGGTGCGCCTTCAAGTCATCATCTCTGCTCATTCTCTGACTACCATGACTCTATCGACATTCTTTGCAGAGGCCACAAATCCGCGGAATGAGCTATTTTCGAGCGCACACCTCGCCCGCCATACGCTAGCGAGTGCGGTGGGTCAACAGATTCGTCAACTCTAACGCTCTCTGAGCATTCATCAGAGAAAGTATCTGCGCCATACGTTTTTCGGGCATGCGCTCTACGAGCGATAGCGCCACCTGGATATCAAGCTGCTCAAGGAGGTGCGCTGCTTCAGGAGGGTTCATTGACCCATACACGTTGGATAGCTGATCCAGCTGCGTATTGCGCTGCTTATCGCCCTTCTCACGTTCTATCTTCAGTTTTTCCGAGAGTTCCTTGAGCTCCGTGAGACGAATGGCCAGCTCTCTCTCCTTTGCTCCAAACTCTCCTTCACGCTTCTCAAGTCTTGCCCCGCGCTCCTCAAGCTCAACCCGTCTCGCATCCAGAGCCGTAAGAATCTTTGCTTCCTCTTTGGTCCAGCGAGGTCCCGCTGGTATACGGGCGATTGTAGCACTCGCCTCCTCAACGCGATTGACTCCAGTGACCTCAAGTACCGCCAGGGTAACTTTCGCGCACCCCAGGAACGCCAACACCGTGAGGGCAAGCCCCTGCCCTGTCAACGCACTGCCGCTGCCAAGTCGCGATACAATGCGACTGGTATTGGCTAACGTACCACGAGCGAGAGAACGGGTGGACTTACTACTCGGAGCAGTCTTAGCATAGGACGCATTACCAGCTGCGCGCTTTGCAGCTGTGGTAGCGGTTTGCGAGCCACCCTGGGGCGTCTTGGAAGTTGACGACGGAACAGACTTCGCCTCACTTATGACTGCTGCCCCCAGTCTCGCTTGCATGGCACGATGCATATCATCGTAGAGAGCTTGTGCCTGTTCCTTGGTAAGTTTCTTGTCTGCCATGTTAGCCTCTAATCAATCCCGCGTGCTGCTCGCTGTACTGCCAATTCATCAAGCACTGTTCCTTCCTCACGGAGCTGCTCGGTGTGAAACTCTTGGAGCTTTTTATCCTTGAGCATCTCCAAGGTTTTAGCCTCTTTACTCACCTCAATGTAGCGTTCCTGCGCTGCCTCGGCCGCCTTGATTGCTTCCGCAACTACAATCTTCTGCCGGTCGATGGCTATCGTTAGCCGCTCTGCGTACGCTGCTAGCCTCGCTACATCACTAGCAGAATACATGCCACCCTCAACGAGCCCCAACTGGAGGAATTCATCCTGAAATTGCGCCAAAATATATACCTGGTGGTCACGCTCCGCGTTACAACGGACAAGTTCTTGACGGGCCTCGTCACGAATCTGTACTCGCAGATCGAGCACCCGCTGTAACCGGAACCTCAATCTCTTCATTACTAACCTTGTATAACGTCAGCCATCTCCTGCCAGCTATCTGCCAGAGATACCGGCTCGTTAACCTGCTGACGAAGAAATCGATATACCGCATCGATCTTCTGCACAGCTCTGTCCACACGGGGGTTTTGACCTGATTTGTAAGCTCCTATCGTAATCAGATCCTCGGCATCTTGGTACGCGGCCAACACCTCACGCATCTCCGCAGCAAGACGCATATGCTCAGGGGAAACGATATCGCTCATCGAGCGCGAAATACTCTGTAATACATCGATCGCAGGATAGTGCCCTCGGCCTGCTAAACGCCGACTAAGCACGATATGGCCATCGAGAATACCGCGAACGGTATCGGCTACCGGCTCGTTCATATCGTCTCCCTCAACGAGCACAGTGTACAGCCCAGTTATACTACCAGCTCCATCGCTTGTTCCAGCGCGCTCGAGGAGGCGTGGGAGCATCGCAAAGACTGACGGTGTATACCCCCGCGTAGCTGGTGGCTCACCTGCCGCAAGACCGACCTCGCGTTGAGCCATGGCTAACCGCGTCACGGAATCAACCATAAGGGTCACCGTCTTACCCTGGTCTCGGAAGAACTCAGCAATCGCTGTTGCCACGAAAGCAGCTCGTATCCGCAAAAGAGCCGACTGGTCACCGGTTGCCACCACCACCACTGATCGGGCGAGACCCTCTGGCCCCAAATCGCGCTCGATGAACTCGCGTACCTCACGACCGCGCTCTCCGACAAGTGCAATGACGTTCACATCACTGCTTGAGGTTCTGGCTATCATTCCGAGCAGCGTTGACTTTCCCACACCCGATCCAGCCATAATGGCGACGCGTTGTCCTCTCCCCACCGTCAATAAGCCATTCATCGCTCGTACACCGAGATCAAGACACTCGGCGATACGAGTTCTCATGACAGGATTAGGAGGAGCTCGATACAACGGAACTGCGCGTTTCATGATCGGCAACGGCTTGCCATCCATCGGCTCTCCAAGGGCATCGATAATGCGCCCCTGCAACTGGTTACCTACCCTCACCTGTGAGGTACTCTCCGATGCTGTGATAACTCCACCAGGTGCTATCCCCTGAACCTCTCCAAAGGGCATCAGCAAGATCTTATCGTTGTGAAATCCAACTACTTGCGCTGGAATCTTCTGATTGCGAGATGAGATTACAACGTGCCCCCCTACTGGGACTAGAGGCCCCGTCCCCTCTATGAGCAGCCCTCGCACATCGGTGACGATACCGCGGAATTCGGCGATAGGCTCCTGAGCCACTACGTGTTGTGCAAATTCAAATGCGCTGTGCATCACGATTCAGGCTCCTGCTGCGCTTTTGACCTGATTCTCTCCCACGCACCATCGAGGTCATAATCAACCTCGCCCGCTGAAGTAACAAGCACACACCCCGCGCGTATCGATTCATCACTGATAAACTTGAGGGCAGCACCGGATATAAACTTCCTCGAATCACCATAATCAGCGAGCTTCAAGAAGTCGTAGTCACGTGGACTAACCCGAATCGAAGATATCTCGGCCCCTGCCGCGACTTTAATCGCTTCACGAATGACGTGATGAATATAGCCACGCTGATGTTCAACCACATCACCGACCAGACGTTTTGCCACCTGGAGTGCAAGATCAACAGCTCGCATCTCGTTAAGCCGTAGGGACTCATCAAGCTGAGTTTGCATATCTTCCCACAGCAATCTGTAGCGATCTTCAAGCTGTACTTGCACCGCAGCAACCTCACGACGGGCATCCACACATCCTCGCTCGTAGGACTCTTCGAGGGCCGATCTCAAGCTACCCTCGTTGATATGAAGACTCTTGTCACTCGTATCTTCAGAGGCTTCGCCATCCGCGGGAACAGCTTCCTGAATCGGGGGGACCTCATCTTCCAAATCGCTACAACCAGAATCTCTCTCGACTCCGTCGTAGTCACTACGTGAGAGATCTTGCAATTTCTCCTCGCAGGCGACATCAAGACTATCGCGCACGTCTGTCTCTGCTCGGTCCGACACAGCAGATACCTGTTCGACATCCACTTCAACAACAGGCTGCAGGTCAAAGTCCCCCGCTTCCTTGCTAAGCTCAATCGGCTCCTGCATCCCACTCCCGAAATCTGCAAACATTGCATCAATTTCATGGATGGACTCTGCGACGGTATCAAATGAACTTGGAATAAACTGAGCTGACTCATTTACGTCGCTAACCACCGGCCAATCTGCCGGGGTGTAATCAGAGGGATGATACGTCTCAACCGTTACTCCATCCCTATCATCTCGAGCCTCTGACGCCATGAAGTATCTCCCCCGAGGCTAAATTCGTCCGTCGTTAAGCCAGTAGCGGATCAGGAGCGCTGCTTGTTGTGGATTCTCCTTCACAAGCCGCACATTCTCGGCGACGACCTCCTCAAACTGTTCAAGATCTATGCTTGGTTCAAGACCATCGATCGAACCCTTTTGATCTGCCTCCGGCCCCTCTGCCGGTACTTCATCATGACCAATTCCAACAGCAGCTTCTGTCTGTTGCTCGGCAGCGGCTGCATCTGATTTAAGAAGCTCGTTCGGCAGTAACTTACTCAGATCGTACTCCTGGTGAGATGACGTCGTTAAGAACTTAACAAGCGGTCGCAGAACGAACAGAACGAACAGAGCTAGTGCTACTACAGGAACCATCATGCCTCCGAACTTGAGATACTGATCCGTCTGATGAGCCTTGGCCAGCTCGGCCTGTAGACTCTCATCAGGGGAAAAGAAAGGTACATTTTCAACGGTGACGACGTCACCACGGGTAGAATCAAAGCCGACTGCTGATTTAACTATCCCTTCCACCTGAGACAGCACCTCAGGCGCCAACGCCTCATACGACCTGGATACCTTTCCAGTCGGCTTACCTTCAGCATCGAGCTCTGGGTTCTCAGCGACCTTACCATCCACCAGCACCGCTGCAGAGAGTCGGACCAATTTACCCCGAGCTTGAGAGCTGCGGGTTACTGCGCGCGATATCTCGAAGTTCTTAACGTTCTCTTTCCTCGAGTTCTGCTCAGTTACCCCATCTTGCTGCTGCATCGCCTTGGGATCATTTGAGAGATTACTGACTACTCCTGGCACACCCCCACGCTGCTCGGATCCCGATCCCTCCTCAATGCTGCGCTCTGAGCGAATCACCCTGCCACCGGGGTCGTAACTCTCCTCTTCACGCTCGCTCGACGAGAAATCGAGATCCGCAGTAACACGCGCAACAACTTTTCCTGGCCCAAGAACCTTTGCCAACATCGACTCGATTCGTTGCACATACCCACGTTCGATCTCACGAGAATATTGAAGCCGAGTCGCATCAACTCCGAAG
>JBIKKR010000171.1:0-6208 GCA_044360225.1 Bdellovibrionota bacterium | reverse complement strand
CAAATTGGCCGCTGATGTTTGAGCCCAGCGCCTTAACAGCCACAATGACTGCCACTGCGATGAGAGCCACCATCACGGCATACTCCACCATCGTGGCTCCGCGCTCTTTTCTCTTGTTTCTGTTACCGACGTTTTGGTTTTTTCCCACACGATCCATTTTAGTTGTCTCCATAATTTCCGTTCTACAAAGATTAAGCATCTGCTTAATGAACAGTGGACTCCCCATCAGCAGCTGCTGCTTACGGCGATTAGTTGATCTGCGACCCAGCTGCTACAAATTGATTGCTTAACGCTGTGCCCAAAAGCCGAACCGCAGCAATAATTGCCAGTGCGATGAGAGCCACCATCACGGCGTACTCCACCATCGTAGCCCCGTGCTCCTTTCCATTACCAATATCGGTATTGTTGTCTACACGAAGCACTTCTGTTGCCTCCGTAATGATAGATCTCCGGGACGCTCCGAATCCGCCTGCTCAACAGAACAATCCCATAAGAAGCTTAGTCAACAATTAGTTAATCTGTTGACCCACCGCTACAAATTGGCCGCTGATGTTTGAGCCCAGCGCCTTAACAGCCACAATGACTGCCACTGCGATGAGAGCCACCATCACGGCATACTCTACCATCGTTGCTCCGCGCTCTTTTCTCTTGCTTCTGTTACCGACGTTGCCCTTGTTTTCTACGCGATCCATTCTCATTGTCTCCATAATTTCCGTTCTCCGGAAAATTCAACTGCTACCTGTGGGACGGAGGATTCCTCTAATCAGCTTAGCTACCCAACGCGATAGCGTTCACCAACCTAGGCCCATTTCCACACTGCCGACACATTCTCGCCAGACTTTACCAGCGGTCGGCCGAAACCCACTGCCTTCAGAATGACTTATCGAACGTCTCTTGGAAATACCTTAATACCTAGGAGCAGATTTAGTATCAATTACTCCCGCTGCGGGATTCCCCTACAGCTCTCCAAGCGCCGGCACCTCCATCGTGAAGTAAGACGAAGATAACCTGTCATCAGATTCAACTTAGAAAAGCAGACATAACGACCTCAAAACGCCGGTATGCTTTTAAGATACGGCTGTGGTCGCCAACGAAAGCGCCAATTGATGTGCGCCGCACTGGGCACAACATGTGCAAGGAACTTCAGACTACTTGAACAATCGCTGCAACCACCCGCGACGTCCTCCATTAGCCACTTTGGCGCCAGCTACCTCCTCTGAGTCCGCTGCATCTCCCTCAAGCAAACCGAGTGTCCCCGCGATCTCTCTAAAAACCCTATTGAGATCCTTATTTCCCGCACTGTAAAGGGTATTCCCACTGCCCGGCCAGGACGCGACCTTCGGATCAAAAGGCACCACTGGCAAGCTCCAACATGACTCATTTAGCTCATGCATCGATTCGAGGTCTTCTGAGATCTGCTTAAGATCTACCGCACCATCCGATGCAGCTCGAATAAGGAAACGCAGACGATCGGTGCCTCCTATAAGCGGCTTAATGGAGGTTAGTAGGAGGTCCATGGCGGTCAGACCCAACTCAGACTCATCGCTCACGATAAGGACTACATCAGCCTGGCGAATGATTCCACCCACCGCGGGCCCCATACGCCCTGCCGTATCGATTATAACTACATCAAAGAGGACCTTCGCCAGCTCTACAATTCGCTGCGAGATCTCCATACCATCCGCGTGACACACAAGGTCCATCGATTCAGCAAACCTATCAGGAGCCGTAAGCACCGAAACATCGCTGGCGATCGGAATGAGAGCATCCCGGAATGTTTCGCGAGTAATATCCCTACTCCCATTCACCCAACCACTAACAATTTTCGCCTCAGGTCCCGCAGCAGCCAGGCACCGGCTAAGGTCTTTTGTCTCTACATCAAGATCCCACAGGAGCGTCCGTCGCTCTGAAGCACTGCACACCTCTCCGATAGCCGCGGCTACTGAGGTTGCCCCAACTCCTCCTTTGCCGTGCACAACAACCACCACCCGCCCCTCGAAAGTTCGGCCCTCTCTCTTAAAATCAGTGTGGATTGCAACCAACTCTTGCAACAAGTCGAGTGAGCTAGCTCCGTCCGGGAATACCTTGCGCACACCAACGGAATGCGCAGAGCGGAACGCTCCGCCGCCGTACTCTTCATCGGTCACGAACATAATAATCTGAAGCCACGCTGCCGCTTTACGAGCAGCGCGTGCAATAGCGACCCCCTCTGCCGCGAGGCCCGAACCGATGATCATCACATCAGCCTCCGAGAGGCGATCCATAACCTCCTTTTCATTCACGAGGCGTATCTTGAGATCGAGCATCTCTGTGTCAGCTTTTGAGAAAGCCTCTATCTTCCGCGCACACAACGCTTGCGATTCAGTACTTTTATCAACTATCAGGACTCTCATGACACAAAACCAAATATGGTAAGCTTTTCAAGAAATGATGGCGCGAACAATCGTAAAAATAGATACCCGACACCAACTCCGCTCAAAGCGGCGAAGACTAAAATCATAACATCTAATATCCGCAACCGCCGCTCGCTGCGTTCAAGCAGATCAGAAGCAAAGTCGATTACTTCTCCGTCCTCTAGTTGCTGCGCGCGGCGTCTTAGCGCGCGATCTCGTGCAGTGACACCCGTGTACGACGCCACGACACCAGATCGCGCCACATCACCACGCATTCCATGATCACTCGTACTAGGAGATCCTAATGCACTCGTTGCCTGACGATCCCGATACGGCTCAGTATCAGTCGCACTCGAACGACGCGCTGCGGAGATAAATCCCCCCCCCCCAAACTCAATAGGTCCATCAGAGGTTAGTAGTTTAGTTTCCTTTGATCCACTTCCATCATCAATAGCCTCGTTAAGAGTCGGGCCAACATATCGAGTTCCCGACGAAGTAGTCGACGGTGGAATCAAGATTCCAGATGTCGTACTGCTTGAGATCCCGAGCGATGCCGCCACCTCCTGCAGGTCATAGAATATCTCTAGTGCCGATTGATAGCGCTCCTCTGGATCTCTACTCAAAGCCCTTAAAATGATCCGATCTAATCCCGCTGGGCATTCTACTCGAAATCGGCTCGGTGGAGTCGCGTCTGTTTGAAGACGCATGCTGATCGATGCATACGCACTATCGCCCTTAAAGGGAGGCTCACCTGTAATGAGCTCATAAGCCAAAACTCCCATAGCATAAATATCCGAGCGCCAATCTACTTGGGATTTCAGCATGTACTCAGGCGACACGTACTCAAGAGTGCCAACAACCCCTCCGTGTTCAGTTAGCTTCGGACCATCTGTTTTACGTGCTATCCCGAAATCAGCGATCTTCACGCTTCCTTCGTTGGTCAAGAGAATGTTTTCCGGTTTGAGATCTCGATGAACGATACCGGCATCGTGAATTGCCTGAACACCCGCAGCCATCTGGCTCAGCAACCGGAGAATCTCCGGTATGCTCAGCAACTCTGGGCGAGCCATGCGATCAGCGAGATCACCACCGCCAACAAACTCCATGGTGTACGCGATCAGATCACCATCACGAACGAATTCATATGCACGAACAACGTTTGGGTGAGACACCCCGTACGACGCCAATATCTCATTTTTGAATCGTGCGGCTGCCACCTCATCAGACGCAACTTCATTAAACAAAACCTTTGCAGCGACCAGCTGCCCCTGCAACTCGCGGTGACGACACGCATACACCATCCCCATACTGCCTGCACCAAGGCACTTCACCACCTCATATTTACCACCTATCACCGTTCCCGGCTGAAGGTTAGATGTGTGAGGGTCGGTCATCGTTAAATCCTTCTACTCCCCCCGCTTCAGAGCGGCTGAACCCATTACTACTGCATGATACTCACACTCTCCGAAGATAACCACATCACCGTGGTAAATGGTGCTTTTATCCCCCATGAGAGACTCCTCGTTCCCCGTTTCTCCCCTCCGTATCCTTGTTCCGTGCTCCGAGAGTTGATCCAGTATGAGAATCGATCCATCTGCCGAGATCCTCATGATCGCGTGCATCGGCGACACGGTTTCGTGTGCTATTACGAAGCAGCTATCCGTTGAAGTCTGTCCGCTCGTAACCAGCAACCTCCCTTCTCTCAGTTCAATATAGCTACCCGTCGAATCGCCAGCGTACGAAACCAGGAATCCCACCAGCTTCGATTTTCTTTTCCAGTCAACGTACTCCCTAGCTCCCGAAGAAGAACGCTCGTGGTGCACCTGCTGAAAATCCTGGGCCGCACTTTTCAGTGCGCTACTGCCAAGGTCGCCATGCGAGCCCACACAAGGACTCTCATATCCAGGAACAGGTACGCCCGGGCTGGCAATAAGGCGCGGTGGACTTTGCACAGATCTTGTCGCCCTCACGATCGGGTCAGCCCCCTCTGGCTTGGCAGGCGCACCAAACAACTCATCTCCAGCGGTCGAAACTACCGCAGGAGCAGCAAAAATATCATGCAAACCTTCTTCGATCTGCGTTCCTGCTATGGTCTCATCGATTGCCTCCATCACTTTTCCCTCCTCCTCATCAGATTCCCAAATATCTGAGAGTGCACTTACGCCACGTGGCTCTTCAATCTCTTCTGACTGCTCGATGTGCTCCTCGATAGTATCCGCTTCGAGATCACTCGCCTCTGTTGCTTCACCGAGCGCATCGTCGATAGATGAAAGGGAGTCCTCGAAAACATCCTCCAAATCTACAGCCTGTTCGGATGACTCATCAGACCGCACCTGATAGTCAGCCACGTCGGCTGGGGTAATCATCAAGGTCTTATTACGCGCACGAAGCGATGCGCGAGGGAACTTTGATTGTGCCTTATCATCAGTTTCGGTACTCATGGTGTTATTCTTATCTCCCGGTAAATAAAACTAGCCAAACAACCGTCACAATCAGAGCGACAGCACTGAAAACTGCTACCAAGCCAATCCGTGCGCATAAACGCCAACGATCTCTTTTCACCAAAACAGTACGCGCGAATCCCGCGTCTCTCGAGAACTCTCGAGGAAGCGAAATGGATCTCTCCTGCGCCGCTGCATCCTTCGAGACTCCAGGAGGGTCGATCATTCGCCCATGGAGTGGAATAACGATCGCTGTAATATTGTCGAAGCCACCCCTGGAACGCGCGATTGTGATCAACGTACGCGTTGCTTCATCTGGAGGATAATTAAGCACGATCGCCCAAAGCTCCTCATCAGCGACCAAGCTGTAGAGCCCATCTGAGCACAAGAGGAGCCACTCCTGCGGGCTGAGACCCGTGAAGGATCTCTTCAACTCATAGCGCTTTACGTCTACCGCGAAACCTAATCGGGACCCCAGACACCGGGTGAGTATGTGGGACTGAGGATGTAGAAGGGCATCGTGAGCTGAGAGCTGCCCGGCATCGACTAACTGCTGCACCAAAGTATGGTCACACGTAATCTGCGTTACCGAGCCCTTGCCGATATGGTACGCTCGAGAATCCCCGACCGCACCGATAGCCACCTCGTCGCCGCGAATCAACACTCCCACCACCGTCGTACCCATTCCTGCCGAGTCGGGGTCTTGACCTCGTGAGAGCACCTCCTCCTGAGCCAACTCGATAACACTCGACATGCAGTTGGCAAGATCTCCTCCTTCAAATCCACTCAGCGCATTCTGTATGATGTCAGCTGAGATCTCTGCTGCCGCTTCCCCCGCAGGCTGCCCACCCATACCATCAAATACGAAGTAACCAGCCATATCGTCTCGAACAAACATGAGGAACCGATCTTCGTTCGACTCACGCTCGCAACCTGGATCAGTACGACCCGAAGCACGAGCCGCACGCGGAGCGCTCTTCCTACGCGTACCTACTTTTTTGCTATCGCGTGACTCGTGATACGAACCCATCTGCTCTTGATGCCTGGCACCGACACAAGCCCCAAACATAGAGCTTATGTGCCGATGCTCTGCCTCCCGAAGGAGGTATCGGTAAATTGCGTAGTCCGCTTTAGCAGCAAGATAAGGTCACAGGACGTCGCAGTTCTCCCGCGATCTACTGGCAAAAGTTGGCTTTTCCGATCGGGATACACATGTGCCGCTAACCGCTGTCAAACTCATTAAAAACAGCTAGTTCCCGGCATTTATAGCCCTACGGCGAGGCGACCCAATGATCTGCCTACCAATAATAAGGCGATGATCGTATCATCATCGAGTTGCCATTCAGGTGGATGTGCAACCAAACGATAATTTAA
>JBIKKR010000169.1:0-6232 GCA_044360225.1 Bdellovibrionota bacterium | reverse complement strand
CCGAGCGGAATCTTCGCCATGCCGTACGCGTTCGCCGCCAAACTCAAGGGTCACGCTCAGCTTGGGGAAGGGCTTGGGCCGCTCGTATCATGACAGTCATCCTTACTTGCCGGCTCCAAAGCAAAAGTCCTTGGTCTTTCATTCTTGACTCCGTTAACGCAAAAAATTTTCACTCAACCCCTCCCTCGCTCCTACTGTCAATACCTTAAAAAGGAAGGGGGCGTGAACGGGTACCACTTTCTTTCAGTTTTTGGCGAAGTTGGATACTGACGACTCGGCCGCTTTTAAGGTTGCATTCACTAATTTTTGGAATGCAGTGCAGCCCCTGATTACAAAGATTGTTGGCAAACTAGCTAAAAATGAGGATTTGGGTGGGGTTGGTGCTGAAGATCTTTGTCAGCAAGTAGCCCTTACTCTATTTGACGAGCAAAAACTAAGGACTTTTAACACGACTGTTCCTAACGCTGTTCCCTGGATAGCAGCAATAGCAACGAATTTAGTTAGAGATACCCTTCGTGCATATAGAACCCAACCAAGGCCCCTTGCTGAGGGAGCCCATGAGACTCCTGATCTTGATGCACTTTGCTGCCCAAAAACACACCAGCCAGATCAACAGGCAATATATCATGAATTATGTCGGCTCACTCAAGCTACGCTTTGGCAGTGGGCAGCTAGTGGCACCAAAGACTATAAAGATGGCGACACCAGACCTGCCGGGGCAGGAGATGATTTTAGAACATTCATAGCGCGTCATTTCGATACAACAAGCGAGCTTCCAACTGGACCGGAGATCGCCGAGCACTGTCCGAGTAGTCTACCGACAGCAAAGTCTAGAAGACTTCAGGCTAGGGCAGTGCTCAAAAAAAAACTGCCTCCAGAATGTAAATAGTCCCCCCCCTACCTCGGCACCACCAGCTGATTCCGAATCGCATGCACCCCTGGCAGAGCACTGACTACCTCTGACACCCGCAAGCTCTCTGATTCCGACCTAACACGACCACTCAGGATTACAAGCCCGGTCGACTGAACACTTACGGTAAGATTACTGGCGTCGATCCGATCGTGACGCCCCAGCCGTAGCTCAATCAGCCCCTTAAGATCATCCGGCAACTCATCACCGAGAGCATCCTCCTGCTCCTGATCCTGCAGAACCTCAGCGATAGCTTCCGACTCGGCCTGGCCCTCCTCACTAAATACCTCGATATCATCTGCTGCTGCCTGTGTAGACTCAATCAACCTCGCTTCACCAACTAGCGTACCTCTGGCCTCGACACTCCACTCTTCAGCAACACCACCCTCAATTCCAAACTCATCGACTCCGCGCGTACCACCGATCCTACCACTAGAATCGGGTTGATCACTGAAATCAGCAACCGGCACATCGTTACCAAGCCCCAAGTCCTGTAAGGCATTACTTTGTCGTCCTTCGCTCGTGCGGCGCTTCTTCATGCTCGAACCTCTCCCCAAAAACAAACGGTTATCCCAGCAGGGCTTACATATGCACCATACCGTGAGACCCTTGTGAAGCATAATGACAGCCATCACAACCCACCACGAACCAACACGCAGCACTTTTTACTCTACGCAGACTCCCACAAAAGCTCACGCGATAATCAGTATTTCGCAAACACAACTCTCAAGCTACCCTACCGGCATGAAGCACAATTTCAAGCAGAGAATCCAGAACGTGATCACAGCACTCGGCCGCACGACCGGCTCACACGCTCTGGTTATATCGAGTAATCCAAACGTCACCCGCTCAGCAGATCAACACTATCCGTATCGCGCTAACAGCGACCTCTACTATCTAACCGGATCTACCTCCCCCGACGTAACACTCGTGGTAAGAAACAGCGCCTCTCCTAAGGTTGTGCTCATAGTGCCGACCGAGGACCCCACCAAAGTAGTCTGGGAGGGAGCAGCTCCATCGATTGCTCCAACAGCCAAAGCGATCGGCGCTACTGTGATTCGGAGTAAGGACCCACGAAAGGCGGTGTACGAACTTTTACGTGGCACAGACTCTGTATTCACCCAGAGTATGCCTGGAACATTAAGCAACACAATACGACAGGAGCTCGCTCGCCAAACAGGGGAGACCCCAAAGAGCTCCCCCTGCTCATTAGCAAACGCTGATACTATCACCTCGGACCTCCGGCTAATAAAGACTCGATCCGAGCTCGCTGCAATTAAGCAAGCAGTCGCGCTGACGAGTGAGGTCCTCTACGCCATAACTCCCCTTTTTACCCCTGGCACAACAGAGCGTGAGATAGCCAGCGTTATTGATTGCTCGTACCGTATGAACGGGGGCGTACCTGCTTTTGAGCCTATAGCTGCCACGGGACGATCCGCTGCGACACTACACTACAGGGCATTAACGCGTACTCTCCGAAACGGGGATCTGCTGTTAATCGATACCGGAGTTGAGCTCGATATGTACTGCTCAGATATCACACGTACGATACCGATCGGATCGATTTCAACTGCACAGACGACTCTGTACGAAGCCGTGCTTTCAGCGCAGCGAGCAGCGATCAAGAAGATAAAAAACAACGTCCTGATCCGTGATATCTATCTGGCCGCCGCAAAGGAGCTTGCCCTAGGATTAAAGGAAACCGGAGTGCTCAAAGGCAGCATCTCTATGCTCATGAAGAAGCAGGCTTTCAAACCCTACTTCCCGCACGGTATCGGCCATAGCCTCGGCATCGATGTGCACGACGTAGGAGGTCTGCGCGGCAATCACGAAGCTCGACTTAAAGAAGGCATGGTATTTACCATTGAACCTGGGGTGTACCTACCGTCCCCCACCAAGCACCTCCCGGCCCTTGGGATCCGGATTGAGGATGATATCGTTGTGACGAAAGGCGGATGCACCGTTTTAACTGAAGAGGCATTTCCGAAGGAGCTCAGTGAGGTGGGGAAGCTCCTTGAGTTTGCTTCCTAAACTTATACGCGCCTAAGAAGATGGGGCAAAATCTCGCATTAGCCAGGTTTTGCGTCGCCTGCGGGAGAATCTTCTTGATTCTCGCGCCCGTCTCTGCTACTCCAGGGTTCGTTCTGAGGTTCACAAAGCCACCACCCCAGTCAAATGAGGAAACACACCTATGGCACCAAGGGAATCGACTAAACGAGGACCGATCCATGTATTTACTGCGTGTATCGCCCTTCTGGCTGGGATGACATCGATTTTCGCGGGGGCACAATCAGTGCATGCGACGGATGAGATTAACCTTCAGATCCTCTTACGCGAGGCTGATAAGGCAATTGGTAAACGTGCCATTCGAACCAAGCGCTCCAATTCTTGGGGTGCACTCGGGGGCCCCACTTTCTCCGGCAACTGGGCAGGTACCTACTCACTGGCTAAGGCTAACTGCTCAACGAACATCAGGAGCTTCAATTTCCGTCACTCATTGCTGCAGACAGGAGCGAGCGCTTCTCTTAGCACCTCTCACGATGGGGGATTCTATGGTTCTTCGCGTGACCGCGGTCGTCGCCTCGAATTCGCCAAAACTATCACCTTAAGAAACGGAGTTACCTGTGGTGTTGCAGTCATCTACAAGGACCTCGCAAAGGATACGCGCTCAACGAACACTGGCTACGCAGTTTCTTGTAGCGGCTGCACCTGGGCCTACGGCGCTAGAGCTCGCAGGTAAATTGATCTACCTAACGCCTGAGCAGTTTAACCCGGCAGCCTAAACTCCGCCCTCCATATATCGCTAGGTTCGCGGTAGTCAGAAAGATAAATCCCTCGATCATCTAGATCGCTAAACTCAACCCATTAGCGTATTTCACATAGCTCGGTTAGGAAGATTTTTCTTGTTTTACGCGGTAGCGTCGCGTACATTGATCAGATGGCTAACGAGGCACACTCCACCACTGAAGAGTACCAGGTTCCCACCCTCTCATCCGAGCACCTCATCTTACGCAATCTACGCCAGGCCGATATCGAAAATATTCAGCGGAACTTTGAGGATTATGCGACGGTGCGATTTCTCACTAGCGCCGTTCCATGGCCCTACCCTGCAAACGGCGCAGCAGCATGGTACCGCGAGATGCACCTGCCAGGGCACGGTACTAAGCATTGGAATTGGGCGATCTGCCGCAAGGAAGCTCCCGACGAATTGATCGGTGTTATCGGGCTATTTGCTGCGAACCATCCTAGCAATCGTGGATTCTGGCTCGACCGCCGTTTTTGGAAGCGCGGCTACATGAGCGAAGCCTGCACGGTGATCAACGACTATGCCTTTGATGTTCTCGGATTTGAGAAGCTCATCTTCGATAACGCTCTTGGAAATCAAGCCTCCAGACGAATTAAAGAAAAGACTGGAGCAACACTCACTGAAATTGTCGATGCAAAGTTCGTTGACCCAGCGCTCACAAAGTTGGAGCGCTGGGAGCTTACGAAAGAGGCTTGGAGGTTGTTGCGCAGTCTCAAGACAGCCCAGCTTTAATGTATGAACCTAGCACCCTTCATTCGCGCCTTTGCCTTCGACTACGACGACACACTCGTCCAGACAAGGGAATGTCGCTTTGCGGCAATACAGATGCTCGCTTACCGCTTCTACGCACACACCATGACGGATACTGATATTGAGCGTCATTGGGGCAAGCCGTTTGAGGTCCTCTTCCGTGAGTTATTCTCTGCTCTCGATGGAGACTACAAGCGTGTCATCGAACGCTACATTTCATTACGATCCGAATTCCCCATCACCGCACATCCTGGAGCTGTCGAGGCGCTCCACACACTAAGCGCAACGTACGCAGTAAGTATAGTCACCTCAGCAAGCCGTTCTGTAGTGCTAGAGGATATTCACGCCCTGGGCTTCCCAGTGGCTCAGATGCTCACTATCCAGTGCGCTGAAGACTCTGCACATCACAAACCGGATCCTCAGGTGTTTAGTCCTCTAAAGGACAAGTTAGCTGCACAAGGAATTCAGCCTCACGAAGTCATGTACGTAGGGGATGCCGCTACCGACTATATTGCGGCCCGAGACGCCGGATTCACATTTACCGGATTCACCCCAACATATTCGCTTACCAACCCCTTCAAACCGTTTTTAGTGCCGATTGTCTCAGATCTCGGTCAACTTACTCAGCCATAGGTCCAGTAGAATCTCGCCGCCTGCCACATCGGCACAGTGCGATCCGCTACCAGAAAGCCCTCAAGCGAGCGCTCTGTGCGGGTCTTAAGCAAGACCAGCGCAAACATACTCACTGCAAATATCGCAGCTATGATTAAACCTTCCGTGATCGTTAGTAGTTTCATAGAGTGTACATACTCAGCATAAACGTTTCGTTCACGTAAGCCCCTAGTGAGGGGCGGCTTTGCGGAGCAAAGCGGGATAGCAATACTACCTACTCTGCAAAAATACGACATCCCCGATCAGGAGATATCAAGAAAGAAAGAACGAGCAACACAATAGACGTTTTTACCGGCCAAGCTCTAATTACAACTTAAAACACAGCTGAGTAGTTACAATGGAGTATTACTTGCCACCTCTTCTCCCGGTCATTCCTGGGAAGTTCGCCCTAGTTATCCCCGCCAACATGTGTTACATCAACTCATATATGCCGATCGTGACACAGATAGTTGCGCGGGTACAGACGATTGTAATGGCACTCACAATTGTGTGCGCATTCGGCCACCACTCCGCGATTGCGCAAAGCTCTCACTCTCAGAGTCGACCACCCCCTCTCTCCGTTGGTGTCATCATTCCCCTCACTGGAGATGTCGCTTGGTTTGGAACCGCTCTTAGACGGGGAATAGAGATGGCCCAAGCGGAAGGAATTGCAGATAGAATAGCCTTCTCATTCGACGATGACCGTTCAGGCGACAGGACCGCAACCTTATCAGCACTTAATTCCCTGATCAGAAATAAACAGATCCGCATGTCCATATTCACTGGTGCCCTCAATGTCACAGTCGCCGGTCCAATTCTCAATAGGCTCGGAATCCTCGGATTTTCAGCGATAGATAGCAATACCAGATTGAATGCACTCGGAGCTAATATTTTTGGCTACGGGTATTCAAACGAGCTCGCCAGCACTCAGATGGCTGATTATGCCTGCAGCAAATTGCAGGCTAAGAAAGCGGCGATTGTTGGGGCAAACGATGAGTGGTCTGAGGTCATGACTGATTCATTCGAACACGCATTTAGCGCATGTGGTGGAAAGATTACTTCGCACGACACCGTCAATCTTGACGATACAGATCTACGGAGTCTGACGGCGAAGA
>JBIKKR010000168.1:0-6253 GCA_044360225.1 Bdellovibrionota bacterium | reverse complement strand
TTTTAACCCACAAAACTACGCGATCTCGTAGCGCAGCGAGTCGCAGCCCAGGGTATTTTTGAGATGGCTTCTAGGCAGGGTATCGCAATTCTCCCGCTATCTTCTCGAAAAAGCTAGTATTCCTGATAAGGATACAAAGGCGCGGCCAGGCGTTGTTGCGCTTATCAAAAGTAATACGTACGCACATTTGTGGCCTCTTTAAAGGAAGAGAACTGCGAAGTCCTGTTTTTTTAGGTTTCCGCGCACCTCTAAGGAGCCTGCGGCATCCGAATAGATAGGGGGCAACGGTCGGTTTTGGATGCCCGCTATCGGGCATTCCTCCGTGGCCCACCGTTCTGGAGGAAAACATGGGATTTGGCGATAGTGAAGTTACCAACGGTTTTGATTCAGGTTTCGCCACTTCGGTTATAGACAGCATACTTGATAATAAAGCAGGCTATGCAGATGGCCCAGAGCGCGCATTACTTTCCGCGTTGTTGTTCGACGGAGTCCAATCGTGCGTTAGCTATTTTATAGCGCAGACAGAGGCGGAGCGGGAACGCTACCGCGAAGCGTACAATTGGGTGATGACATCCGACAACGATTACGCATTTTCGTTTATCTGTGTGTGTGAGGCCTTGGGGGTAAATTTTGAGTATTTACGCTTAGGACTCATTAACGCCAGCAACTCCCTTCTTGAATCGGTAAGCAAGTCACGACGTAATTGCTAGTGAACAGAACAAACCAATTACCGCATCGGCCAATCAAAACCGTCTGAGAGACTGATTGTCATGCTCCATCTAGTAGTTCTGCGCCCTCCTTTGGTTCCGGCTCGTCAGGCTTAGGGGCAAAGCGGGGTTGGGGGAAAGGCGGGGTTGTGGAAAATGGTACGGTTGCGACGGGCGAGTAACAGGAGAACGTATCAGGATCAGTCTCCCTCCTGTTTCTCCATCTCAAGGTGGAAGCGGTGGAAGATTCGATGAACAATCGGTGATAGAACCACGCCCGTGACAGTTATAAATGTAAGTCCACTAAAGAGCGCGTAGATCCCAGCAAAAAGTTTTCCGCTGGTTGTGGTAAGTTGGTTTAAAGGGCCCATGCCAGAGAGGATCATCGCCGCGTTGGCAAAGGAGTCGATCACAGAGAGGCCCTCATAATAGTGGTATCCGGCTATGCCTATACCTAGAGATATCGCTAGACCGATAGCTCCAACTATCGTCATGAAGGCGATTCGTAAAATAAAGCGCCTCCTAGAAAGGAGCGGGAGCGAGCGGTGTTCAAACATGTGTCAATCCAGGTCAGCCTAGTCTTCGATCGCACTACAGTCTACGGCACCCGATGGCTAGACCCTTACAAGTGACCGTTACACGTGAGAGGGTGCAAGCTGCATTGGTTAAAGACAACTTCAAGCCTGCAGTGGATCGCAATTCTCCCGCGTTTGACTCGAAAAAGCTAGCATTCCTGATAGGGATACACATGCGAGGTTAGCCGGTGGTAAGATTAAACCCTGCGCGAGTGCTTTTTGAAAAAATCACTCGCAATAGCAGGCCGAGCGCAATCTTGGCGGAGCCAAGTAGCGCCGTAAAAGACAAAAGACACTCGGGGCGCAGAAAGGGGCTATCTAGAAGCCATCTCAAAAATACCATGCAGGCGAGGCGCTGCTTTTAACCAAGCAAGAACGCAAAGTACTGGAGAAAGAGCTACGGCTTGAGCGCTATGCGCGCTTCTTGAGATAGAATTAAGTGCAATGTGTTGCTCGACGCAGGCAAGTCACCAGAGAGCATTGCAGAGCATCTGTTTTTAAGCCGAAATACGGTCGCCAACTATTTAAAGAGATACCAAGCAGGTGGCTTAGAGGACTTGGTGTCTGATGACTACCAAGGGAGCGAATGTCGATTAAGCGAGGTTCACCCACTGATTTTATCGTGATAGAGGAGAGAGCGCCTCCATTAACGCTCAATCGACAATCGCTTTGCTCAAACAGTTGGAGCAAAAAAACAAATCTCTCCAACACATCTTTGTAGTGGCTGATACTATGAGCGGTTTGCTGATTTCAAGGGAGCGATTCTCATGTTTTTTGCGAACATCAAATAGTATCGTTCAGAGCTAAAGTCTCTCATGACCCTTAACTTTCACACACTCGGCACGTAGGAGTTTGTTGTCTTCTACGGCGCAACTTGGCTCCGCCAAGATTGCGTTCGCCCAGCTATTCTCATTCATTTTTTTCAAAAATGAATGAGGCTGGGTTTATCAATAACGATCAGGTATCGTTCGATATCTGTTCCTGGGAGTATGATCGATTGAAGTTGTGGCTCTGAGAAACCCAATCGTTTCACTAAACCTTCGGCGCCTTCAAGTTCCTGATGAACCTTAGATCCCTTGAGCGCTATCGCCCGACCGCCGGGAGCTACGAAGGGGGCCATCAACTGAAAGAGGAGATCGAACGACGCTACGGCACGGGATACGACCACATCGTAACGCCCCCTGTAACGCGTATCCTTGGCCAAGACCTCAGCTCGTTGATGCATCCCCTCGCAGTTATTGATGCCGCACAGCGTTGCCGATTCGGCTGCAAATCGGACCTTTTTGAGGGTTGCGTCGAGCAGCGTAACCTTGGCTCCGGGAAGTGCCGCCGCAAGTGGTACCCCCGGGAATCCAGCTCCGGTACCGATATCGAGAATTCGTAGGTCGCTCCGTGAGGGAAGCGCTTGGATTGCTGCCAGTGAATCGAGCACATGGAGCGAGACGTACTCACTCCGCGGAATTCGAGTCAGATTAAATGAACGATTCGTGACCTCAAGGATCTCGAGGTAATTCGCTAAGGCTGCCCCCTGTTGATCAGAGAGCGATATTCCCAGTGCGCCTGCCCCCGCAATTATGTCTTGTGCTTCTTTACTCTCCAAGTCGCTCTCCCAAAACCACATGATGAGTCCCGCGCCACGTAAATAGGAACACTGTCCCGAACGGCGCATTGTGAGTGTGTGGTGGTAGTCTAAGTGATGCTCTCACGGCGTCAAGCTCGAGCGAGCAATTACGTTTCTTCAATTCAGTCCGATTCGTCCATTTGAGGTTTTGCAGCGCCTGCCGCAGGCGAGCTACTGTACATGGGAAGGCGTCGATAATCCGGAAGCTCTGGAGAAGGGGCGTGGGGCTCGGCGCATCTTGCGATATCCCGTAGGCAACATCGGGGGCAATGGGTACGATTCCGCGCTCGCCAAAGAACGACGCCAGGTATTGACTCCGGTTTATTAACGCGTGTGCCTCCGATATGTAGCCAGATATCTCGGTCGGACTGGGGGGAATTGGCGATGTGATATCTCCAGGTGCCCAGCTCATCATACTGTCGGCAAGGTGCACACTCGAGTCGGGTATCGGTACCCCATAGAGTATGGTTTGCTCAAGGCACTCATCTCTGACTCCGATAAAATGGCGCTTCCATGAAGGGGTAGGTGGGTGAAAGAAGAGCCCTGGACTCACCTTGATTGCGCGAACTCGACCGATCGGTAGGCTCAGAAGAAATTCAAGAGGTGGCGAGTAGTCATGTGCCTGACGCACTCTCGAACCCTCACGGGTGCGCCGGGCGGGATCGGCAAAGAGTCCATCGTAGTCGGCAGGATTGAGGTGCGATACCGCTTCGACAACGTCGCCAACTAAGACCGTGATATTATCGATGCCCTGCACGCGAAGATTCTCGCGAGCGAGCTCCGCTCGCGTCGGATCGACCTCAATAGAGGTAACCCGAGTTGCAACTTGCGCAAGGGCGGCTGTATCGGCACCAGTCCCGGTCCCTAGTTCTAGCACGTGGTGGAGTCCGCGAAAGAACTCAGCTCGATACCGAGAGATCGCTTGCCGGGATGCCTGCTCAAGAAGATCCGCAGAGAAATATCCGCGGGTAGCCCAAGAACCTAGCTTTTCTGCGGCGGCACGACGTGAAAAATACGTATCGATGGCCAGAGCGAGTGTATCTCTGTCGAATTGAGGAAGCTGCTTGCGCAGGCGTAGTACTACAGCAGCTTGGTCCAGAGAGGGCTCAGCTGTGTGGAGCGTGGCGATCGAGGCGATCGCGCGTTCAAGTGCCTTGATATTATCCATGTCGTGTGTTCCCCGGCGTGACCGCCCTCTGTAGCTCTGACGTGAGATGGCTACAAAATCTTCTGTAGCCTATCGTATTTGCCCAAAGGAGTCAGTCACCTCGATGTTCTAGCCAGGGCATCGCAGTTCTCGTCCATTTTTAAAGGCCACAAATGCGCGGTGGTAGCTGTTTGCATTGAGCTTTGCAACGATTGCCCGCGCATTTGTGTCCTTATCGAAACCGCCAGCGATTGAGAGTAGGTAGCGGGAGAACAGCGGCGCCCTGCGTTCTAGCCACTCCGCGCGCCGCTCGATCCGCAACCCGCGGTCCAGATGCGGCTACAGCGGGAGACCTCATCGTTCCTGAGCGCGGGGCTCCAGCCCATGAGTCGAGCGTTTCATCGAGCCGTGATTCAAAGTCACTTTCCGAGATCCCGAATGCGGTCTCGAACGCTGCCTCTTTGGAGACCTGTTCCCGCAGCAGTGTGAGGTAGTCAGAGATCCGATCAATACCGTATGCCTTGAGGAGTGCTTGCACTGCTATTAACGATTGTGCATAGGCGGCGGGGACCATGCGGGGGGATAACTTGGTGAAGCCACCCTGGAGTAGATTTAAGGGAACCGGAGTAGCTGTCTGCAGATATGTGCGAAGAGAGTTACGGAGTGCTGGATTCTCTTCTCCCTCAATCCACTGTGCGAGCCCTTCATCAACCCAGCCAGGTATGAATCCGCCCGAGAGAGCTGACAATACGGCATGCGAGTATTCGTGCTTTACTGAACGGCGTAGGTTCTCTAGATCGATCGGTTCGCTGGTAGACAGCGGGATGATTATCTCGCCTTGAAAGAACATAGCGTTAGTCCAAACTGGGGCTTTGGTAAGTTTGTAGAAAGTTTGCTCATCGAGGAGTCGCACCGAGGATCGGAACGGTGGCACTGCGCCGAAGAGATCCGAGAGTTGCTGATGCGTTCGGGTAAGTTCAGCTGAAATTTCATCGGCAATCTCCGTCCATTGGCTCGGAGCGATGAGCGTTAGTCTGCTGCCATCGCTCATAATTACCGGCGTGAAACGCAGAGTTGACTGTTCGTGCGGAGCGAGCGGGACACGTCTCTGTTTTTGCAGTGGTTGCTCGACCCGGTACTCGTCATCCGCGAAGCACAGTGTCGAGAGATTGGTCAGTGCACTTAGGCAGAGCAGGGCGTATAAAGTCGCCGCTGATCTTAACTTGAATCGACTTGACGAATATTTCCTCACGTACTAACCCCACGTTTTGGCAGGGAGAGGAGCTCAAGGCTCTTCCCGCCTCACTAGAGTGGATCGGCAGATACGTGCAATTTCCTGAACACTAAACGCGAGGAGTGCAGTCTTTTGTGTGTTTACGGTGCCGCAGTTAATCGGTGCACGGAGGCTAACGTATTGACGTTATTGCTTATCTTTCAATTGGTGTGGCGCGCGCTTTATTTTTGAGCCATCGATCCTTGTGAAGACCCCCTATTTTTCAGTATTATGAAGGATATAGCTCATCAAGGTGGGTTGGGGCAAAGGCGTACCAGATAGCATCCCCGGCCTGCCACCTCGGGTGGTTTCCGATAACAGTTCTCGGTACTAGGAGAGACGTGAGCTGTAATCGTGAGTGGTATTTTTGTCTATATCGATCAAGGGATTCTAACGTATGTCAGCAACAGGTTCGTGCAGTAGTGGTGGAAATGCTAACAAGAATGTGATGGGAGATAGCGGTTTTATCCCCTCTGACGAGATGCCGATACTCTTCACGCCGGCAGCGGTAGACGCCGTTCGTAAAGCGCTACAAGAGGAGGGCGAAGAGGGCGACTTCCTTCGGGTATCTGTTGTTGGTGGTGGATGTTCAGGCTACCAGTATGGGCTCGATTTTGACAAAGAGGAGCGCATGGGCGACCTAGCTCTCGATTTCGATGGGGTCAAGGTAGTTCTCGATCCGATTAGCGTGGGTTACCTCCGTGGAACTGTAGTCGACTATGTTTCAGGTCTAAATGGAACGGGTTTCCAATTCAAGAATCCGAATGCAAAGAGAACGTGCGGCTGTGGCAGCTCGTTTAGTTAATCGCATTTGGGATAATTAAATGCTTGGAATACGACAGGCAGCCACCGCAGTAGTCTGCGCATTGTGGTTAGGAGGGTGTGCGGCCCCCGTGGTTAATTCAGCGAGCGCCCCGGGCTCGATCGCCA
>JBIKKR010000034.1:0-21264 GCA_044360225.1 Bdellovibrionota bacterium | reverse complement strand
AGCGGTGTCTGCGCGACGATACGAGCTCTTGATTACGATTCCCGATGATGTCGTCGGGTCCTTAGGATCCTGCGCCATATTCCGACCCTCTTAACGAATCTGTAGCGTTTGCTCTACCTGCCGCGCCGCTTGAGCTACGGAATCCGAGTGCTCGGTTGGGCCAGTAATCGTGATGGCAAAGAGACGACCATCGAAAGAACCCGAAAAAACAACGTTCAGAATCGGACCCGTTGAGGCCTGGCTCTGGAATTCATGGTACAAGACCGGCTTACCACCGATTAGCTTAGCGTCCTTAAAGGTCCACACAAGCGACGGTATCGACGCCTCGTACGCCTCAGACATGTCATCGGCGTACTGTGACAGCTCTTCAGACTTCATCTCAAGATCACCAAATCTGATCGCCAGCACCCTACCATCCGCAGAGCTCCACGCAGCATCCGGGTACGGAGGGGCCTTCCAGCGTTGTTGAACATCCTTGACCGGCATCAGCTCAAAACCATCGGGCAGTCGAAAGACGACACCATCCGCGGCGATCGCAACCATCTCCTTGGCAGACTTTTCACCACATCGGGGCGGAGCGATGTAGGTAGCACGCCGAGGAGCCTGATCAGCGCCCGTATATGCAAACGTCAAGAAGATCGCTCGCGGAGACGAGACCTGTGGATCCTTAACCTGCTCGACCCACGAAGTATCTGCTCCTCGCTGACGTTGGAACTCTACGAGCTCGCTCCAAGACGACGGCCACCTCTTACGCTGGCAGTAAAAATCGGTCGCCAGGTCAAACGCCGCCTTCTCTAAACTCGCTGGATCGTCGAGGGAGACGCGCGGAGCACTCGGCGCAGTAGACGTTACACAACCAGCTACAAACATACACACAAGAAGAACCGCCAAGGGACGGAGATGGACCGACAAAACAGATATGCTCTTCATGCTGCTACGATACCTTCCTCTTGTTCCTCTGGTAAAGCTGCATTCTTTCCGACAGGGCATGAGTTACCCCCTCGACGGGTAGCCCTCGTGCGCGATAGCATCCGTCACAGCTATGGACCACAACGATGAACTAGCCCGAATGGACAACGAAGCTGAGGCCGGCGGCGGCCCAGAGCGTATCGCTAAGCAACACGAAAATGGCAAGCTCACGGCGCGTGAGCGCGTGCTGCAACTCTTAGACCCCGACTCGTTTAGTGAGGTTGATAAGTTTGTTACCCACCGCTCCTCCAACTTTGGCCTAGCAGATCGGCGCTACCTCGGAGACGGAGTAGTTGTTGGCAGTGGTACGATCAACGGCCGCACCGTGTGCGTGTTCGCACAGGATTTTACGGTATTCGGTGGCTCCCTCGCTGCGATGCACGCCAAGAAGATCTGCAAGGTAATGGACCTAGCCGAGAAGATCGGCTGCCCGATCATCGGCCTGAACGACTCAGGCGGCGCTCGCATTCAGGAAGGGGTGGAGAGTTTGGGCGGCTATGCGGATATCTTTCTCCGAAACACCCTGCTCTCAGGTGTGGTTCCACAGATATCACTGATTATGGGCCCGTGCGCAGGAGGCGCAGTGTACTCGCCAGCAATCACGGACTTTGTGCTCATGGTGCGCAACACGAGTCACATGTTTATCACCGGCCCTGACGTTATTAAGACCGTTACCAAAGAGGACGTGTCTAAGGAGGTGTTAGGAGGTGCGGACACCCATGGCGCCATAAGCGGAGTGGCGCATTTAGAGGCCGACAACGACAACGACGCGCTCGACGTCTGTCGCACCCTGCTCTCATTCCTACCGCAAAACAACCTAGACATCCCCCCAGTGGTAGCGTCGGGCGACATAGCGACTCGCGAAGATCCAGCGCTTGATACCCTTATCCCACAACAGCCGAACCTGCCCTACGACATAAAAGAGATCATCACATCGATCGCTGACTCGCAGGAATTTTTTGAGATCCAATCGACGTTCGCGGCCAACATCGTTATCGGATACATCAGATTAAACGGGCGAAGCATCGGAGTGGTCGCGAATCAACCCGCCCATCTGGCGGGTTGTTTAGATATTAACGCAAGCATTAAAGCGGCTCGTTTTGTGCGCTTCTGCGATGCCTTCAACATCCCAATCTTGACCCTCGTGGACGTGCCGGGATTTTTACCGGGCCTACAACAGGAGCACGGCGGAATCATCCGTCATGGGGCCAAATTGCTCTATGCATACGCGGAAGCTACGGTGCCAAAAGTGACGATTATTACCCGCAAAGCGTACGGAGGAGCGTACGATGTGATGAGCTCGAAGCACATACGAGCAGACTTAAACTTTGCCTATCCGTCAGCGGAGATCGCGGTTATGGGTTCCGATGGTGCCGTCAGTATCATCTTCCGCAAAGAACTCGAAGAAGCTGCCTCCCGAGGAGCGGAGAAGCAGGAGCGTGAGCGTCTCGTTCGTGAATACCGCGAGAAATTTGCTAACCCCAAGGAAGCCGCACAGCTAGGCTTTATTGACGGGGTTATCCGACCGCGCGAGACTCGCCGGAAAGCTATTGAGGCGTTCTCTCTACTATCCAACAAGCGGCAAACGAATCCTAAAAAGAAGCACGGGAACATACCACTCTAGCGTGACTTACAACCGATGAAAACGATCGCACTCCGCCCACCGCTACCACCGCCCCTCTCGCACGATGGTATCCGATTTGTGGTAGACGAAGGCATTGTAGGAGTTGCCGGGACGTCGCTTTCCGCGCGAGTGATCGCGGCGATAGCCTCAAGCCTACAGGCAATCCTACCACCTGAGGGAGATCTCTCCGTTGATGCGAGTGGAACCATTGTGAGCGGACGCAGCTCAAGCGACTCTACGCACAGCGTATCACTGTGGTACCACGCCGGGCTCCTTGAAGGGGTTGAGAGGAGTATACGATGAGTCGCTACACGATAACCGTTGATGGGTCATCCTTTGAGGTTGAATTCAAAAGTCGCGTCGGCTCGCTAATGACCTTTACCGTGGATGGACAGGAGTACCAAGTTGACATTGCCCCAACAGCTGCCAGCCAATGCGCACCTAAAGCGACCAAGCGAACGTCTACAGATCGCCGCGCTGCGGCCACCGACCTAAAAGCCCCGATGCCCGGGATCGTCTCAGAGGTGAAGGTTGCACCCGGAGCGGAGGTAAAGGCCGGGGATATCCTGGTTGTTATCGAGGCTATGAAGATGGAGAATCCGCTCAAAGCGACCTCAGATGCAGTGGTTGACACAGTCCGTGTCCAGAAGGGCCAGGAGGTTTCAGCCGGAGAAATCCTGGTAACCTGGCGAAAATAGGTGGTATGAAAAGCATAGTTTTTATGCTACCGATCGTGCCAACGAGAACATAACCTCAGTGTACCCTTTTTGGAGGTTTTGCCATGAAACATAGTACTCGCGCCGTCGCTTTCACAATTGCCCTTTGTTCAGTGGTGCTTTCTTCAGTGCTTTCTGCGCAGGCCGCATCAGCACAAACAACGGGGGAGACCTTTGGTAAATGTTCGTTCACTCCTAGAGCAGTTATAGCAAAGTTAATCGCAAATGAAGTTAAAAAGGACCTGACAGCCAAAGGAATCACTTTCCCAAACGCGGCAGTAACATTTAGCAATATCAAAGTGACGCGTAAGGCTCTATCGCTTGCTGACCTGACGGGCGTCACCGGTGTAACTGCCCAAACCGATGGCTCATACCTTGCCAATGTCACAGGTAAGATCGGTGCAGCATGTGAGATGGTAGCGTCCCTTGGTATTCGGGTAAGTGGCTACAACACAACAACAAAAAAGCGCTTCAGTTCGTTTAAGGCGCAGCAGGTAACGATACTTGGTACGTATCAATAGAGATCCATGGATTAAAGTAGGTAGACCCAGCCTCATTCATTTTTGAAAAAAATGAATGAGAATAGTTGGGCGAGCGCAATCCTGGCGGAGCCAAGTTGCGCCGTAGAAGACAACAAACTCCTAAGTGCCGAGTGTGTAAAGGTTAAGGGTCATGAGAGACTTTAGCTCTGAACGATACTGTTTGATGTTCGCATAAAACTTGAGAATCGCTCCCTTGAAATCAGCAAACCGCTCATAGTACCGATTGTATAAGACAATTTTTTAAAGGAATCGCCACAAGCGTTCAATGAGGTTTTAGATTGGGAGAGTAAGGGGGTAGAAACATGACCTGTACCTTGGACGTCTCGAGAAAGGCTTGTACTGTTCGATTTCTGTAGTACCTAGGGGTTACAGATCCGAGCTGTGAGCACCTTTTCCGCTGCCTAGCGCAACTAAATAGATGTACACTTGAGTTATAAGTATCTTTTTAGGAGAGCCTATGCTGCGAGTACTATTGTTAACGTTACTTATCCCTATAACTACCTGTAGCACAGCCTTTGCATCTCCTAACGACTTAGGGAAGGCTCGACGCTCGATTGAACTAATCAAGCGAGAGGAACGTTCCCTTACTCGAACTATTAAAAGACTCTCGGGAACCGAACGAGAGAAGCTCAAGAGTACTACGAAAGGACTTGATTCGGATGGAGATCGCGTCCCTGATCTCATTGAGGGAGCAATCGGCTCAAACCGTTGTGATGCTGACTCCGACGACGATGGCGTTGATGACAACAACGACCCTAACGAACGAAATGGAGATAGCGATGACGACGGAGTATCTGACGGCAACGAAGTCGAGACTAAGGGACGCATTCAATCCTTCCGAGATCCGATCTTAGTAGTTGGCACAACTACTCTTACGATCACCGATTCTACTGTGTTCTTTCGTGGCCTAAGCTCGAAAGATGACCTACAAGTAAACACCTGCGTGGAGGCCGAGAGCCACAAGATCGGCTTAGCTCTGGTGGTCCAAAAGATTAAGAGACATACCGGCGCAGAGTGTAGTTCTGGTGGGGATGCTGGCGGTGACGATAGTAGTGGCGATGATGATAAAGGTCGCCGTTAATCTTTAGCCCTTCGCCCGCTATAGCGAAAAAATATACGGGCGAAGGTTTTGCTGCTCTGATGGAGTAGCTAGGGATTCTTTATCGCATGCGCGCCCGTCTCATCACGGTGCTTGGTGAGGTACTGCACAAACGGAGTGCCGCCGGTGCCTACCTGAGACGGATTTGCCGGGTCACGTTGTGCCTGATTGGCGATATACGAGACGGCGAACTCTAGGTGCTTAGTGCGAAACTTATCGACCCACTCTACGCACTCATTGTAACTATCGAGCAATCCCGGCTCAGCCGTGTGTGCTTGCACGAACGTTCTTGTACTCGGCTCGGCCTCGGTGGCTTCAAGGAACCAGCGATGCTGCGGCGGCATGTAGAGTCGCATCTCCATCAGGTACGCCTTCAGAGGATCCTCTTTGTGCCCAACTCCGAGAAAACCATCACAACACGGGATGATTCCGCTCTGGGAGCCGGTCTCGCCGCGAAAGAACTGCCCTACTCCGCCGTATTCATCGACACCTTCGTAGATCAACCCATTAGGGAGCGCCGGATTGTTCTTCCAACCGTGAATGTAGGGGCGTACACGATGAAAGTACACAAACGGATCGCAGTGCTCTACCATGCGACACAACGATCCATACATGCCGCTCAGCGAACACCCAAGTTCCTTGAGAGCTGTAACAAGGCCAGAGGCATCTCCACTCACCACCGCTCGCCGACCTGCTGCAATAGCGTTAAGCCCCTGAGCGGCCTTGGCCTCGATATCGACATGGACGATTACGAACCACTCTTCATCAATCCCACCGAGGAAATTCTGGAGCAACGCGATATTCCCCATCTCTATCGGACCGTTAGGATCGATCCGTTGCCAATTATCGAGCGCGTAGGATTCATACGAAAGAACCGGCGGACGCCCCATCTTTTTTGCTACTTCATACCAAGGTTTGGCCAAAACCGCTGGAATTCGGTCCGCTACAGGTCGTTCACCATACACGTAGGCGTGCCCAATAAACGAGAGGATCATCATCGCCCGCTTGATTTCGGCGTCATTCGAGAGGAGCGCTACAGGGAACTCGGGGAGCGCGTTAACCGTTTTACGAACGCTGAGTGCTGCCATGTACTTAGGCAACGCCTGAGCCACGGTCTCCCAGGGGGCGCACTGCGCATGCGGCAATCGGGTCAACGGATCTTGGTGCGGTAGGAAGCCCCGAGCTGGGCTAAGTCCGAAGGTAGCTAAATCACACAGTGTCATACGTTCCCCCTGTTGCACATTCACTTAAAACAGTAGGTTAAAGTTTCTTGTTCCACAAGACGAATACCTAGAGGGTTAACTCTGGTTAATCCAGATGATATCCCCTAACAAATAACGGAGTACAATTCGGCTGGACAATCGGGATGAACCCCAACTCCAGAGGTCGAGTTCAAAAGATAGGTTCATGACAGGCACAGTTACTCTTACATTCTCTGACGATCAAAAGCTGGCGACGATAACCCTCGGGGCTCCCGATGAGCGCGCCATTACCCTCACTCCGCAGAGGATCGAATCGTTCGTTGCTGCGCTCGCTAAAGTTCGTGATGCCGCCCCGCGTGGTCTCGTTATTCGCGCACCGAGCGCCGACTCGTTCTGTGTTGGTGCCGATATCTCTCTTATCCAGAGCGTCACAGACCCCGCAAAGGGCGCCGAACTTGCCGCTCAGGGGCAACACGCGTACAACCTCCTTGAAGACCTTCCCTGTACGACCGTTGCTGCAATTGGTGGCCCCTGCGTCGGCGGTGGCTGCGAGCTGGTACTCGCCTGCGACTATCGAATAGCGGCTGACCTTGCCTCGACCGCTATCGGACTACCGGAGACAAAACTGGGGATCCTCCCGGGCTTTGGAGGTACGTATCGACTACCCCGAGTTGTTGGGCTCCCGAAAGCCCTCGATATCATCCTAGCGGGCAAAACACTGCGAGCAAGTCAGGCGCTGAAGGCAGGTCTCGTCGATCAAGTTACCACCACAGAGTCGCTGTTCTCAGTGGCAGAGTCTATCGCCGCGGGTGCGCATAAGCCCTCCAAGAGGAGCCCCGCCCTCGTAGAGCGGCTCCTTACTGGCAACCCTCTGGGTCGGGCGCTCGTTCACCGCAACGCAAAGAAATCTACCCTGGCTCAAACCAAGGGCAATTATCCGGCGCCAATTAAAGCGCTTGACGTGACCGTTGCCGGACTAAGCCGTGACCGCACATCGGGATTGAAAATTGAGGCGCAGGAGCTGGGGAAACTTATCGTGAGCTCCGAGAGCAAAGCGCTGGTGCACCTCTTCTACCTAACCGAGGCATCAAAGACCATCGGTAAATCTGCACGCAAAGAGATTGAGGGTCTTCACGCGTTGGTAGTCGGTGCTGGAACGATGGGAGCTGGTATCGCTGGCGCGCTTGCAAAGAGCAACCATCAGGTAATCGTGAAAGACACATCAGATGCATCGCTTGAGCGCGGCAAAGCGCACATGATCAAAGAGCTAGCCAAGCTGCGTTATATATCCTCATTCGAACGAGCTGCCATCAATAACCGAATCGACTGGATTCAGTTCACAAGCCCAACGATCGCCCGCACCCAAGTGGTCATCGAGGCTGTCTTCGAAGATATCGCACTGAAGCAGCGGATCTTCTCGGATCTCTCCAAACAGGTTCACCCAGAGTGTATCCTTGCCACGAATACCTCCTCTCTCTCGGTGAGTGAGATGGCCTCCGCTGTTGCGAACCCCGAGCGTTTTATCGGGATGCACTTTTTTAATCCTGTGGAGAAGATGCCACTTGTAGAGATAATTCGCGGCGCTAAGACATCACAATCTACTATCGCAAAAGTTGCTGCTCTGGCGACGGAGATGGGTAAATTTCCGATCGTTGTAAACGACGTGCCTGGATTCCTCGTTAATCGTGTTCTTATCCCCTACTTGAATGAAGCGCTCTTTTTACTCCAAGAGGGACACTCAATGCTTGACATCGATGCGGCGGCTCTCGCATTTGGCATGCCGATGGGACCCTTACGGCTGCTTGACGAAGTGGGGCTCGACGTTGCCGCTCACGTCTCAAAGGTAATGGTAGCGGGATATGGGGATCGAATGGCGACTCCGGCATTTGCTGAAACACTAGTGAGTCTCGATCGAAAGGGCCGCAAGAACGGACGAGGCTTCTACGAGTACTCCGGAAAGAAACCACTCCCCTGGCAACAACTCGCGCATTCATTGGGAGTGCCAACGAAACCAACGCAACCACTGACTCGTGAACAGCTCACTGACCGACTCGTACTGCACCTGGTTAATGAAGCGATGAAGTGTCTGAACCAGGGAGTTGCTGGGGATGATCTAGTTCTCGCTGAGAAGCAGATCGATTTAGGAACAGTGATGGGCATCGGATTTCCCCCATTCCGAGGTGGAGTTCTATACTATGCACGACAACGTGGCCTCGACGAACTACGTAACCAACTGGCGCGCCTTCACAGTGAGTTTGCTGCTCGGTATGAGCCGTGGTAGGGGCTTTGGCCTTTTCTATTGGGATTAGGTGTGCTTTTAGTTTAGAATAGTTAAGCTGCTGTTTAGGATATCAAAGAGTTTTTGTTGCTGAGGAAAATTATGGGTTTAACTTCGACTACTCAGCATAAGCATATTTTTGACGAGATGTTTAATCACGAGGTAGTGACTCCTGTAGCACCCGGAATAGGGGAAAATCTTTTCACTATCACGTCAGTGGATAATTTACCTGCTCCTGCCCAATTGAGTGCGGCAGGACAGCTTATTAAGGCGATCCACGACGATGTCGCTGGGTGGTATTGTGGTGAATACGGTAAATCGCAGATGGACACCTACCAATTGGGTGAAGCTTTGGGCCCAGTTCGAGATCAGTTTGTGAATCACCCGCGATTCAACCAAGTTCTAGAACTTCTTCAAATAGATTGTAATGAAGCAAAGTTAATTTAACTACCATGGTGGAATGGATCAGTTTTCGGTCAAACGCCCCCGGAAATTAGAAGGACGGGGTGGGAGGATGAAGTTCCTACAGTAATACCGCTTGTACCCCTTCACTCTTACTACGTGCAGATTTTACAAAACAGAGAGAATGGGCCTCGCCCGATTTACCCCGTCCATGGTGCGGGATTAATTATAACTGCGCCAACGAGTGAGGCACCTAATGGATATATCGCTCTGGGGCTACGCGCAGGAAATGTTTATCCTAACACGCTGCACCTTATTGCCGGATCTTTAATTTTTGACCCTACGGATTCGTCCGAGTCGTTACAAAGTCTCTTCTACAAATCTGTGCTTAAAAGGGAAACTCAAGTGAACCTGAATGATATACGCGAAACTTCCCTATTCGCGCGATTAATCGATCGTGGCCTAACTCCGGGTGATATCTTGTATGCTTTTCGTGTTATTTTAAAGCTGTCTAAAGAAGATTTACAAAACACAATGGGCGATAATGGAAGCTCAAATCAACATACGAGCTTTACTTTTATAAGGAATGATCGTGACGGGATTCTTGATGCTTTACGAAAGCTTTACAAGGGAAAAACAACAAACGATCGCAATCGCACGATTGAACAAATAGAGATTCTCCATCCCGCAGCGCTAGCGCTTGCGGCACACTGCGAGATTCCTGTAGTAGAGCTTCAAAAAATCGCTGAAGCAGCAGGAAAGTCCTAAACAGAGCACTTGCCGAACCTTCGCTAGAGGCTATTCGACACAGCTCCCACAGAATCACTTCAGTAATTTGTGGCCAGACACTCGGGCACAATCGTGTTGCTGAGCGGGCGCCTCTACCACCCGGTCAGCCGGGTCTCGGTGCGTCTACTCAAGCACCAGGGCATCGCAATTCTCCCGCTATCTACTTGAAACTGCTGGACGTTTCAATCTGGTTACACATGCGCTGGCCAGAGCCAAAACCCTACCCGGGCTGAATCATCTCTTTGATTCTATACCTGACCTATTAGATCTATTTGAAGGTGCATATAGACAAGTTGCTGGTTTCGAAAATTAAAAAAAAGCTAAAACTCAAAATTTGAAGTACGCTCTTGAAGCTCCTACACCGTACATTCGGAAGCTCCTTGGGCAATAGCACAGAGCCCCCCCCCCCGAGAACTCCTTCGCAAGAGAGACATCGCTACAATTCAAGAATGTAGTCCGAAGAAAAAGGAGCGGTGGACTCCAAGAACACAGACGCCTGAGTCGCTCACCTCAGCGCAGCAAGAGCGTTTCACCCGCCCTCCTACCACTCAGGTTCGCCGTTGATAAGCTCCCGCAACTGCTCTGCAATCCGGACAAGCTCGCCCTCGGGCTCTGCGAACAAACCACAGTAGACACCCGCAAAAAAGATACATGCCATCAGCACTAGCTTCATTCGGAATCTCCCTAAAAAACCTATGCCCATGAGCCCCACCAGACCCAAGGGGTGTCGATACGCCGAGCGCAACATCCGCCGATTGGCGCACGTTACCCCGACTTATGCAACTAGAACGTCCCCCCGCTCCGAACAACCCTCGGAAGGGCCTCTCAACCCTCCCCTGTTCAGATTCCATACTACGTTCGATCGCTTCACCAACTCATTGATTTTTTCACAGGTATCCGTACTCACTGGGTTACCACGGTGGATAACAATACCTCTAAATCGGCACTCAATTATCTGCTTTGATGTACGGCGTACCCGATCAACACTAATGGGTGGTACTGGGCACGTGTTGTGTGTGGCAAGGTCGGTTCGCAATACCTCAAAAAAGGTACTCTGTGTAACTATGCGTGTGCCTCAGGTGAGGCGCACGAAACGAGGCGAAGAATATTGTGGAAAAACGGGGTGAGTTTGATACGTCCAATGACCTGAGGCGAATCTTTTCGCAAGAACTGGAGAGCTGGTGCAGCCGCAATCGACTTGGTATCGAAGAATTGAGCGCTCGCTGTGGCGTATCCCGATCGTACCTGGCTCACATCGGTCGCTACGGGCGCATTCCCAGCAAACCGGTGCTGATTCTGTTGGCCCTCAACTTTGAGATGAAAGACCCAATGGCGCTCTTGCGGGCTGCTCGGATCGACGAGCCGTGGCCCTTCGATACATCTGCCGCGATACAGCCTCTGCAAGCTACCACTGATGGTTTTTTGAGTATCAAACTCGATATGGATGGGTTTGTGTCAGCGATCAAAACTGTGGTCAGAGAACAGTTTAAGCCTAGGACCTTCAGCGATCTGCTCGGTGGTCGACCACTCAGGCTTGGACTTAACTTGACTCAGCCGTGGCTCTTCGAATCCAAAGAGGATGGCAGTATCGACCAAACGCGAGGACTTGTTCCCGACCTATGCTCATACCTAGAGACCTTCCTACGCTGCCCTATTCAAGCCTCTCCTGTGCCGTTTAGCCGACACGTCGAGAAGCTCTTGCGTGGCGAGATCGATATATACGGTCCGATGATCGCGGTTCCCAATGCTCCGTCGAATATTCTGTTCTCGCTTCCAGTGAACCGGATCGGGATATCCGCGGTTATGCGCCTGAGGGATACCACGGGCTTGACGCGACTACCTGCGCCAACAACCTTTGAGGATCTGAGAAATCCAGACTACCGAATAGCTGTTATCAAGGATAGCCGCGCGCACCTGATCGCC
Organism: Bdellovibrionota bacterium; assembly: GCA_044360225.1. Lineage (GTDB taxonomy): Bacteria > Bdellovibrionota_C > UBA2361 > UBA2361 > OMII01 > OMII01. The sequence continues at coordinate 9,720 of JBIKKR010000034.1, read as the reverse complement.
AACACGAGGCTCAATCGACCCGATGCTGCGCTTATCATTTGCGATACGGTTGATGAGGGGCTTGATCGCATCCTGATGAAGGGGGTTCCACGACCTGCGCACATCTTCGTGTGCAACTCGATGAATGTGTATCACTTGTCGCGTCAGCACCCGAAAGACCTGCGTCAACTCTTTCACGAGAAGTCATCGATGATCGATATCTGTGATAATTCCTTCGCTATCAGGCCTGACTGGCCAGAGGCGCTCCCGAGCATCAACCACGCTCTTTCATTTATTATGAATTCAGGTGGCTTTGCGAAACGCTCTCAAGAGGTTGTGCAACGATATGCTCCTGGCATCTTCGCCGTCACGACCGATCCGCTCCACGATTCCATAGCTGCTCATTCGGCATAAGCTTTTGCTCTGCTCGCCGACTCGCCAGCAACCACGCAAGGCCGGAGGCCAACAGCGCAGCAGTGGTACCCTGAAGAGCCAACGCGAGGCCGCCTAACCGATCAGCGAGAGCGCCGATCACTACTGGTCCGAGGAACCCCCCAAATAGTTGAATCGCAAAGATAGTCACACCTTGGGTGAAAGCCTCAAACCCTGCCGGCGCACGCGCAACTATTACTGAATTAAGCGGAGCCACCCCAGCAAAGATAAGAAGCTCGGCAAGAAAGCACCCGACAAGAAACAGCGAAGCCGAGCCGGACATAAAGCACCCGCCTAAAAAGGGCACTGCGAGGATCGTTGTCCAAGCCACGAAGCGAATAAGGCTCGCGATCGAGTTCGTTGACCGAGCCGCCAGCCGTGACGAGAGAAGTCCACCGCCGAGTGTCCCAACCAGACCGGTGACCACTAAGATCACTCCAAACGAAGTTGCAGACGCGGCCTCGGATAGCCCTAAGGTAGTCCCGTGGCGAACTATGAACGCAGCAACACCATTTAAGGTGAAGGTATTCAACACGTATCCGACGATGACCCACACTAAAAACGGACTCTGGGATATCAGTCGCACCCCAACTAGCATACTTGAACTACGCTCTGTGGAGGATGTAGCGGCCAACCCCTCCCCTCGTAACAAGAGAAAGCCGAGCGCAAGCGTTACACCCGGGATCGCTGCCAGGAGGAAAAGAGAGCGCCACCCATACACAGCTGCTATCTGACCACCTGCCACATATCCCAAGGCCGAGCCAACCGGGATCGCCACATAGAAAAATGAGAGCGCCCGATTGAGATCTAAGGTATCCGGGATCCTCCCCTTGAGGTACACCGGCACGATCGCTCCGTAGCAAGCCTCTCCAACACCAACCAGGATCCGTGCCAGAACGAATGTAGCAACCGAGCTAGCCCAGGATGTCATCGCAGTTGCTGCGCTCCACGCCAAGAGTCCACACGCCATGACCCGACGACGATCGAAACGATCTCCGAGATATCCAAATAGTGGGGAGAAGACGAAGTACCCCAACACGAATGCCGATACGACGTAACCAGCCTGGGTGTTGTTGAGCGCGAATTCCTTAGTGATGCTCGGTTCAACTGATTGAACGATATAACGGTCAAAGTAGTTGAGGAGATTCACTACAGTCAGGAACAGCACGGCGACAATCGGCATGGGAACACCTCATCAAAGTCTTGTCCGGATATCGGTACTCCTGAGCACCCGGTCGCGATTACCCTGTGGGCGTTTTACCCAACGGGTTTCTCCACTATAAGCGTTATGTTCGGATCGTAGATCGAAAAAAAGACCCCTCCGTTAATGATCAATAACCCCTTCAGTAAGAGGTGTAATCCCTTCTGCAGGACTATCTGCACCACATCCACTACCGAGGCAGGAGGAATACGATACCCCTGAATGCGACAAGTAGCTCCAGGGAGATCACTCAACTCAACAAGCTCTCGCAGCGAGTTCTCACTAAATAAGTTGTGGTGGGTGATATCTGAATAGCGCTCGACAATGCTCAACGGGTTTGCTCCGTTTGGGACCGTAATAATGATGAGTCCACCGGGTGCTACGTGCGCATAGAGAGTCCGTAAGAATCCCTGCAGGTACGCCGGCTCAATGTGCTCCATAACCTGCAGAAGAAATATCCTGTCGTACTGACCAAGTTCATCGTGGAGGTCACCAACAGACTCTGCAGAACACACCCACGCGTTACGAACTGGGAACTGTGTCTTGACTCGCTCTAACACTCCCCGGTCCCGGTCGATGATATCAATCCCTTGAACTCCCCTCTCAGCTACAAAGTGTAGGAACTCCCCTAAACCTGGCCCGACCTCCAATACCCGTTGCCCAGCACTAAAAAGGCTCCCAAAATTGTGTTTAAGCCAAGCACACTTTCTGCGAAATGTATCCGGAGAAGATATTCTAGCAAGGTAATCGGAATAGTCCGCCATACGATCCCCGGTCACACACTCTAAGGCCAGCCCCTGTTATTGAACTCTGTAGGAGGCTGTGAAAAGCTCCTCATCGCGGATCTCTATCGGAGCATTCGGTATCACCATCGGCTCTCGGTTACTTCCGACCCCTAGCTCACTCTTGGTTGAGAGAAATCGGAAACTCCGGTCCATTACCCTCTGGAATACGGGTGCAGCCAGAGTACCACCGTAGATGCTCTTTGCCTTGGGCTCATCGATAATAACCATCGTCGTGAGATTACGGCCAACTCCTAATGGCGCTCCATCTGCAAATCCAACAAATGATGCAACGTAGGATCCTGGCTGATAACCCCTCCCGTTTTGGGAGGCCTTCTGGGCTGTCCCAGTCTTTCCACCTACCCTAATGCCAGGTATCGCTGCTTTTGCCCCTGTGCCGTGCTTATCCTCAACAACTCCGTACATCATCTCTCGTGCTGCATCGGCAGCCTTGTCCGAGATTATACGCCGACCCTCAGGTATTCCTCCTTCGTCTATCACGAAAGAGAGCTCGGGAAGTATGCCTCCGTTGGCGATCGCCGCAACTGCCCGCACAACTTGCAACGGAGTAACCGCGACCCCCTGACCGAATGAATGCGTAGCAACATCCACCTTACTCCACGCTGGCTCTGGTCTAAGAATGCCCGCAGATTCTCCCGGTAGCCCCAGTTCGCTCGAGTGACCGAATCCAAACCGACGCAGATACGAATACAATCGCTCACTCCCCATGCGGATGCCGACCTTAGTCATGCCGATATTTGAAGACCGCACTACAACATCATGAAACGGTATGATTCCCGAGGGGTGCACATCCTTGATGGTGTGCTTCGAAAAGGGGAAACGGCCGTTCTCGCAATTGATCAGCTCATTCGCACTGACTACACCTGCGTCGATTGCTGCCGCTGCGACCATCGGCTTCATCACTGAGCCGGGCTCAAACACTGCTTCTACTAGGAGGTTATGTAGCTCGTTCTTTGAAGTCTTCGAAGGATTGTTGAAGTTGTAACTAGGAGATTGGCTCAGCGCTATAATCTCACCCGTATCAGAATCGATCATCACTGCCATCGCCTGCTTGGCATTGGCCTCTTTGCGACCGATGTCTAGCTCCTCATCCATAATGATCTGTAGGTCAGCATCGACCGTTAGTTTCAGCTCGTGTCCCCGGGGAGGAGCAAATGGCTCGCTTGCATCTCCACCACTGGTGTGAATTATCTTGCCGAAGGCATCACGCCCCGCACGTGTCTTCATGTGCTCCTCGCGCAGGCGCTTCTCGTACACACTCTCAACACCAGAGAGACCCGTCCCATCAAGCCCCACCTTGCCGATTAACGCACTCGCTGCATTATTGTAGGGATAGAACCTTCGAGACTCTAAAACAGTACCCACTCCAGGAAGATTAAGTTCGGTTACCTTGCGGGCCTCATGCCGCGGTATCTGTCTCTTAATCCAGACAAACGGCTGCTTGCTGTCTAGCTTCTCTGCTATGAGCGTTGGCTTAATCTTGAGCTGCTTTGAAAGCTCCTTAAGCACGACGTGCCGATCTTTAACCTGTCGCGGTCGAATGTAAACCGATTCAGCAGGCACCGATACGGCGACCAACTTCCCGTTTCGATCGACGATCGGACCACGTTCAGATGCTATTTCAACATCAGCCACGTGCTGCTTGATCGCCCACTCCTGCCACCGTTCATAATCAGAAACCTGCAGACTGTACAACCGCGCGACGAGAATCCCAGTCCACAGCAGTGCGAATACGCCGATGATTCTCAAACGCATCGGTCTCTTTGCAGCAAGTGACGCAACTGACGTCGGCTGACGCCGTAGTAGAGCGAAATCGATCCCCACGAGTGACTCTTTGCGCTGCGATTTCAAAGCAACATCTGGCTCTGACAATCTCTGTGCCTCTAGGGAGGACGAATCGAAGGGAAGTTTAAACTGCGCTACCATGTGCTAGAAACGACGCAAACAACTAGAAACTCTGCTTCATGCGGCTTTGTCCACCGGCTCTACTAACTACCCTTGCGGGCCAGCTTTCAACACTCAGTACGAGAGCCGCACGCTCCGCTCAGAGGTGTGATCCTCAAGCTGTGCCATCTTGCGAGCCGAGATACTGAGCGAATCCGGCCGAAGTAGCAGGGACCGCTGAAGCTCAAGCTCGCGCCGCTCCATATCGAGTTCGACTGTGCGAGACCGCTCGCGAGCTAGCTGATAGCCTACATCCGTAGCCTCCAGCTTCATCCACACCTTGGCTCCAAGTACAACGAGCAACGCTACCGCTGCTACAACCTGCGCTCTTAAAGATACAACCGCTGCTTCGCGCTTAACGTAAACCGACTGATACTGCAAACACACTGCCATAGAAAACCCTTATTCTTCGTAATGTACTTTGTTACATATTTTCTGTCGCTACCAAAAGTGACATCAATGTGAAATTTCTACTTCAAAAATATTTTGCTCTACACAAACTCAAAAACGCGCAACCTCGCACTACGAGATGCCGGATTACGTCGCACCTCATCTTCATCAGGACAGATCGGTTTACGCGAAACGCAACGCCCGAGCTGCTTATCCGTGCGTGGCCCACGCCACGAAGCGGGATAGCTGCCTGCTGCTTCCCAGCGACGCATCTCACGTGCTACCAAAGTGTCTTCAATCGAATGAAATGTGATCACCGCCAACCGAGCCCCCGCTCCTTTCACCAGGCCAGGTGCTGCGCTCATGAGATCCTCGATCTCTTCGCGCTCCCGATTTACCTTCATGCGCAGAGCCTGAAAGACCACCGTTGCTGGATGGACCTTCGATGGCCCCTGCTTACCTAAAAACGAAGCCCGTACGGCATCCGCGAGCTGCTTTGCGCTCTCAAAGGGGCGCTCTATAACGAGCACGCGGGCGAGCTGGCGTGCCGCTTGTCCGACGCCACCTTCGGCCAGAGCCCGATACACCTCGCGCTCAGAGGCAGTATTGATAAATTCCTGCGCTGTCTGGGTCGATTCCTCGTCCATGCGCATATCGAGAACTCCCTCGTCTGCAAACGAAAAACCCCGCCCCTCTCGCAACTGGTCGGTCGACATCCCCAAGTCTGCCAGAATACCATCGAATCGAGTAAGCCCAACAACCTCACGCGCCTCAGAGAACGGCGCATGAATCACGGTTAGCCGGTCACCATACTGGTGAGCCCAACGCGAGCCACGCTCGATCGCGCGTCGGTCGCGATCGAGTGCGACGACCCAGCTATCCGGGCTCGCATCGAGGATCGCCCGCGTATGCCCGCCTCCACCGAAAGTACAATCGAGGAACATGCCCCCTTTCTCCGCCTGAAGCTGCTCTACTACTTCACGTAGTAGCACGGGGACATGCACGGCCCCGCCGTCACTACTACTCATAAATCCACATCTGCAAACAGATCCGGATTCTCTAAGAGCGCCTGCTCAGAGGCGGCAAAAATAGAATCCCAGACCCGCTTATCCCACATTCGAAACCCGTGTATCGAAGCCGTAAAGACGACCTCCTTATCAAAACCAGCGTACGCTCTAAGGTGCGGTGGAACTAAAATGCGCCCGTTGCTATCGATTGGACACTCTGAGGCTCGGCTCAGGTAGAAATTCTCTAGCCGTTGAAGCTTGCTGCTGAAGCGACTCTTTTCACGAAGGCGAGATTCGAAATCCTCCCACTCACCAAGACTAAAACCCTCGATGCATCGCGATCCCTCCGAAATGTAGTTGGTAAGCACAACCCCGCGCTTCTCTTGGTCACCAAGGACCCTGCGAAACTCGCTGGGGAGGCTGATTCGTCCTTTGTCATCGAGGGTGTGAACACAATTTCCGCGGAAAGAAACGAACGGCGGACGGGATGGTGAACGAGCAGGAGGCGCAGAACGCTCTGATACTTGCTCCGCTTTCTGCCCCTCCTGCTTTTCCATCATCCACTGATCCGCCGCCGTTTAGGGGAATAACAACCAAACGAAACAACCAAGAGAACAACCGAGAGAATAATGGGTCATCATACCACTGTGACCCACTTCATACCACCAAGCTACAGGGCATGCTCTCTTCCGTCAACGGGCTAATTGATGTTTAGGGCTTAATTTTTAGGCTCATCGCGCAATTGAGTGGGTGAAAAAGAGACCTGAGGGAGTATAAATATTTGTTTTCCCTAATAAATCACCCATTTTCACGTGTACGAGCACGTCCGAAAACGCTCATTTTACCCACTTGATTCCGCGAAGAGCCAATTTGTACTGGCTTATCCTGACTCGACTGGGGATATACGAGCTGCGGTAGGTGATAACCTATTAATTTTCTTGTATTCCCACGTGCACGCGCAGGTGATTTGCCAGCTAAGGCAAGGGCTTACCTGCTTCTTGAGGTTCAAGATGCCCTCGCCTACTCGACGGTAACGCTCTTGGCTAAGTTACGCGGCAAGTCGACGTCTGTGCCATTCATGACCGCCACATGATACGCCAGGAGCTGTAGAGGAATATTGAGAAGTAGCGGACTCAGCTCATTAGAAACAAAAGGCACCTTGATGACTGATTCCGCTGGGGCTCCAACGAGGCGCTCATCGGCGGCATCGGTTACAACAACTACCCGAGCTCCCCGGGCCTCCACCTCCTTCAAATTAGAGAGGGTCTTGTCGAACAAGATTGAATCACGCTGCAGAACAACTACCACCGGCATCTTCTCGTCAATGAGAGCTATCGGGCCGTGCTTCATCTCACCTGCGGGGTACCCTTCTGCATGAATGTATGAGATCTCCTTGAGTTTCAATGCGCCTTCTAACGCTATTGGATAACAGGTACCCCGCCCAAGAAAAAGAAAATCTCGTACACCGGCGACCTTACGAGCAACCGCGCTCACGTCATTATCCACCTTGAGGGTCTGAGTAATGGCTCCTGCTGTGTGTACCAGCGACTGCAAAACTGTTCGCCTCTCATCCGCCGACATAACCCCACGACGCTCCGCGAGGTAGAGCGCCAGCAACTCCAACGCGATAAGCTGCGTGGTAAACGCCTTGGTTGAGGCAACGCTAATTTCAGGACCCGCATGGGTATAGAGCACCATATCAGCACGGCGACTCATCGACGATCCGACGACGTTACTGACCACCAACGTAGGCGCGATTCCACGGGCGCATTCTATCGCACCAAGAGTGTCAAGAGTCTCACCCGACTGGGATACTGCCAACACGAGCGTATCGGAATCAAGCAGGTGAGAACGATACCGGAACTCCGAAGCGTAATCCACATCACATGGAATTCGAGCAAACTTCTCAATAAAGAACTTACCCTCTAGGCATGCATGCCACGCCGTTCCACACGCTACGAGCACCACACGTTTTAGGCGCGGAGCTACCTGTTCCAGAGCGCTTAACTCCGGGAGCACCACCGAGCCGTTTTCTGCCGAAAACCGACCCCGCAACGTATCTGCAACAGCTTGAGGCTGGTCAAAGATCTCCTTGAGCATGAAGTGCTTAAAGCCACCTTTCTGGGCTGTAATTGGATCCCACGAAACACGCTCCTGGCGACGCTTAACGGGTTTGCCAGCGTTTTCAATGTAAATTGAGTCGCTACTGACTTCAGCTAAGTCACCATCCTCAAGCACTATGATCTCTCGTGTATGAGGCAAGAGCGCCGGAATATCACTCGCAACAAAGTTCTCTCCTTCCCCCCGGCCGATGATGATCGGCGTCGAGTTCTTCGCAACGAATATTCGATCTGGGGTCTCAGCATCGATCGCTAAAAAGGCATAACTTCCTCGCACCGCCGCGCACATCCTCCTCATCGCCTCAAGCGGCTCAATTCCCTTGTGGAGCAGACTATTCAACAGGTGCGCTGCAACCTCTGTGTCGGTCTCCGATTTAAATACACACCCCTGACTCTGGAGCTCACTACGCAATTCAAGGTAATTCTCGATGATGCCGTTGTGAATCAAACTAACGCGACCAGCTGAATGCGGGTGAGCATTGTTCTCCGTAGGCCTACCGTGTGTCGCCCAACGAGTGTGCCCGATTCCTAAAGTGCTCACCCCCGGTCCACGTGCAGCGCGATCACGAAAGAGTTTTTTTAACTCGGCGAGCTTTCCAGTAGAGCGAGTAATCTCAATAGCTCCGTCGCGGTACAGAGCTACTCCTGATGAATCGTACCCACGGTACTCGAGGGCCTCAAGCCCGCCAAGCAAAACAGGCAATGCATCCTGAGTACCCACATATCCAACAATACCGCACATAGACGCGTACCTCTCAAAAGCGACCCTGCCTGCCAGGGCGTCACAGGTCTTCCGCTATCTACTCAAAACCGCTAGAAGTTCCGATGAGAATAGAGACGCAAAACTCCTGTCGGATTGTACTCAACCGAGCCTCGCGTGTCACGACCCGCATCAGCCCCCTTAGGGCTTCGTAGTTCTCCCGCCACCTACCTCCCATCCATCCAGCGCCCGACAGCGTTTCATGTGGCACTAAGATTGCTCGTAAAGTCTATACTGGGAGATGTAAAGCCGTTACGTGCAAGGATGACAGCCATGAAGATATCATCAAAATCAAGACCCGTGACACGTCGAGAAGGCACCCAAGATCTCCTAAGCACCTCAAATCAGGGCAAAAAAACATCTCGAAGCCCCGCTCCGACGACCGAGTTTGGCCGTACGCTCAAGGACCTTCTCGGTAAAACGTTTCAACCGGGACAAGTAAACGAAGAGGAACTTTTTGCCGCTACGACTCATCAGCTTATCCTTAACCGGTATGGAGCCTCCGTAGCAGAGGACTTTAAGTCGGCATTCAAGTTGAATATGGCTGACAAACCCCGCTCGGAAAGGTTTGCTTCTGCAGAACGCGCCACGAAAGAGTCGCTCAAGTTCTTCGTAAACTCTACCTTGCTGACAAAGGAGGAGGCTCAGCAGATCCGCCAACTCGCGTTTGCAACCGCACAATTGGACGACAATGTTGACGTGGCCTGGGACTCTCTGGGCGACACCAAGGCTGTTACATCATTTACTAACGGGGAAAAGCTTATACAGGGTCGCCTGGAGGCATCTGGAAACGCGCCGATCACAGCTAGTAGGCGCGGGCGTAGTAAGGCCGCCACCGTTCAAGGATACGGTTCGCCCGATGCACCGAAAGCTCGGCGCGCTAACGGCAAGGTAAAGCAGTCAGCCTAACCCGGACGAGCCAAGCAAGGCATTGCCGATCAGGCGATGTCAAGAAAGAGCAACGCCGCACAGGGTATCGCAGTTCTCCCGCCATCTACTCGAAACCGCTGGAAGTTTCGATCAGGATACAGATGCGCGGGCCTGTGCTGCAAAACTCAATAAAAACACCTATTCCGGCGCATTT
>JBIKKR010000158.1:0-6899 GCA_044360225.1 Bdellovibrionota bacterium | reverse complement strand
CAGTAAGTGAGGCTTGAATAGCGATCTCAGCGGTTTCGGTATCCCGGATCTCTCCCACCATCACCACGTCGGGGTCTTGACGCAGGATCGCTCTCAGTCCACTGGCGAATGTGAAGTCGATCTTCGGATTCACCTGCATCTGACCGATGCCATCGAGTTGATACTCAATCGGGTCCTCAACGGTCAGGATGTTGAGGTCTGGCTTGTTGATTTGCGTGAGGCATGCGTAGAGTGTGGTCGTTTTTCCAGATCCCGTAGGGCCGGTTACCAGGATAATTCCGTTCGGTTTTGAGAGCAGCTTGAGCATCGTATCGAGGTTGCGCTTCTCAACACCCAGCTGATTAATGTCGAGAACCGCCCCAGCCTTGTCGAGCAGACGCATAACGATTCGCTCTCCGAATTGGGTAGGAACCGTCGAGACGCGGATATCTACGTCCTTTCCAGCGATTTTGAGGCCGATACGACCGTCTTGCGGTAGGCGCTTCTCAGCGATGTTGAGGCCGGCCATGATCTTTACGCGCGAGATAATCGCTGCTTGGAAGGCCTTGTCTTCACTCGCCACATCGTAGAGCACTCCGTCTACGCGGAACCGAACCTTGAGCTTATCCTCGTAGGGCTCGATGTGCACATCCGAGGCGCGCTCAGAGCTGGCTTTGAATATGATCGCATTTACGTAGCGGATAATTGGAGCATCATCATCATCCGAATCTGTAACATCGATTTTGAGCTGATTTGAGAAATCATCCGCATCATCCTTCTTACCAGACTCGGCGAGCGAGCTCGATTTATCACTCATAAGGCTCGTGCGGATTGCGTTAATCGCCTTAGTAATCTGCGCAGGAGAGGTCACAACGACCTGGATTGGACGTTCGTAGCACACTCTGAGCTGCTCAATCGCTTCGATATTTAATGGATCGGCAGTAGCAACAACAACGTGCGAGTCATCGCCCCCAATCGGCACAGTGAGAAATTGACGACCCCATGAACCAGCGATACGGTCAAAATCGCCGCGCACAGGGTTACGTGGTGGCACTGGCTCCGGGAGCTGGTCGAGGTAGGTCATTCCTAACATCTGGGATACCATTCTGCCGTCACCTTCGGAGATAGTGGAATTGGCTGTGACCTGGGAAGTTGCGGAGCTATTCATCGTTTACCTCACTTACGCTGCCATGGAGCCCGTCCGAGGGACTTAATCTCCGTCGAAGGGAGCGTATGCCACGATCCAGACACCTCAGGATACCGTGATTCAGCTTCGGATGGCGAGGAAAATGACCCACGCACCACGACTTCGTACTGTCCAGCTGGAGCCTGTCCAGCAGGAGCACCGTATGTGTAGGTATTACCTGAGCGGAAGAAGGTTTTGGCCTCGATGGAGCTGTCGCTCGGAAGGATTATCCCGAAGCGTTCCCCCTTACTTTTTCCGTTAAACGGTAGGGCGGTCCCTCGAACGACCTCTGCAACAACGAAGGCAGCTGTTGGGTTGACGGATTTGGTGTTGCTGGTTTCCTGTTTCAGCGAGGCCCGCGACCGGTCAGGGGCGGGGATGCTGTTGAGATCCACGACCGGTTGAGTCGTTTGAGTTTCAGAAGAGGGAGCCGCCATATCGAGATCGAGAACTCCCCCAGCAGAGCCATCGAGGACAGCTGCATTGCTCCCCTTCGTGGGCAGCCGCGGAGCCATAAGCTCCTTTGTAGCCTTTGAAGGTGGAAGGATTGTTCCTGGTTTTGGTCCCTCGTATGGATTGGATTCAGCAACCTGATCGATGCGGCGACTACGGAGAGCGTTCTCGCGTTTGGGCTGAACCCCATACTGCACGATGACATCCTCCATCTTATCGCGACTCTCAATCGTTGAATCGCGAGCATCGAACTGGTCTTTGATGATTCGCGGAGTGAGGAATATGAGCAGATTCTTCTGAGCTCTCGCCTGCGAGTTAGCCTTAAAGGCATGACCAAGGACCGGGATATCCTTAAGGTACGGAATACCCTCATCGGTTTCGGATACATCGTCAGCGATCAATCCGCCTGTGACGATCATCTGACCATCTTTGGCGATGATAGTTGTCTCGCTTTGGCGCTTGGTAGTCGTTGGTCCAAGGGCTGAGTTTACGGTTGAGAGCACGAGAGCTGACACCTCTGTGAATACCCGCAAGGTGACGTAGTCGCGCGAACTTATCTGAGGAGTGATCCGTAGGGTGATACCGACGTCCTGACGGTCGACCTGGTTGAACGTGTTGTTGAGGTTGACTGCATTTGTGCCGGTACTGGCCAGGAAAGGCACGTTCTGACCCACAACTATTTGCGCCTCCTCGTTGTCTGTAGCTAAGATGGTCGGGGCACTAAGGACGTTGACGTTGTTGTTCTGCTGTGCAGCGCTTACCAGGATCGATTGCGTCGGTAGTGTTATGCCACCTGGCAGCTTGAGCGATCCAGCGCTCGCAGCCGCCAGGGTGAGTCCCTGCAGTTTGCCAGGATTAGTGAAGAGCGTAGCCAAGGAGTTCTCGCCAGCGAACTCACTACGAGCGAATGCTCCTCCATCGGCACCTCCTGTGGAGGTCAGGAAGCTCGTGCTTGTTCGAATGCTGTTGTCGATCGATACCTCAAGTAAGGTTGCTTCTACGAGAGCCTGACGACGCTTGACGTCAATCTGAGCCAGTAACGCTTTGATCTTTTCATAATCTGGCTTGCTCGCCGCGATAATGAGCGAATTAGTTGCTGGATCGGCTGTAATCGAGATATTCTCACCCAGTTGGGTAGACGTAGGGCCACGATTACCACCGGATCTACCTCCTGAACGGGTGCCCCCAAAGCCCGTGCCGGAACCAAATCCGGTTCCAGAACCAAAACCGCCGGTGCCGCCGCCACGACCCATTCGTGAGGATGAGTTTCGGTTTGAGAATGAGCTCCTATTCTGGCCAGTCCCTCCTGCTGCGTCGAACAGCCCTCCAACACCGCCCTGGCCTGAGGCCCCTGAGCCGAATCCACCCGTTGCGCCACCGCCACCACCGCCGACAAGCCCAGCAAGAACCTGAGAGAGCTCCTCCGCGTTGGCGTGCTGACAACGGTAGACGTAGAACTTGTTGCCTGAAAGATCTACCTTGCTATCGAGTTGCGAGAGCAGGGCGCGGATGCGAGCGGTTGTTTCGTCATCGGCAACAACGATAAGGGAATTTGTTCTCTGGTCAGGGATAATCTTCGGCTCCAGCCCTCGTGCTGATATGGTTTTTCCGCCAGTTGGACGAACCGAGGCTTGAGCTCCACCGGCTGGGACTGCTTGGGGCTGATTGGGGTCTCGCAGCGCTGCACGCGCAGCATCTGCAGAGCCATCCTTCAACTTCTGGGCGATATCCTCAACATCGGCGTGCTGTATCGGGATAATCGTCATCTCTCGATTCGAGAAGGGAACATCGAGTTGATCGATGATGCGCAGAAGTCGCTCAACGTTGTCTTCAGCATCAATCAGGATCAGTGAGTTAGTACCTGTGTAGGCGTTCACCAGTCCATCCGCCGAGATCAGCTGCGAGATGATCTGCTGAACATCTTGAGCGCTGACGTACTTGAGCGATACCAGACGAGTAATAACAGATGACGTAGGATTCACCGTCCTTCCATCAAGTCGTGTTGGAATCGTTGATTGCCGAGCTTCCTTGGAAGGCACGATCTTCCACAGGTTATCTCCGATCGGCACAGTAGTGAAACCTTTGAGAGCCAAGACGGAGTCGAGGATGCGGAGCGACTCCTCGGCTGAGACCTTCCCTGGAAGATAAATCGATACCTTTCCGCGGACCTTTTCGTCGAGGATGTAGTTGCGTTTCGTTTTGCGCGAGAAGATGCGAATAATCGCCGCGATATCAGCGTTTTTCACGTTGATCTCGGTATTCGAGTCTTTGGCGATATCTTGGTCGTTGCCACCGGCAGGGGCTTGGGCGGTGACGATCGCAGGTGTGCACAGAATAACACCACAGAGAAGTGTGGTGGCAAAAAGTGCGCTGAGGTAGTGCCTGTAGTTCATGGTTTACCTTATCGTATACTTAAATTCTCGTTCCTGCTTATCACGTTCCAGGGTTAGGTTGATGGAACGCTCCTGCTTCAATTGCTCAAAAAGTTTCAGTGCTTGTGATATATCACCTAAATTGTTGCCGTTAATCGTCTTTAAGATATCGCCATTTTTAAGTCCGACCTTCTCGTAAAGACTCCCGGTTTTGATCGCGAAGAGCCGCAGGCCGATTGAACGACCATCCTTAAAGTAGGGGACCGCGCGAGCTTGCGTGAGGAGGAGCGGAAGATTCTCCAGCCCCTTATCAAGCTCAGCCTCCTCGATGACAAAATCATCAGACCCTGACGAGATGGTTCCAGCACCTGCGTTACCGGCGATTTCATCGAGGCGTAGCACCTCAAGCTTGCCGTTTCGTTCTACTTCAACGCGATCGAGGTAGATTTTTTTAAGGGTCGCTTGCTCGAAAACCGAGTCACCTATGAGGAACATCTCTTGTTCGTTCTTTTTCTTATCTTCGATGATGGCGTACGGCTCTTGACCCTGCGTTAGAAATGTTCCGATAAGCGACAGCATGAGTGGCGAGGGTGGTGGGGTTGGCGCTAAAGCAACTGGTGCCACAACTTTGCCAAGCACTCCGAAAGGCTGACGCTCCTGAACAATGCCCCAGTCGTGCACCGGTGCCAAGCCACCGGGCATGCCCGAGGATGACGATGCTTTGAGAGAAGCTATCTGCGAGTCTAGCTTTGAGGTAGCCGAGATCTTACCGAGAATGTCTTGACCAACGACCACTACCAAAATGATCACTGCGAGGATGAGCACGGCCATACTGGCCAGATTCACCCAGCGAACCAACCGAGCGATGTTGTGACGACGCATTACACGCCCAAGAACGGCGTTGTAATTGAGGTCGCGCAACCCTCGGATGTCGAGTAACTCCCTTACTGAACTCAAGTCCTTACACTCCAAAACTTCCAAAGATGATACGCAGTTTGCAGCAGTTGCAACAGGCACTCTCTCAATAGTGTGTTGTCACTTCGTCGAGAAACAGAAACCTGGCTCGCAGGAACACTCATCCTCCACGAGGTAAGATGAAGGGGCGCCGGACTTACGATGCTAATTTTCGAATGAGAGTAGAATACAGAGGGCCCAAAAGGGCGGTTGTTAACAAACTTCGTTCTGTTTGGTCAGAGACCTACCTCTGACGCCGTTATCGTTGCGGAGGTGCTCCCGCCGCTTGGTCACCCCCAACTGCTTCAGGAGCGTGTGCCCCCTTTAACCGATCGCCCCAACGCTCGGCGAAAAGCTTCTCGCGCGCATCGACTGCCGCTTGGTTACCCTGATTTCGATAAAATTCGATTATCTCGCGGTCGTAAGCGGTTAATTCCTGAATGACGTTAGCGCGCTCAGAGCGAGCTATGTCGGCGTACGCTGTGCCTGGATACTGAGTCACAAGCTCGTCGTAGATAACGAGCCCGCGCTCCCAGGGTTGCCTGTCCCGACCCGCATCCCTGGCAGAGGCTATGTGAGACCTGGCCGCTTGGAGCTTTACGTACGGTAGGTCTACGCTTCCCGGATAGTTCTTGATGATATTCTCGTAGGCTTTAGCAGCCTCGTTGTACTCGCGATTAAAAAAGAATGAATCGGCGTGTTTGAGCTCTGCAAAGTTGGCGTATGCACCTAGGGGGTAGCGATCCTTCAACGAGGCGAGCGAGTCGCGAGCTACTGAGTACATTCCGGCCTGATATAGTTGCTTTGAGAGTTTGATGAGCTCGGCTTCAGGAGTCTCGGCAGAGGAAGAATCCTTATCGGTTTTTATCTCCTTTGCTTCCGGTTCTCGTTCGGGGTCCGAGCTACTCCCCCAGCAACCGGACAGGAGCAGACCCATACCGATCAGTAACCTCATGTTCCTCAAGAGACGGATTGAAGCTGACTTCCGTGTGAACGCAGGATAGCGACAATTACCGAGAGAAACAACTCGCATGTAGCACCTTCAACTCCTTTATCCTTTGCGAATTCTACCAATGGCTGCTTGAAGAATCGCCTTGTTGTTGTAGCGTGAGAGGATGCCTCGGAGCTTCGATTGTGGGGCCTTTCGGAGGGCGCGGACATGTTTCTCTATGAGCGGAAAAGCTCGCTGTACGTTATCGATGATTGAGATATCAGCCGTTTGCGGAGTGCGTGAGAACGGATTGAGATCGATAGCGATCACTGTCTTCCCCACGTGTTTGAGTGCCAAGGTTCGGTCTCCATCCTCTATGGAAACGAGCACCACGTCAGCGCCGTAAATTCCACGCGAATCGACCAGCGCCCGATGTGATGACATCCCTTTGATGCGCTTGTCAGGCTTCACACCGAGCAGACTGACCTTGTACTTGGATCGAAACATGGCGCCTATTTTAGCGCGGCGCTTTCCGGTGTCATAAAAGAGATTAACCTCAAGCAGAGCTCCGGAACTCTTCGCTAGGGAGATCATCTCTCTGGGGGTCAAGACTGCGCTGTTGCCATTGATAGATATAACTGGTCGCTCTGCGAGAATGATCGCGGCTGCTGCGGCCTTAGCCGCTCGATCGGCAAACGGATGCGACGTTTCACCGAGGAGATAATCAAAAGCCTCTCCGCGGCCGTGTGCGGTCAATCCCGTAATAGTAGTGACCCCGGATTTGACGCCCTCAGCTACCGCGTAGCGGGCCATGAGGGATGCGTAGCGTGGGTGATCTTTGGGGACCTGAGCCATAGTGGTGTACCTAGTTTAACTCTACGCCCCTTGTATCACCATCGCAGCTCTATCTCCAACTGTTGTTGTAGTGGTGCGGTTGGTGTGCGCACGGAACCGCAACTCAATCTCTGGTGCTTCGGAGCGGTGGACGACAGCATAGAGTGTTTGGCCCAACATCGCCATACTT
>JBIKKR010000072.1:0-14878 GCA_044360225.1 Bdellovibrionota bacterium | reverse complement strand
TTGCACTCTCTACTTCTTCCATAATTCGACGCACCGGCTCGCTGGCGAGCCCCGTGGCAAACGTGAAGTGCCGTGAAAGCTCACGAAAACGCGCGACCGTTGGGGTGCGATTGATCTCTACCATACATTCGAGCCCAATAGCATTAATGCGCTCCTTCCACGACCGATCTCTAATAATCGCACTGGTCTTAATCGGGTCGAGAAAGCAACAGACCACTACGTCCTCCGAGCACGCCACTTGGCGCGCTGAACGACTGGGGTAGGGCTCCGCTCCGATTAGGAAGCCGGAGAACTGTTGCGTCATTACCGTTCCTAACCCCGTGCCGCAGGCGATCTCCGCATCCGCCGCTATTTGCATACACTCGCGGTAGCTCTTCCCCGCGCCAAGCGCCTCATTGAGCGCAAGTGAGAGTGAAAAGCTCCCGGCGCCGCTCATTCCAAACCCGTAGCCGACTGGAAACTCTGTGGTAGTGGCGACCGTAATACGCCGCTGCTCGATGAACTCCTCGTAGGCCGCCGCTACCCGGCGAGATACCAAGGCTTCGGTGTCAACTCCGTTGATGACGACCTCAAGATCTCCAGGAGTTTGGTACACCGATACAGAAGTCTCAGCGCCTTTGGCGAGGTTAACCCCAGCGCCTGTCGACCCGTCCTCAAAGATTACAAAGAACCCGGTGATATGGGCTGGAGCAAAGGCGCAAGAGGTTTTTAAGACGGGCGAAGACATTTGAGTGTTAGTCTAGCGCATCGGCATTGATAAGGCACCAACCCGGACGAGCCGGCAGGGCGTCGCAATTCTCGTCCACTATAAAGGGCCACAAATGCGCGAGAATAGCTGTTTTTACTGAGTTTTGCAGCGCTGGCCCGCGCATGTGTGTCATGATCGATACTTCCAGCTGTTTCGAGTACATAGCGAGAGAATTGCGATGCCCCGCGAGCCGGAACCAAGAGAGTGAACACAAGGAATGGCTGGAGTAGCCACGGCACTAAAAGTCAGGCTCTCAGACCGTTTTCATTTGTCGACGCTGGCTTGCTCTCCGTATTTACCGATACATAGCAGAGCCCTATCGAGGCCTCTGTCCTAGCTCGCTTCGTTGGGTGGCGTATCAAAGCGGTGGCGACGACTCTCTCGCGCCTTAGCGAGGTCTATCAACGAGGGCACCTTTACCGGTCTACCACGACCCTGTTGAGTACGTTCCTTCCTACCGCCAGGCACGATCTCTAGTTTGCGTTCGGACTCAGGAATTATGCGGTCTTCGTTCGAGGACTGGCCAAGGGCTGACATGATGCTGTCGAAGAGAGCATCCTCAAAATTCTGCAGCTCTTTATCTTCAGCGGATGAAAGTCTCTTGTCGCCTCTTAATACCTTGTTGATCACCCGTGAAAGAAGGGGAATGATCCGTTTTCGTTCAGTTTCGCTGAGTTGTGACAAGCCATCCAGAAGGGACGCTGTTCCCTCGCCACCCACACCTTCAAGCAAGGTCTGTAGCTGAAGCTGGAGGCTCAGCAAGTTCCGTGTAAAATTTCCGCCCCGTGACCAACTCATGTCCAGTTCTCCCACGACATCAAACCCGCCAGTACAACTCTCCGACGAAGTGTCTTCAGTGTCTTGATCATATATCCGCATAAGCATCCTCTCTGCTTCAGGCATTCAGAGGCGTATCTGGCACAAAGTGTGCCCGGCGTAAGTGCCTGGAACGGTGAGGCTTTTATCCCGCTGGGGTGTCCTAACAACGTGCGATGTTTAAAACTAGGTCAGAAAGGAGTCGCCTACGCCACTTTACGGGTGCTTGCCACCTTACTAAGGACATAGGTAACGATGCTCGCAGCATCATACCCGTGCATGGCGTGTTGTTCTGCTTGCGAACCGTGCGGAACGAAGGTGTCTCCGATACCGAAGCGCTTAAGTGGATTTCTCAATCTAACTCCGGCATCAGTCATGAATTCTAGCAGAGCAGAGCCAAAACCACCGGCAAGAGCATGATCCTCGACCGAGCAGACAAGGTCATACTTAGGAAGCTCCTGGCCTAAAAGCTCAGTATCGAGCGGCTTGGCAAATCGTGCATTGATAATGGCACACTCGATTCCGTGTTCGCTTGAGAGCGTCCGTGCAGCATCAAGGGCGTTCTGTACGATCGGACCAAAGCCGATAATAAGCGCATCTTGACCAGAGCGAAGTATTTCACCACGACCGATGGGGAGCCGAACGAGGTCTTTGTCGAGCGCCACGCCAACACCATTGCCGCGGGGATAACGAACAGCGGCTGGGGCACCGAGGCGCGTAGCGGTGTACACCATGTGCCGCAGCTCGTTCTCGTCCTTGGGCGACATGATCGTGATATTCGGGATCGTACGCAGGTAGGCGATATCAAAGGTCCCTTGATGGGTTTCGCCGTCGTTGCCGACAACACCGCCTCGATCGATAGCGAATGTCACCGGAAGCTTCTGGATGCACACATCGTGCACGACCTGATCGTATCCCCGTTGTAAAAATGTCGAATATATCGCGACGATAGGCTTCCGACCTTCGCAGGCAAGCCCTGCCGCAAAGGTAACTGCGTGCTGCTCGCAGATGCCAACATCGTACACCTGCGCAGGAATTGCTTTAGCTACCTTATCTAATCCAGTACCACTCGGCATCGCTGCGGTGATTGCAACAACAGACGGATCCTTTGCCCCGATTTCGCTCACGGTTTCGGCGAAGACGCCGGTGTATGATGGCAGCTTTTTCGGAACAGCACTCGCCGGTGTTGTTGCAGAGGTGAATACTCCCTTTGAGCGGTCAAATGGAACCACTCCGTGCCAAAGGATCGGGTCTTCTTCTGCCGGTTCGTACCCCTTACCCTTAACCGTATGACAGTGCACAACAACGGGGATATCTTGACGTTTGGCATTTTCAAGCGCCTGAATCAGCGAAGGGAGGTCGTGGCCATCTAGTGGTCCGATGTATCGGAAGCCAAACGCTTCAAATAGCATAGCCGGCGACGAGAAGCAGCCCTGGGTGACCTCTTCCGCACGATCAACAGCTCTATAGATCAGGTCCGGAATGTAACCCCGATCGTGAAGTCGCTTGAACGTATCTCGAGCTCGTGAGGAGGTCTCGCCGGTTACTGCCCGCGAGAAGAGCCAACTGAGGGCACCTACGTTTTTAGATATCGACATCTCATTATCGTTAAGCACAACGATGAATCTCTTCAGTCCCAGATCTCCTGCATGATTGAGAGCCTCGAAGGCCATACCCGCGGTGAGAGAACCATCACCAATAATCGCAGCGACGTAACGGTCTGGATCGATGGAGTCGAGTGCTACTCTCATCCCCACCGCTGCCGATATGCTCGTGCCAGCATGGCCCGCACCGAAAGCGTCGAAGGGGCTCTCTGAACGCTTAAGAAACCCTGAGATCCCACGAAGTGTGCGGATTCCTGACATATCTGCTCGGCGACCGGTGAGCATCTTGTGAATGTATGCCTGATGACCGACATCCCACACGAGTCGGTCATGCGGGGTGTCCAGTACCTTATGGAGTGCTATCGATATCTCAGTTGTCCCTAAGCTTGACGCGAAGTGTCCTCCCGAGCGACTCACTGAATCGATCAGCTCGTTGCGCAGCTCATGTGCTACTTGTGTCAGCTGTTCCGGCGTAAGAGTCCTGAGGTCCTCAGGGAGCTTAAGGGTGTCGATAAGTCGGTGATCCATGACCTCATAGCATACAGGTAGTACCGCATTTCAATCAAATGGGTAAAAGGCGTTTAAGGGCATCGCAATTCTTCCGTTATCTACTCGAAAGAGCTAGCATTTCTGAAAGGGATACAAATGCGCGGGCAAACCTGCTATTGTTCATAAAAACAGCTACTTCCGCGCATTTTTGACCCCATTAAAGAAGAGAGAATCGCGATGCTCTGAGGGTGTTTGCGGGCCGGGACCTTCCGCCGCCCCGGAGTTTTGCAATGCGTCCATTTATGCGGTCCTATTAGGTAGTTGAGTTTGGGTGCGCCCGTCGGAGCATTCTTCGGCCACCGCGGCTAGGAGATTAAAGGACCCAGGGAAACTTGGGCTGTTTTAATGACGGCCTTGTGGGTTACTATCGGTCGTAGCAGCTAGTGGTGAGCACTAGGTGTGGCAGGTTAGAAACTTAGTCCGTGCAGGCGTTGAACGATCGTGTTGTACCATCTCCTTACCTCTCTCCAAGATACGTTTACTTGGCTTAATGTTTTTAAGTACCAGACGTTTCGGGCGATGCTCGCATTTCTCTTTGCGTTCGGATTCGTGCTCGCTTGTCAGCCATTGTTTATACGGTGGTTGCATGATCGCGGGGTCAAAGGGCAGCCGATCCGCGATGATGGTCCTAAGGCACATGAGGGCAAACGTGGAACTCCGACCATGGGCGGAATGGTGGTGGTTGTGGCGGTTGTGTTGGCAACGCTGCTGTTTGCGGACCTGACTAATGCCAAGGTGTGGCTAACTATGGCCATGATGGTTGGTTTTGCCTACCTCGGATTTATCGATGATTGGAAGAAGATAACAAAACAGGATTCAAAGGGGCTCTCTGAGCGTGGAAAGTTGCTCTGGCAGGTTGGGTTAGGTGCCGGTTCCGCGTTGGTGCTCGTTGCACTCGGTGGTTCCACGGATATCTTTGTGCCGTTTGTTAAAGATGTGACCATTCACCTCGGTGTGATCGGATTCGTGCTCTTTGCGGCTTTTGTTCTCACAGCTACCTCTAACGCAGTAAACTTTACCGATGGCCTCGACGGATTGGCGATCGGCCCGGTAATGACTGTGGCGTGCACCTACGGAGTGTTTGCGTACCTAGCGGGAAACTCGATCTATGCTGGCTATCTAGGTATCCATCATGTGCCAGGTGCCGGAGAGATCGGTATAATATTAGCGGCGATGTTAGCCGCGGGGCTGGGGTTCTTGTGGTATAACACGTTTCCTGCGCAGGTCTTCATGGGAGATACCGGATCGATGGCTCTTGGTGGAACGCTTGGGTTTATCGCCGTACTTGTAAAACAGGAGCTGATCCTTATTCTCGCCGGAGGCGTTTTTGTGATGGAAGCTGCCTCTGTGGTGATTCAACGGTACTACTATAAGGCGACCAAGAAGCGCATATTTAAGATGGCGCCCATTCATCACCACTTCGAGCTATTAGGGTGGCCCGAGCCAAAGATTATTGTACGCTTTTGGATCCTCTCGATCGTTCTGGCGATTCTTTCGTTGACGTCGCTGAAGTTGCGGTGACTAGTGGTCATGGGAACTTGTTAAACGGATATTCTTGAACCTTTGGATAGCTGAAGATCGGAATCACCTTAAGCCATTGGATATCACGACCAAAGAAATCGAGGAGCTGCTCCGAGGTCTTCATGGCCTCTTCCGCGGAGAAGGCATCGATGACGAACTCAAAGTCCCAACTGCCGATCGACTCAATCATCAAAACGATCTGGGGATGCTTTGCGCAGAAAGATAGTGCCTTTTCGCGAAACATGGAGCTGATGCCACGGGTTACGATCAGGCATAAAAATGATAGTATCCCGACCCGATTTCCATTGACAGCGTAGTAGGTTCCAACGATTACACCGGCGCTTTTAAGTTTCCTTATCCTGAAATCAGCGGTGGATTGTGGGATCCCAAGAGTTTTAGCGATCTGGTGCCCTGAAAGATCGCCGTTCGATGTAATAGTGGTAAGGATTCGGTGATCAGTTTCATCGATGGAGACCTTTCCGGAGGTGTTCTCGTAGTGAAGAGGAGGGGAATGTTTCAGGTGTGGGGCCAGATATCGGTTTCCAAAATAGAACAGTCCAACCCGCAAAGAGAGTGTCTTCTCAAGGATATGCCGGCCATATGAAGTGGCCAGATTGTTGAAGAATGACACGGTATGAGTCATATCTCGTGAGCAGATGTTTATGCCGTACTGAAAATCTCCCCCAAGGCGACCGATCCATGAGACGCTGTCAGAACGCATGAGTTGCGTTACGAGAGCTTCTCGAGCACCGCGTTCTTCTGAGGAGAGGGAGAAAAAAACCTCGTGCTGCAGGAATCCAAGCTTAAAGAGGTTAATGAAGTGCCGCCGCTCGATGACTCCTTGTTCTCGCGCGCGATCGAGCGCGTAACGGATCGTATGTTCCTTACCGCCGACTCTGCTGCGCAACGCGGATATCGGTAGATCCGCGTTTAGTTGTGCAGCGACGATAGCTTTTGCCTGTTGTGTAGTGAGTTTCATGTGGTGACGTGGGGCTTACGTATCCCTTGCCTGGCTCGTTCGGGTTTGGTTGCTCTGCATACGTGCTGTATTGACCAATATAAAACAATATAGCTTGGTCAATTTTACAATAAGTTTCCAAGATTTGCTAGTTTATACAAACTCTTCCCTGAGCGTGCGAGCTCGATGCTCGAGTGTCGCTAGGTAGTAGTAACGAGGTCAGCATCAGGAATTGAGTTAACGTATGAATATTCATGGAAGCGATACCGAGGTAACCGGAAATGGAGCACAGGGTCGGCGGGGCAGGTCAGGCGGATTAAGGATACCGCCCGCAGCAGAGGGAAACCCTGGCCAGGCCGGACCAAGTGACCGAATCACGGTGATGAAGGGCTTACTGAAGGAGATTGGAGTTTCCGAAGGCGCACTGATCTTGCTTAAGAGGTTAGAAGACCTTACGACCCTCTGTCAGCTCTGCACGGCTGGGCATAGGACCAGCGCGTTTATCGTAAAAATGGTGAATGCGGTTGCGGAAACAACACCCACTAAACTAACACGGCTGCTAGGGGTCATGTCTACGTATAGGGGGTCAAAGCCGATCTTAGAGGCTTTTCTGACGCTGGTAGGTCATCAAAATCCATTTCTCGCCGCGGAGCGAGCGCAGATACAGATTTTGCCAGCGGCGGCAGATGGCTCTACAAGAGGAGTGAGTGGTCACATTCTCACACGAATGACCTATATTGCATTCGACCCCACAGCTCCAAACTCCACCGTTGGATACACCTCAGGAAAGCAGGCAATTACCTCCATATTCGAGGCTTTTTATCCTGAAAGGTTTTCCGAAAGCTCACGGGCGCGGGTAACGAACCGCAGGAGGGCCGCGATCCTAAAGGAGTTTTCTGCTGTAAGGTTCGAAGATGTAACATTGAAAGACTTGGAGACGGATCCAGCCATAGCTCGCGGATTTCGTAGCCAGCTTATTGCGCGCAACCTGGAGGTCTATCAAGAGCTGCGGCGGGCTATCGCTGAGTATACTTCGGCTTTTGCTAGTCAGGTCTATGGAGGCAACGTTTTGTTGCCAGCGATTAATAGTTTGAGGGTGGCGAATGATCCGGGTCGGCAATTGTGGGGTTGGTTTGAGGAGCATTTAGCCGAGAATCCAAATGCCCCGCTCGGGATCGTGATCGCCTTTACTAGTTTACGCGATCCCGACATCGAGCTCTCGGAAGAGGAGGAGCGGCACTACATTCGGGGTCTGCTTGCCTACCAGCGGCTCAACTCATTTATCAACAAGGGTGTCGCGCTGCATGGGTTGGTGAGTGATCTGCAGGTTTATGATGCGTTGCTGGTGGAAGACCCGTTAAGGCTTGATCCAGCGATTGAAATGGCCCGTGCCCAAGTTAAGCACAAGCTCGCTCAGCCGGATACGGAATTAACGATGACCGCATTTAGCGAGCTGCTTGAGGTGGCCGCGATGGTCACGTTCCGGAGCGCAATGAATGCACGAGTGCTTGATATCTACGGGGAAGAATTGACTCAGGCGCTTGCGCATTTTGATTTCGTCTCGTTTGAGAATGGCACATGGCGCGAGGATGCTCGTGGGGACACCGTTCCGATGGATAGACTTAAGAGACATATCTACGGAGCTAAAATCGGAGTGGCTAAAGTTACTGACTCAGTGGACCGTAAGCGAGCCCTTCTCAGCCAAGCCGATTTTAAGCACATAATGGACGCTCAGTTTTTGACGCGGCTCATCAGTGAACCGGCGAAGCTCCTCAATGCCAAGCCCGTTTCAGAGTTCAAGGAGATGGTTGAGGGGGTAATCGTAGCATACCGTAAGGCGCTCTTTTTCGATGCTGAGCTGAGAAAATTCAAGGAATCGGTGACGGGTGCTGCTGTTACTTGGAATCCAGATGATATTGGAGAGTCTCTGGCAGCGTGGAAGCCGGTGCTCCCTTTTGGTGGAAAGTATAAACCAAGTGAGTCTTGGGGGCTTGAAACTACGGGGCCCAAGCCGATCATCACGGATTTACGCGAGGTTGTGAGGCGTTTCAAGGATGGAAAGAGCGAGGTCCTGGCGTCCGCTCAAGCGGGTAGTATGTCGAAGTTGAACCAGGATTACGAGAAGTGGTCAGTGGAGGTGAATACCTATGCGGAGATCGGGCTATATCTCCCTGAGATGGACCATCTGTGGCGCAGGATAGCGACAGAGGTCCAGCAGTTCACTCCAGCTGCCCAGCTGGAGGAACTGATCAATACAGCTGTTCAGTTAGCGGCCGATCCGATGGTCGTGTTGCCATTGGGATACCTGTTGCCAGAGCAGGATATCCTGCTCATGTTAAACAAGAGATTTCTCTCTGCTAGGGATATCAAGACGCTTCAGGATTTTATCTCGGCCAAAGATCAGATAGCGAGCGTCTCGCACGGCTTTGGTAGGGCTGACCTAGTCGAAATACGAAAGCAGATAAATACGCTTAATCTGCATAATGCGATAATCTATAAGGGGTTTGAAGGCAGGTACCCGAGTGGTAAAGGTAAGCTGTCGCTTGAGAGTAGGCCTTTTCGAGCGATCGCTGGGGCTACAACGCACCCGAAACTAAGCTGGATTTCGTATTACGATCCAAGAGTAGCTGGAGAGGGTGTGAACAAGCGAACATTGAAACAAAAGCTAGACTCGATTGAACGCTCAACAGTGACTACTGCCAGCTTGGGGTCTGAATGGTGCGTTCGTGCTCGCAAGCTGTGTTCTCAGGCAGGCAAGGCAGCCCTTGATTCACACAATTTCCTGGCCGTCGAGAACGCAACGTATCGGACTGCGCAAGGGCTAGTGCCTTGCGCTGCACGCCGGGTAACTAACACGTTTGTTGAACTCGTGAATCGCTTGATGCCGCCGAAGTAGCGCTAGCTACGTGCTCTATGCTTGCGCACCACCAAGTGCAACAAACCTTTGATCATTCGGAGGCTGTCTCTCACAGGGCGCACTGACGATGGGCGAAGTTCGGGCTGAATAGTAACGGGAAGTTCGATAATCTGCATCCCCATCTGAGACACTCTAAAGCAAAGTTCCGTGGTAAAGAAGAAATCCCTAAAGATCGTTTGCTGTACAAGAGCTGCACAGACATCTCCACGAATGAAAAACGTGCCTTGAGTGTCCTTCACCGTCATGCCCAGCAACAAATAACGGAGGAACCCAAATGATTTGGTCATGACGAATCGGATGATACCACGCCACGCTTGACTAGCCGAATGCCCTTTGGAGCCGATAAAGATACGACATTCCGGGTGCGCTGTCTGTTCGATGAGGAAAGCAGCGAGATCCGAGTCGGCAAACGGTAAATCACAGGCACTGAGAACGATCCAGTCTTGGTAGGTATGCATTCCTCTATTGAGCGCTTCCTGAACTCCTCGTGCATACGCGAATCCGATACCGGCTGCTTGCTCAGATACTCCGAGAAGCCACCCCAGGCGGGTCTTTTCACCCCGAGCAGCACACAGTTCAGTAACCCGCTCTTTCGAGTCATCCGTACTCCCATTCTCTACGATAACGATATGGGTGTTGGCTACCGTAGATGATCCCGGAAACCCAACAATTCTATCTACCGTCGATGCAATGATCGTAGACTCATTGTGCACCGGGACAACAAACGTAATGCGTCTCGTATCTGCGGACTCTACCGACACCACTCTTCAAGGATCCTAATTGTCTCGTTGGTTGCAGGGATAGGGTACGTGCCAGCCACGTAGGTTCGAGCGAGTACCTGCCCATCAGGAGCGATAATCCCGACAATTCGGGCGGGGTTTCCCCGAACTAAAGCATATGGCGGGACGCTCTTTGTCACCACACTACCGGCTGCGATGAGGCTCCACGTACCGATAGTGACCCCGGCGACTATTGTAGCATTCGCTCCAATACTTGCTCCTTGTGCCACGACAGTCTGCGAGAGTACCCAATCAAACTGTGATTTCGGCGAAAAGTCTGGGTTCACAGCACGGGGATATAGATCGTTCGTAAAGCAGACGTGTGGACCTATGAAGACACCATCTTCGATCTCAACGCCGCGATAGATTGAAGCGTTGTTTTGGATCTTCACTGCTCGGCCGATACGAACATCCTGATCGATGTAGACTCCCTTGCCAATAGTACATGCCTCACCGATCTTTGCTCCTCGGCGAATATGGACGTGATGCCATACGGCGGTTCCATTTCCTATCGTTACACCTGGCTCTACGGTCGCAGTTGGGTGGAGTGTAATCGATTCAGACATGAGAAAATACCTCTTCGGCTAATCGAAGGGAGTAAAGGGCGTGAGGCCCCAGGCAGGATAAGCTAGGTTCTCCTCTAATCAATTTTGCAAAATGCTCAAGCTCACCCCGCAGCGGTTCTGATCTCCTTACTTGAAATTCTATTTTGTCAGGGGTCTTGTACGTCTCGATGAGCTCGGCGTACGTTAGCTGCGGCTCAACTCTCGTTCGTGAGATATCTCCGCCAAATAACACACATGTCTGCAGCATATAGTCTATCAAAGCCACTCCTCCTGAACCTGTAACCCGTAGGGAACGAATCTTAGTTGGGGTAATCCAATTTACATGTACCGACGCACTGGCGGTGTTGTCTGCGGCCTTCAAAAGTATCTCAGCAGTATCAAGCACGCCAGGATTTACAGAGGCATGGCAGACGCTGCCGACACATTGCATGTGGCCGCAGAGTAGACTCAGTACATCAATGTCATGAACCGCTAGGTCCAGGAGCACATTGTTGCCACGGCCTGCATCCGCAGGATAGCCGCCTACTCTGGTGCAGGAGAAGTGAATCGGCGTGCCTAGGTAACCACTCTCAATTACCTGTTTCAACTTCAGCACTGCTGGATTAAAGCGCTCTATGTAGCCAACAGCGAGTTTCACGCCTGTCTCCTCTGCCAGTGTGATTAACGCGTGGCCATCAGCTACTGAGGAGGCCACAGGTTTCTCTACAAGTAAATCTTTTCCAGATTGTACAAGCATGGAGCCGAGTTCGAGATGGAAGTGATTAGGCGCCGCCAGAATTGCGGCTTCATAAAGGTCCGCCGGAACATCAGATACCATCTTGTAGATCGGACAGGAGAAGCTGACCCCAGATTTCATGAGATATGCAGGATTAGGCTCGACGATTCCAACCAGTTGAAAGTCCGTCAGCGTCTGAACAACACGTATGTGGTTACACCCCATACGACCAGCTCCAACGACTATTATCCGTATTGGAGTTCTGTCAGCTAAGGTCTCATGTGCTTCCATACTTGATGCCTGCAATACCATCTCCGTAATGAGCAATAAAACCCGAGCCACAAAAGCCCAACGAGCCAAGAAAGAGCAATGCCGCATCGGCCAATCGGGTCAGGTTTTATGCACAAGAGTACAAATTACCTCATTTTGCTCTTCCTCCGACAGTCCTGGAAAGAGGGGCAGGTTAAGGACTCGCGTCGTGAACTCAGTTGAGATCCTTAGATCCGAGTAGCGCGGAGCATCAGTTGCTGGTGTTTGCTGGTGTATCGTCTCAGGGTACACCCTCCCAGTCGCGATACCTTCATGCGCCAATATGGCTTGAACTGGTGCTACTCGTTCTGCAGGGAGAAGAACTGCTGCAAGATAGCCGTTACCCGTAATGCCCCTGGGAGGGTTGACTACGTGAAATCCTGCTGTAGATAACTGCTCGTGATAACGCCGCATGATTGTTCTTCGCTCTTCAATCCAGAAGGGCACCTCCTGAATAGCTGCTCGCAGATAGGCACCCTGTACAGATGACATCCTTGAGTTCCAACCGACCTGCTTGAAGGAATAATGTTTCTCCCGTCCGTGATTCAAAAGAGTTCGTACACAGCTCGCTAGTTCCGGAGAGTTGGTTGTTACTGCGCCGCCATCCATACACCCGCCAAGGACCTTTGCTGGATAGAAAGACAGAGTTGAGATCTCTGCTCCGGCGAAGATCGGCGTGTCGCAGCCATCAGGACCCTTAGTGGCAACACCAAACGCCTGAGCTGCATCCTCGACCAGTCGAATTCCACACCTCTTGCAAAAGTCTCGAAGAAGCTCAAGGTCCGGATGACACCAACCAAAAAGATGTACGACTATACATGCCTGAAGCGGTTCGTGGGCATGAGCAAGTTCCAGTTCGGGGATGCTGAGTTGAAAATGCTGTGGGTCGACGTCGATCAGGACCGGTACGGCACCAACGTGCACCACTGCTTCATAGGTTGCCCAGAATGTTAGGTTTGGTATCGCCACTCGATCTCCCCGACGAATACCTATCGCTTGTAGTGCCAGGATCAGTGCATCAGTGCCATTCGCACATGCAACAGCCTCACGTGTTGAACACGCTTTCGCGAGGAGTGCCTCAAATTCGGCAACGGACCTTCCCGCAATAAAATCGGCTGTGTGAAAACATTCATGGATTGATTCCTCAGCCACATTGAATACCCGATGTGCAACTGGAGTAAGATTCACAAAGGGGATACGAATTGCTGATGCTGAATTCATACCATCACCTGTACTGAGCGCTACTCGATGTGGGAACGATAGGCGGTCGGCGTTGGGTACACTCCGCACCGATCTCGTTAGCTGGCAGCTCCATCCTAGGAATCGGCATTCTACCCATGGTGACATTGAGGTCTGCACCCTTCTCCGAGAACCCTCGCTTGAGGTGCTCCATAATCGGCAGAAACCTATCAGTTACGACCGAGTCGTGCTGCTGCAATAGGAGTTTTTTGGTGCACTGAAAGACAGAGTATTGTTCATTTGAATCGGCATGCAGTGTCCTAGTCCAGGAAAATGCTGTTGGAGCCTGTCGCGGGTGCACCATGTCAAGTACTGTAGCCATATAGAGATCATCAAATACCATGTCCTCGGCAGATTTTGCGAGAGCCGGTAAGACAACCTCGGGCGTTGTGATGCGCGAGGCGATGCTCAAATTCATGCTAAAATCTCTCATTCCGGCCGAAAAAAAACATAGAAGCGCCACAAACGCCCAGCACCTGAGGAGCTTGGGCTTTCCAAGAATAGCGGTAGCCGCTACAAAGGCTATAACCGTCAGCCCCCAATACTGCTCGAAGTTGACGGGTGTAACAAACCAACCACTTACGATCTGGGTGTTCTGAACTAGCCATATAGAAACTATCCCAGTTAACAAAAGAGGCCGAAGGATAACTGGCATGCCCCTTCGAGTAGCGAGATAGATAGCGGTGGATACACCCCCTGTGAATGATATGACCGGGAGGTGTGAAAAAATGAAAAACTTCCTTAGAGATGATTCCGCCATGAATGCAATATAAACAAACGTGCAACCTGTGATACAGAGATAAGAAACAATCAAGCTAGACCACAGTGACTTGCGAGAAGCAAGGATCGTTGCAATGGCTGTAAACAGTATTGGCAGCCTCACGAAGGGATACAGGAGGGGTGATATGCAGAGTAGTATCCAGGGTATCCAGGATGCCTTACGAACAAATGCAAGCACGACACATATCAGTAGCCACGATAGTTGAGGTTCGGGAGTCCTCAGTAACGGGGTGTTCGAGCTATAGGGCATAGCAAGCCATTCGACAATTCCTGGCCTGAAATGAATAGTGGTGAGCCACTCCATACAAGGGTTGGCTAGCGAAAAGACCACAGGAGCTGCGAATGCGATAATGGAAGCAGCGCGGGCATGTGACGGCTGGTATCCGAGCCGTATGAATATGCGCTTAAGGCAGAGAATCATACACGCAGGTGCAACAATGTCGAACAGGAAGTTAATGTAGCCTCCAGATAAGCCTAGAAGGTGAAGGCCTTTTACTAACCGCGATGACTCTCGCAGCCTTCCCGACTCATCTACGACATACGAGGCATACCACCACGACAGATGACTCGCCTCATCGAGTCCGTTTAAGTAAAAGAGGTATCCGTCGCACGTGAATAGCTGGTATAGTGGGAACGCTACGCTGACCAAGATTACTACGAGCAGACTCACCGCAAATGATTTTTGTGATATGCCGTATAAATCCTGATTCATAACTCTCTGTACCATGGCCAATGTCGCTAGGATAGGGGGAAGAAAGGCCCTCATACGAACGCCTCGCCGAGCACAGAGTGCCCAGACTTCACTGTTTGAGCGAGCTTCGAATCGCCTGACGAAGAATAAAGCTTCGCTTGGCGCCATCAGTTACCTCGACAAGATTGTCGTAGAGCCGAGGGTCAACGAGGAGCGCGCCAAGGGTGCCGGTCCCCTGAACAAGCGAGTCAGAGGCAGTCTTCAGGTTCGTGGCCATCGTCGCAAGCGATACGAGCACCTGTTCGATTCTCTTGGCCACAACGCCCGGTTCGACATTTGTGTAGATCAGGTCGTGAAGGAGCCCTTTACCGTTCTTGGCTTGCACGAGCAGCGCTGAAAGATTGTCACTTGCTGACGCCACGCTATGGGAGGCATCAAAGAGGCTCTGGACTGCGCGATCACCCCCATCAGAATACACCAAGGCGTGGAGAATCCCTTTGCCATTTCGAATCTCCCGCGATAGGTCAGAGATATCTTTGGAGGTATCGGTAATGCTGCTGACAAGCTTTTTACCCTCAGCCTCAGAATAGATTAACCTGTGAATAAAGCCCTCCTCATCTTTAATTGCTTTAAATATCTCGGCTACGTTCTGTGAGGCCGACGCAATATTCCTAAATGTCTCAGGA
>JBIKKR010000033.1:0-21837 GCA_044360225.1 Bdellovibrionota bacterium | reverse complement strand
TCCGTGCGTCGCTAGCTAATGACTTACGGATCCATTTCGTTATGGACCTCTGTCGTTAAGGTATTTAGTCCAGTTGCCACAGACCTGGAAAAATCGCGCCGGG
Organism: Bdellovibrionota bacterium; assembly: GCA_044360225.1. Lineage (GTDB taxonomy): Bacteria > Bdellovibrionota_C > UBA2361 > UBA2361 > OMII01 > OMII01. The sequence continues at coordinate 21,734 of JBIKKR010000033.1, read as the reverse complement.
ATTCGCCTGACGGATAACCTCTTGAATGTATTAATAATTATCATCTTGGCGAGAAGGGCGGATTCCCTAGCGCCTCCCAAACATCCCCCCCAAGCCGCCCATCCCCTGACCGCCGAAGAGGCCGCCAAGTGCGCCTGGCCCCATCTTCATGAGCTGCTTCATCATCTTGCGCATCTCGACGAACTGCTTGAGCAGCTTGTTTACATCTTCGACGCTCGTTCCAGAGCCCTTGGCTATCCGTCTGCGTCGGCTGCCATCGATGATCTCGTGGTTGCGACGCTCTTGCTTGGTCATCGAGAGGATGATTGCCTCGAGCTTGCGGAACTCGCGTTCTTGCCGCTCCGGATCGACCTGCTTTGCAAGTTTATTGAGCCCAGGGATCATCGACATCAACGATGAGATGCTTCCCATGCGTTGGATCATCTTCATTTGAGAGAGAAAGTCCTCAAACGTAAACTGCCCCTTTTTAAATTTTTTCTCCAGGTCTTCCGTTTCCTCAACGGTAACTTGTTGCGCAGCCTTTTCGATCAGGGTGAGGACATCTCCCATTCCCAGAATGCGCGAAGCCATACGCTCGGGATGAAAAGCTTCAAGTGCATCTGACTTTTCACCGAGGCCCACAAACTTAATCGGCTTTCCGGTTACTGCTCGCATTGAGAGCGCCGCGCCGCCTCGCGCGTCTCCATCGAGCTTTGTGAGCACAAGCCCGGTGAGCGAGAGCATCGAGTCAAATCCTTGAGCGACGTTGACTGCTTCTTGTCCCGTCATTGCATCTGCCACGAGCAGAACTTCAGTCGGATGTACCGCAGCTACGATCTGCTTGAGTTCGTCCATAAGCGCTTCGTCGATCTGCAGTCGTCCTGCTGTATCGAGAATCATGACATCGAGCATCTGCCGCTTGGCGAATTCACGCGCTCTGATCGCGATATCAACTGGACGATCCGTTTGCTGTGTATCGAAGACCGGTATGTTCAGACTTGCTCCTAGCGTCTTGAGCTGCTGGATCGCTGCTGGACGGTATACGTCGGCCGGTACGAGCAGTGGCGAGCGTTTGTACTGATCGCGAACAAGGCGAGCTAGCTTTGCTGATGTAGTAGTTTTACCCGAGCCCTGCAGTCCGACTAGCATGATCACAACAGGAGGAGATGCTCGCAGGTCGAGCTCCGCGGCATCACCGCCCATGGTTGCCGTTAGCTCCTCGTGGACTATCTTGATGATCTGCTGATCGGGTGATAGGCTCTTGAGCACGTTCTCGCCGACTGCTTTCTCGGTTACGCGTGAGCAGAACTCCTTGGCAACTTTGAAGTTAACGTCACCCTCAAGGAGGGCAGTGCGCACCTCTTTCAACGCTGCTTCCACATCGCTCGCAGTAAGGGTTCCGCGACCACGTATACGTTTCAGCGCGCCATCTATCTTATCGTGCAGGAAATCAAACATAGAGCGATTCTACCCCGGTGAGAGGGGGTTGTACAGTTACATGGAAATACCTAAAAACGGCCAACAAAACCGCGCTCACGCGAGCTTTGCTCGGTAGCAGCGCTCATCGCGCCGTTTAGGAGCTGGAAGTCGGTTATGTACCTTGCTTTTACTGGTTTTTGTGGAGGCGGTTGCGAGAGTTAATAATAGCCATCCTTAGGGCAGTTGCTTGCGGTACTCGGCAGCGAGTTCTACGTAGTGCCCGGCAGATGTGCGGAGGCTGGCGAGCTCCTCCTCTGTTAGCTGCCGTACGATCTTGCCTGGGGTGCCAACAACCATACTTTTTGGGGGAATAATAGTGCCCTTTATTATGAGGGCGTGCGCTCCGATGATACAATCCTCGCCGATAACGACATCATCGAGGATCGTTGCGCCCATACCGATTAACGTATTGTTGCCGATAGAGCATCCGTGAACGATTGCACGGTGTCCGATCGTCACTCTGTCCCCGATTATGACTGGTGACATCCCATGGGATGAATGAACAAGGACGTGTTCCTGAAGATTGCTTTCTGAGCCGATCGTTATAGGTTGAATATCGCCGCGCACTACCACGTTAAAAAAGACTGAACTGCGAGTCCCGATAGTGACTGCCCCGATGACCCATGAGTCTGGCGCGAGGAAGGCCGTCGGATCGATAGAGGGAACGGCATCTCGAAACGGTATTACAGCCATGCCGTTACGCGCAGACCGCCGTCACTTTTTCAATGATGCGCTCCTTGCTCGGCAGCAGTACAACCTCAAGCGCCTTAGAGTAGGGCATAGGGGCCTCGAGGGTTGATACCAATCCGACAGGAGCGTCGAGTTCATCGAAGATCTCGGTTGAAATCAGATGACTGAGGTATGCACCGTAGCTAGCTACTTCGTGCTGCTCCTGAACGATTACGCAGCGGTTTGTCTTAGCAACAGAGTTAAGCACAGCCTCTTTATCGAGAGGTCGAAGTGTTCGTAGGTCAACGACCTCAGCGGAGATACCCTGCTGAGCAAGCTCCTCAGCTACATCGAGGACGAGGAACACGTTCTTTGACCAGGTGATAAGAGTTACGTCTGAGCCCTCGCGCTTGATATCGGCTTTGCCAATTGGGATCAGATACTCACCCTCTGGTACAGGCCCACGCTTTCCGTACGTGAGCTCTGATTCAAAGAATACTACCGGATTCTCATCCCGTATCGAGCTCTTTAAGAGGCCTTTCATGTCATACGGCGTAGCTGGAGCAACGACGACCAGTCCTGGAGTGTATGCGTAGAAACTATCAAACGAGTTGGCGTGTTGTGCTCCTAACTGGAATGCTGCGCCTCCCGCTCCACGAAATACGATAGGACAGGAGATCGCTCCGGCCGACATCAACCGAGCCTTGGCTGCTGTGTTGAGAATCTGATCGATAGCGCAGAGGGAGAAGTTAAAGGTCATGAACTCGACAATCGGTCGTAGTCCGGCCATAGCTGCTCCGATGGCGATTGCGGCAAATCCGTTCTCAGCGATCGGAGCATCGATGACGCGCCGAGCACTGAATTGGTCGAGCATACCCTTGGAGCACTTGTAGGCGCCATTGTAGCCACCAACCTCTTCTCCGACAAGGAACACACGCTCATCTCTGAGCATCTCTTCTGTCATCGCCTCTTGAAGGGCATCCCGTATCTGAATTTCGCGCATAGCTGATTGTGTGTTCGAGTCGTTTAACATTGCATTAGACATATGTGTAATCCAAAGCTGTTTCTGGAGCTGGGAAAGGAGACTCTTCAGCGAAGCGCACGGCATCCTGAATCTCATTCTCTACGTTCTGATCGATCTGCTCGCGCAGAGCTTTCATCCCGAGGCTCTCCATCGTTTCGCCAAGAACTTTAATTGGGTCTCTCGCCTTCCATGCGTCGACGTCCTGTGAGGTGCGGTACTTCGCGGGATCCGCCATTGAATGTCCTCGATAGCGGTATGTTTTCGCTTCAACAAGGGTCGGTAGGTGCTGCTCACGAGCGCGCTTTGCGGCCGCGAAAATAGTTTCTCGAACAGCGAAAATATCGTGTCCATCAACGGTTTCGCGGGCCATCGGGTACGCGAGCGCTCGGATCGATAGGTCATCGGTTGGAGCCGTTTTCTCAAGCGGGGTACCCATGGCGAATTGGTTGTTCTCGATCACGAAGATACAAGGTATTTTCCAGAGTGCGCTGAGAGCAAGACCCTCGTGGAATGAGCCGATATTAATCGCGCCATCACCGAGAAATACGATCGCCACTCCATCACTGCCTTTGTACTTCTCCGCGAAAGCCATCCCAGCTGCGACCGGTACTTGAGCGCCAACGATACCCCAGCCGCCCATAAACCGCTTCTCAACATCGAAGAAGTGCATCGACCCGCCACGCCCCTTGGCGCAGCCGGTCTCTTTGCCCAGCAACTCAGCCATGCCGGCGCGAGCCGAGCCGCCGCGCGCCAGGTAATGTCCGTGGCAGCGATAGGCGGTCATGACATAATCGTTCTTTTGCAGCACCGACAAAGCGCCTACAGCTACGGCCTCCTGACCGATGTAGAGGTGTAGGAATCCGCCGATCTTCTTTTCGGTATAGAGACGCGCAGCCTCTTCCTCAAAGCGTCGGATTCTGGCCATCTGCTTGTAAAGGTCACTTAAGAGTTCTTGTTCCATGCGTTTTTGCCATTTTGGTTTCTAACTCGCTGTGCTTGCCACGGGTATGGGTACTAGCAGCGTAAGCGCGCCTAAACAGAGGGGTTATACCAACCAGCCGATGGCCTGTCCACCCGTAGCCGAGGACCTATGGCGACGCCTCGTAGGTGTCCTAAGCCAATGGTTCTTCGGATTAGTGAGAGCTTGGAGGTTTGGCCAAGCGCTCATGAAACATGCGCTATGTGACGTGCACGTGTTTTGGTAAAACGCTAAAGAGTTGCTCTTTCTAGGTTTATGATTATATAGCGGCCTAGCCTAGTTCCGGGTATTCTGCCTCTATGCGGAGTTACCGTTATCTCTTAGCCATTGATCCGAGCCTTACCTGTTCTGGGTGGGCTTTGTTTTCTATAGACGACGGACGGATCCGTTCCGTTGGTAAGGTCAAGAGTGATCCGCCGCCCCTTTCTATGGGCGAGCGGTTGCGGGCTTTACAGCAGCGGATTGAGGCCCTGATCGAGCGACTCCAGCTTGGGGAGAGTGATATCTTGGTTTGCGAGGCTGCTACAACGGTGAAGGACCCGCATAATGCCTTAAAGGTTGAGAATGTCCGATCAATCTTTGAGTCGGTTGCGAGGGCGCGTTCTATCTCTGTGCCGGGCAGAATTAATCCGCGCTCTGTGCACCATGAAGTTATGGGACTATCTGGAAAGCAGCTGCCGCGCGCCGAGGTAAAGCTCGCAGCTCGTCGGACTGTTGAGTATCTCTATGCCGAAGAGCTCACCAAGATAGGTTTGCCGCAGACGAGCTTTAGTAAACATCAAGATATCGTCGACGCAATTTTGCTTGGGCGCCTCGGTGTCATGCGGGTTCATTCAGCAGCAGATGGAGGTTTACCTATGGAGACTATGTTTGCTCACGGCGAGGGGCCGCAGCGGAGAGGTTGGCGGGTGCGAGCAAGGGCTGCGGCAGTAATCCTCGTCATTTGCCTTTTTGGTCTACTCGAAGGGGGGCATCACGCATACTGCGAAGAACCTACGGATGGGCAAGCAACGACTGGGTCGGACAAGGAGCAGTCAGATGCTGCAAAGCCCGGATCTGCAGCGGCGAAAGAGTCTCAGCAGCACGTGCATGATGCTTCTGGAGCAAAGGACCAGCCAGCACCGGCTGCAAAACGCGCTGCTCGTAAAACTACACCGATTGCTTTACCCGGAGGGGATCCGCGTGGTCCCTCAGATCTGGTGGTGTGCAGTCAGAACTTGAAGTTGTTCGGTACCTTTGACGTCATGTCGAGAAATAACCCGACATACACTCGGCAGAAGTATGAGAAAAAGGTTGAGGATCTTGTCTCGCGGTTTCTGGCAGCAAAGTGTGATGTTGTCGCGGTTCAGGAGGTGATCGGCAGAACACAGGCAGATGGAGAAGTTGCACTGAATCAATTGGCGTCACGGTGGCGAGATCGATCAAATCGCTTCTTTAAAGTGATGACTGCGCCACCATCTGAGGGGAGTATGACCAATGGTTTTATCGTTGCACTCGATCGGGCAACGGTTGAGCAGGCGTTGCCGTATGGGCGGGTGCAGCTCCCGAAGATCTGGTCACGGCAAAAGCCGCGCCTGTTTTCGCGACCACCGTTTGAGCTGCAGCTGTCCGTAAAGGCACGCGATTCTCAGTCTGCCAAGGTCATCTCTCTCGTTAATTTTCACTTTAAATCGAAGCGCGGCGGCCAGGACGATCCGACCGGTCTAGAGTGGGAGACCTACCGGATGGAGATGGGGGAGGGGCTTCGTCGAGTCCTTGAAATGCGCCACAAGGATGCTTTCGCCTCTGGAGAGAGTATTCTGGTGGTGCTCGGTGACAGGAACGGTAATTTCGATGTAGCCAGCGCTCGTATTCTTGAGGGGTCGCTCTCCTTATCTAGTTTTGGAGAGAAGGGTCCGTGCCGGTTAAGTAAGCGGGGCGTGCCGCTGTGCGTTGCGGAATCTGAGCTTCCTCGCAGGCTCTTTAGTGTTCTTACATCAAACGCCGCTTCGACAACATATCCCGGGACGTTCCTCTACAAGGACGAGTACTCTTGGTTAGATGATATCATTATGCCAGCAGAGAGTCTGCGTTATGCGTGGCAGACTGCCTACAGTGAAGGTCTGTACGCATCGGGAGTGGTCTCTACACCGGAGGATGCATCTGATCATGCACTGGTATACGTTGCGCTTAATTGGTAACAGCAGCATCTACCGCAACATCGAGATAGCGAGATTTTGCCACGCTTTCCTAGAAAGCGATACGAGCTAAGAGTCTTTTAAGTTCCAGGCAGTGATTTCGGGCGCCAGTTCTGTCGCTGCGCTTTGCGGCCTGCTCCATATTTGCTGCGCACGAGGCTAAGTCAGGGAACCCATACATCCCAGCGCTGCCCTTTAATTTGTGGGCAGAAGCGGCGAGCGTAGACCAGTCTTCCTGGGAGGTGGCAACTTCGATCGAGGAGAAACGAGCTGGTAGTCCGCAGATAAACTCTTGTATGAGCAGCTGTATCTCATCGTCATCATCGCAGATAGTAGAATGAATCGGCGGGTCCAGAGGCGGTAGCGATGGAGCATCGGTCGCAGGCTCTAAATAGCGTGCGATGAGGTCATAGAAGGTGCGCCTGTCGAAAGGTTTGCTCAAATGCTGAGTGCAGCCGGCCTCCAGTGCTTGCTCAACATCTGACGTCATGGCACCTGCCGAGACTGCGATCACTGGTGTGTTGATCCCGGCAGCGCGGATCTGGCGTGTCGCCGAGAGCCCATCGACCAGTGGCATCTGAATATCCATGAGGATAAGATTGAAGGGCCTCGATAGTGCTGCGTGCGTGGCCTCTAAGCCGTTCTCAACAAGAGTAATCTCAGCCCCCGTCTTCCGTAACAGGTGCTCGATCAGCCGTCGGTTATCGAGGGCATCATCGGCAAAGAGGATTGAGCCGCGGAGTGTAGGTACTTCACTAGTGGAGCCCAAGGCGTTACTACTACGTTCATCCACGTCCTGCTGAAGTTCTACATGTTCGTGGGAGTCATAGCACTGAATCCAAAAGCTAAATTGTGAGCCTTTTCCTGCCTCGGATGTAACCTCAATCGAGCCCCCAAGTGCTTTAATGAGGCGCTGAGAGATACTAAGTCCCAGTCCGGTGCCGCCGAATATGCGAGTTGTTGACTCGTTTGCCTGATAAAATGGCTGAAAAAGTAGACTTATCTGTTCCGCGGTTAATCCGATTCCCGTATCGCTAATGTTGCAATGGACCGTTCGGGATTGGGAATTCCAGCTGACGTTAACTGAGACAGTACCCGCTGCGGTAAACTTAATCGCGTTTCCGATCAGGTTAATCAGGATCTGCTTGAGTCTCAACGGATCTGTGGTAACGGTTCTTGGCAGAGGCCATTGGTATTCAATGTCGAATGCAAGCGACTTCTCCGCTGCGATTGGACCGAACATCACGCGCAACTCCTCAAGTAAATCAACGAGCGAGCACGATGTGCGCTCAACGCTCAATGCGCCTGCATCGATCTTCGTTAGGTCGAGGATCTGGTTGATAATAGTGAGTAGGTGGTTACCATTGTTCAGAATGACATCAAGACAGTGACGATGAGAAGGTGCAAGTGATTCCTCTTCCCGAAGCGCATCAGCGAATCCGATGATTGCGGTAAGGGGGGTTCTGATCTCGTGGCTGATGTTGGCGAGAAATTGGCTCTTTGCGTGCATTGCGCTCTCGGCAGAGTGTTTGGCGGCGATGAGTTCCTCTTCTGCTTGCCGTCGTGCAGTTATGTCTTCTATCGTCGTGACCCAGCCGCTTACGGTGTCCGTCGCGTTTATCGGAGCGGCCTTAAGGCTGCACCACGAGATGCTACCGTCGGAGCGCTGGTAGCGTAGTGTGTATTCGAAGGATTGCGCAGTTTGATTAGCATTAGCCCATGCTTCTGTGATCCCCTGGAAGTCATCGTGATGAATAGGTCGCAGCCACCCAGAGCCAAGGCACTCGCCGATGCTCAATCCTGAGATACTCTGAAAATTCCGATTTGAATAGATGCAGTTGCCGTTTGAATCAGTTACTACGATCCCAAGAGGAGCAGCTTCGCTGATCGCCCGAAATCGAGCCTCGTTGTGTTGGTACTGAAGCTCGTCAGAGCTACGTTGACTGAGATCAACGCAAGAGGAAACGTAGGCCTCCAGTCGGCCGGCCGAGGAGAAGAGGGGGATTGCTTGCTCCATCACCCACCGGTATGTTCCGCTCACGTGACGCAGACGGTATTCGTGTTGGAACCTGTTGTGAGCCCTAGCCACCTTGAGCCATTTTGAATTGTATACCGCGCGATCGCTTGGGTGCACCGATTCTCTCCAGCATTCAGCGAGGCTCTGCTCCTGAGACAGTCCGGTGAAATCACACCACGCTTTGTTGGAGAGTGTCCTATTTCCGGCTTGGTCTGAGATCCACAGCAATACCGGGGAGGCATCAGCGATCCTGCGAAATCTCTGCTCGCTATCCTCCAGCGAAGAGATCGTTCGTTGAACTGCCGACAATTTATTGTGTAATTCAATCTGTGCAACTATGTGCTGAGAGAGGTGCGTCAACGTCGCAATCAAGGCGTGCGGCATCTGCTTGTGGGGAGCGCGATCGACAACGCATAGGGTGCCCAGAATAATTCTATCTCGTGCTACCAGCGGGAATCCTGCATAGAAGCGTGCTTGAACGGGCGAATTACACAGAGGAGTATTGCACAGAGGAGTATCGCGAACGTAAGGGGCCGATAGCAGATCACCGATAATCAGTGGCTCGTGGCTCAGAATTGTGTCGCTGCATATTGATGACGAGCGGGGGATCTCGCTCATCGAGAACCCGGAGGTGGTTCGCAGTAGCTGCTTGTGTTCCTCGATAAACGATATGAAGGCACACGAGCAGCCTGAAATCTGCACAGCAAGGTCGGTAATGCCCTGCAAGCTCTCGGTCAGACCGCCATCGAGCACGTTAAGCGACCGCAGACGTGCGAGCCGCTCTCGTTCATTTGGTGGTTTTCTCATGACGCCGTCCCCACAGGCACCTTTCGACTAGAAGCGGGAGTAGCTTGACGGTTTGGCGCAAGAGTGTTGGTTTGTTGTCGGCCTAAGGATAGTAAATTGGAGAAGAATCACCTCGATTTTCCCGAGCGGGAAATTAAACTTGATTGCATCAAAGAATCTATGACAATTTACCGACCGGTACATATTATGACCAAACGAAACCTCAGTACTGAAGAAATTGGCAAGGTTGTTAGAAATACACGCAAGGCTGCCGGCTTGCGGCAGGACGAACTTGCGGGTGCAGCTGGTGTGGGCCTCCGCTTCATCGTCGATCTTGAGGCGGGCAAGCCGACCGCACAAATAGGCAAGACGCTTCTGGTACTGGCGGCACTCGGCTGTTCACTCGATATCACGCCTCCGCCAGCAGCCAAAGGAGCGCGCAAGTCATGACACGCATCCTCAAGGTGTATTGCTAAGAAGCTCGATCGCTTTTTGGTAAGTAGTTGATTCTAGGTGATTGGCTGAAAGAGGGTCTCCGGCGTGTGGCGAGATGGGGAAGACATTGGGTGCAATTTGGATGGAAAGACGTAGTGTTTGACTCTGGTATGCGGCTTAGAGGGGCCTAACAGGAGCAAAAAAAGTGGAGTAAAACGGTGGAGCTAAGTTGCGAAAAATGGGCGTCAGATTACACGCGTCCTGTCCCATCAGTGAGGAAGCGGGTTCTGGAAGTCATCCGGTGCGGGCTCAAAGGAGTCGTAGGAGGGTAGTTCATCGATAGCCTCTGACGCGTCGATGAACTTCGGGATTGGGGGAGGTGCTCGGAATTCAGCAAGCAGGATAACTCCTATCACGAACATAACAGCTGTCATCATCTCTGCATCCCCTATTATTACAGGAACCTCTTACCAAAAAACCAAAACGCGACCTTCTATGCTCGCATTCACAAACGACAATACAATCTGCGATTCCGAAGGTAACGCCTTATGTGGAATCTTCAGAAGACGTCTACTCATATATGGTGGGGCGGGAGCCCCTGCATCGATTGATAATAACCCTGTGTGCAGCAAGATCGAAGAAAAATCGGCTAAGGCACAGCCGATTTTTACTGAACTCAAGCGCTATTCGGCAGACATTTAATCGCTCAAGACATCTGCGTACGCCCACGCACAGAGTATCTTCTGTGCTCTACATAGCAGAGAGCTCGTATGGCGACTGATGCATCAAGGCTTTCGCGGCATACAGCAACATTACCTGTCACTGAGAAATTCATGCTGGATCCATGGGGCTAGGGCTTCAGTTGTAACATGATGCCCGTCAAGCGTGAGATGACAGAAGTCGAAGTAAAGCCTTATGTCAGGTGCTTTTGAGTGCGCTTCTTTGAGCGCCGGTAGTAGGTCAAAGCAGGGAAGGCCAACCTCCATGCACATATCTAAAAAGTGTTTTTGAGGTAGAGGGTGAGAGTCAGCCATAGCATCTTGCTCAAAAACCTGCTCCGCAAGCGGAAAAAGAAAGATTCCCAATTTGATGTCGTGGGCGAGCGTATCCTGCTTAAGGAGTTCAAGGGCTTTCCTTACATTACTCCAGGCCTCTGGGGCCCACATCGCATGAATATCCCCAAAACGCTGGACTTCTCCGGCAGTTTCCTCAGATGACAAAATCCGCTGCCGTACTCTCGGCAAAGAAGAGAGCGCGATCGCGCCCAGTCGGCTGATATGTGTCCAGGCAGGTAACCTCTGGATTCGTATACCATGAGTCGATCGTGAATCGTCTAAAAACATCCCCACGAGCACGACCTTGGGTTGTATGGCATCCCGTACCTCAAGATACCTATAGAATTGGTCGTTAGTCCCTGTAGTAGCCACGCCTGCATTGATGAATGTGTATGTATCTTTAAAGTGACGTGTGAGCAGCGCAGGGATCGTTTCATCTTCGTCTACATAATCAGCAAGTGTGATAGAATCTCCGAGCACCAGAATTTTACTAAGTTTACTAAGCGTCAGCGCACGACCTCGTAATCCATATTGGTCAGTTTGAAGTATGATGTCCCTACCACTTAGGACGTGATTTCGGATAACGCCGTCTACATTTGCCCGCAATCTGAGACCATGTGGTGTCTGATACACCATGTTGTAGGGCAAAGTCTCATCGGTGACCTGCACTTGATCGGTTGATGGGACTAGACGCTCTGAATCTGTGACCTCAAAGGAGGTGGGGGGATTTGTTATTGCTCGACAGATGCACTCAGCAACAGCTAGACTCACAATGAGAGAGCAACACGATAGAGCGATCTTTCCAGAGCGGAGCTGGCCTACCATATATATCTCCAAGTGTGCAGGCTGGTATTTTCGTGAGGTGGACCCAATGTTTACATAGGTTGCTGTTCCCCACTACCTGTGGAAAAGTCCGGTAGTAGTAGCAAAGGGGGGTGCGGGGGAATATCCACAGGTGTGATTAACTCCCGTTCCACTCAGCGAGGTATACCTCAAAAGGTGTAGCTCCTTCAAGAGAGCGATGAGGGCGCTTGGTATTATAGAACTTGAAGTATCGCATCAGGTTCTGGAATGCCCTTCTTCCTGGTACCCTCTTCTTCCTGGTCCCCTATCCCTGGTCCCTATCCCTGGTACATACTAGATTTAAACCTTCATAAATTCAGTAGTTTACCCTGGAGTCAATGCTTTTTTATAAAACAAGTGTGTGACAGTCGAAGCATCAGATCAGGACTTAGGTCCAATGGCGCGGTAGTAGTACGCCGCAGTTCCTTTTCGAGGGGAAGCGGAAAAGTAACCCCGCACCAGAGCCTTCGTTGAGCTAACGTTCAGCTGAACGGCAAGCTGTTGGGACTTCAAACCCGCTGAAGATGAACGCAGAGTGCTTATAATGTTGATCTGATGATTGCTTAGTGTAATGCCGGCATCCTTTTGAACGCGTGGCAGAAATCGAATTGCAAAAAAATTCGTGGCCGATATAGAGTTAGGGGGGATTGCCGTTTTGACGAAGCGCAGTTTGAATTCGGATCATGCCGGATCCGAGCTTCTCGCCGTATCCAGCTCGACATAGCAGATCGGCTAGTAACGGATTGCGACGGATGCTCCGCCCATCGAGTTCCTCAAGAGCGATACCACCGGCGATGCCACCAGGCTTTTCTATTTCTAGCCGGTCAGAGAATATGTGTATGTAGACACAGGAGTTCTGAAAACAGTAGTCCCGATGAACTAGGGCGTTAATCACAGCCTCACGAATCGCGACACCTGGGTATTCGCGAATTTCAGAGCGCTGACCGTTGTAATCTATCGTGTAGCTGACGTTGGTATGACGTTTGATTAAATCGAGACTAGCTTCAATTTGTGAGATCAAATCTCCAGTAAAACCCTGCGATCGATGATCGAAAATCGATCCGTTCCGCCATACCGGACAGCTATTACTCGAGCTTCAGGGATGTAGCGACTAGGATTCGATGAGAAGATCAGAACTCCAGCATTGGTGAGTCTCGGTTCCTCTGGTGGAGATGACGAAGCTGCCGCTCCTAGGTTGATGGGCATTTCATTCACTGGAACCAATCGGAGATCGATCGCGGCTGCCATCGTATATGAGTTTAGCGTTTCCGGATCTAGTGCCTTTGATATAGGTGCTGAGGCGATCGAAGTTCCGTCAAAAAAGGGACTTGAAGCGGCAAGGAGTCTCCGAATCTCATCGCCACGCCTTATCCCCTAGTACACACTAGAATTTAAGCCAAATAGTTCGAGCTACTTACCTCTTGCCGCCCTATCGCTATCCTACCGTGCACAACCGGAGGCGCGGCCAGACAGCACAGCCGAATCAACAACTAGAGATGTCGCTAACGGGTTCTCAGTTGGAATCCTCACCTGGGGCGGAATAATACGTGCGATTAAAGCTCTAAAGTTCCCCACTAATCATTGTTAGGGTCCTACACCTGATCAAGTTTCAGTTGGCGGCGGGCTTCGTAGAGTGCGATAGATACTGCGTTGCTCAGATTTAAGCTGCGCACGTAGTCAGTCACTATCGGGATCCGTACGATCTGCGAGGTGGGGTGCTGACCAAGGAACTCCTGGCCCAGTCCCTTGGTCTCGCTACCAAAGACGAGGGCATCATTCGGTCCAAATTCAGCCGACGTGTAGAGGCGTTCTCCGAACTTGGAGAAGAGCCAGATCTTCTCCGGTGTCGCATTCGTCACATAGTCAGCCCACGATGCATGTCGAAACAACTTCACGTACGGCCAGTAGTCCAGTCCAGCACGACGGACTGCCTTTTCGGTAATTTCGAAACCGAGAGGCTCTACCAGATGTAAGGGCGTATCGGTCGCGGCACAGGTGCGCGAAATTGAGCCAGTATTTTGCGGAATTTGTGGTTCAACGAGGACGATCTGCACAGGTGTTTTCCAATTGCTAGCCCGATTATTAGGGATAAAGGCGTGCTGAGAGGTTCATTTTTTTCTTTGCGCAGGGTATACATTCGGTATGTTAAATTCAACTCTGATACAACGGATTGAGGTTACCCCTGAGCTTTTGATCGTACGTATTAAACCAGATGCGGGTGTGCCTGATTTTAAACCTGGCCAGTATGTTGCACTTGGATTGCCAGGGGGTGCTCGTCGATACGAGGGTGCAGCGCCGGAGGTTCAAGCCCCCGCCGCCGATAAGTTGATCAAGAGGGCCTATTCAATCGGCTCGTCGCCTGAGCAGAGGGATTTCCTGGAGTTTTACATAGCTGTTGTACCTACAGGTTCATTGACCTCGCGATTGGCAGCGCTCAGAGAGGGAGATCGATTATTTGCGCAACCTAAGGTGACCGGCACGTTTACGCTTGAGGGTATTCCAGAGAATCGTAATCTCGTGTTGGTTTCGACTGGTACCGGTCTTGCTCCTTTCATGTCGATGGTTCGCACTGGTGCGGTATGGGCACCAAGCAGAAAGATTACTGTGGTGCACGGTGTTCGCTATCCGTCAGATTTTGCCTATGCAGACGAGCTATCTTCATACCAGGAAAGCGGCAAAGGGCTGTGCTACCTCCCGATCGCCAGCCGTGCGGGGGATGACTACACTGGTAGAAAGGGGCGAATTCAGAGATTGTTTGAAGACAAGCTCGTTTATCCGAATCCCGAGGAAGACTCAGTGTTCCTGTGCGGTAATCCAGCGATGATCGAAGATCTCGGGCGTTACCTGTGTGAGCGAGGATTCGTTCTTCACTCCAAGAAGACCCCGGGTAACTTGCATGTGGAGAAGTATTGGTAACCCCGCCATCGAGGTGATCGCGCTTTCGGTCCGCTCGTGCTATCAATACAGAGACTCTATCAGCTCGGCATAGCGAGCAGATATGATTTTTCGCTTCATCTTGAGTGTTGGAGTCAGGAGACCGTTTTCGATGCTGAAATCCTCATCAATAATGGCAAAGTTTTTTATGGTCTCGTAACTTGCGAGATTAGAGTTGACCGATGCTACCGCGTTCGAGACCCGACGCATCACAGCGGGAGATAGAGAAAGCTTCTCGTCTGCCGCAACAGAAATGCCTTCCGCCTTGAGCTGAGCGCGTAGCTCAGCTTCATTGAGCGTCAACAGCATAATACAATACGGTTTTCCATCTCCATATAAAAAAGCGTGCGATATAAATGAGAAGCGCTTGAAGACTCCCTCTAACTCGGTAGGAGGTATCTTTTTGCCGCCTGCCGTTATGACGAGTTCCTTCTTGCGATCCGTGATGTACAGAAATCCATCGTCATCGACTCTGCCCACATCTCCGGTTTTAAACCAACCATCAGCTGCCCAGGATTCACTCGTTGCCTTGGGTCGGTGGAGGTAGCCGCTGGTCACGTTCGGGCCGCGTAACCAGATCTCTCCATCGTCAGCAGCGATCCGCACCTCGACACCACTAAAGGCCGGCCCAACGCTTCCAATTTTGCGTCGATGAGGCAGGTTAACATGAGTAGCAACACAGGTCTCGGTGAGGCCATACCCCTCACATACTAGTATTCCCAGCGATTCAAAGAAGCGGTTGACCTCAGGATCAAGGCGAGCTCCGCCGGAGATGGCGTGTTGAAAATTTGTCCCAAAGAGTTGAGCGGAGATCTTTTTGCGGATACCGGCGAAGCCTTGATGGAGGATCTGCTGAAGGACACCAACCGGCGCGCCACGCTCAGAGCATTGCTGCACATGTTTGGCGTTCTTAAGGCAAAGCTTCAGAATCTTATTTGATAGGGCAGGGCCCTCTGACCGAGCTTTAATCACGCTGGCCATCTTTTCAAAGAGCCGTGGCACCGAAGGAACCATCGTGGCGTTTCCCTCTCGAATATCTCGCGCCACCGAGGCGAGATCGAGCTTTGATGAGTGGTGGTCTATCACTGCAGGTAGAACGAGCGATGTAGATGTCAGGTAGCCAACATAATAGACAAGGCGAGCAAATGAGTGTGCAAGTGGAAGATAGAGAAACAGCGAGCCATCGCCGGAGAATACGCCGCTCATTGCCGCTTGCTCGACGTTGGCGAGGTGATTGCCATGGGTTTGAATGACTCCCTTCGGAGGCCCTGTGGTGCCAGAGGTGTACACGTATGAGGCGATCGATGCACGCGAGATGGTCGTAGGAATCGGTGGAGGGGTGGAGGGGAGAGAGGGATCCTCAACAATGTCGCGAACTATATCGATGTTTGAAAGTGCTTGGACGTTTTCAAACGAGATGATAGCAGAGAAGCTGAGTTGCTCACGTGAAGCAGGCATATCCTCCCTCTCAGGGATCTGGCAGGGGTTTTTAAGCAGCCAATCGATCTTGCGAGCTTGCTCCTCGTTTTCGATGCAAACGATCTTTACTCCTGAGTCGGAGATGATGAAACCAGCTTCTGCGGGAGTTAGAGAGTGATACACGCTCACGGCGATGCCGCCCAAGGTCTGCACGGCCATGTCGGCGAGCATCCATTCGAGGCGGGTGTTGGAGATTATAGCAACTGGGACCCCCGCACCGACCCCCTTAGCTGCCAAATAGTGCGCTAGGCGCGCCACCTTTTCAGCTGCGGTGCGGTAGGTCTCTTCTTTCCAAATGCGGGTAGCCTGAGCTGACGATGCAAGGGCGTAGCGATACAGTACCGTATCGGGTTCCGCGGCAACGCGCCGCCAGAACGCCTGAGCTATTGAACACGATTCGGATACGTTCTCGTAATGAGTCAATTCGGTAACGGACATGAGCTGTGTCTCGGCTAACGTCGCGGACGGTGGCTCCCGCAAAAGGTTTCCCGGCGCATTACTCCTTAGATGCATGGCGCGGCGTATACGAATAGGTTATCTGCTCTCGGAACAGAACGGCAAGCTAAAACATTTGCTAGTGTCCCTTAGAGAGGGCGATTCCCGAATTAAAGGTCGGGGCAGGTGTCAATAAAATGGGCTATGCGGTGTCGACGCCTACTTCTTGAGCGAGTTGACGAATGCTACCAAGTCGCCTAGCTGCTCTTCGCTTAAGCCCGCTTGCGCTGGCATTAGGACGCTGAGCCCTACTGCGGCGCCGCCCTTCCTGATCACTTCTTTGAGCTTGGCGTCATCGGTTGCGTACTTGTTCGATCCCGCCGTGAGGTTGCGCGGCTTTTGGCCCTCTGGGAAGGTGGCTGCAAGCGCTCCATCGCCGGCCCCTTTCTCACCGTGACACATAGCGCAGAGCTGTGTGTATGTAGCAGCGCCTTTCGCGGCATCCGCCGCGATTGCTGGAGATGCGGCAACGAGCAGAAATGCGGAGAGGGATAAAGTTGCAATCATGGCAATACTTGAGGTTCTCATAAGAATCTCCACTTGAGGGCTAGTCTCTGTCGAGGTGATGGACGATTAGACCAAAGTCGGTAATGCACCAAGAAGACCTTGGGTGTTCATCCGCTATTTCGATGTAGTATACATTGAAGCTGGACCTCTTGGAAGGTAATGAGCATCCTCATCATGAACTAAAGCGGAGTCGAGAGACTATGTTTGAACGAATCACTGACAACATCCGAGCTAGATCCCGCAGTGAATGGGAGGCTTACTTCAAGGGGCGATTGAACTGGGTTCGAGAGTATTCTCAGGAAAATGGTGAAAAGGCGGCGGTTGCCGGTTTTTTGTTAGGGATTCTGGTAGTCGTTTTCTATCAGGTTGCTCTGATCGTTGCGTGTGTCACCGCTGTAGTCTGCCAGCTGATCCTCATTATGGCGGAGGATAGCCCGCAAAATTAGTACGCTACAATTTGTTAGCTCAGCGGAGAGAACCGTCCACATGTAGCAGCGCATAGTTACGCGTCGTTTGTCGTATTTGATGCATCAAAACTAGAGGAGTGCTCGCAGCGGCTGACTAAAATACGTGATATTTTAGGCAGTTAGCGTTTTCTAGTATTCCGGTGTGAATGAGCTCCCAGATGTAAAGTAGGGGTAGAAAAGTGACGACCCCCTAAGAGGTAGAGGTTTGCATGAGCGGAATCATTACCCCTGAAAGGTTTATATACGTTGCGCAGGATTTAGAGGCCGCAGGATTATTTTGGAATCCCGAGGTCGGTGATGAGGTTGCAGATCGAGAGGGTAAGCATCCGATAGCAATTCTTGTCGATCCCCAGGGGATGTCGCCCGACGAGCTGCGAGCATGTTTTGTGTGGTTACCTACTGTAGAGCAGATGTTGACGCAGTTCGAGGCGCGGCAAGCGGTGTTGTTTCACGCTGGGCTTGAATTTAACGATAAGCAGATGTGTTACAAGACGGTCATTCAGTCTTCGTGTGGACACATCGAATCGACAGGGGAATCATTCCGGTTAGCTCTCGGACTTGCGTTGCGCGGTCTCCTCATGGCGGATACGCCGACAATTGTTAACTGAATAATCGACAATTTTGTACATCTCAGTGACCTGATTTCCGACGCTCAGTCAAAGAGTAGTTGGTGACTTGCGTTGCCCTGTTTGACAGTCTTTTTTACTAACTAGCTAAAAATACCAGCTAAACGGCTCAAAAATAGTTGAGGCGGTTGTCCCTTGTCAAGAATCTAACATGGAAGCGGTCGAGTGGTACGGAGTTTGCCATATTTGTGACAGCTGATGATAGCGGATGACAGCGTATGTCACTCGCTTGCGCAGGATTGATTTTGCACGAGCGAATCGATGCTGCTGACTAGGACGGTTTTGTGACGTTGTCAACGATATGTTGATCCTGATGACGTCACACACGTGAACAAGGAAGGTTCTCATGACGCACAATGCGCTTCTGGAAGCTAATCTCAATCAATTGCCAACTCTCTCGAGGGATTCACTGAGAGGTTTACAATCGCCAGCGCGCATCACGACGTTCCAGGGGATTCTGAGTGGCTGCCCGGAGATGCAGAAGATCTTTGGGGTGATTGAAAAGGTAGCCCGAACACGCTCGACGGTGTTGGTGCTCGGAGAGAGCGGTACAGGCAAAGAACTCATCGCAAAGGCGATCCATGTCCTCAGTGGTCGCCCAGGGAGACTGGTGCCAGTAAACTGCGGTGCCATCCCTGAGGATATTCTCGAAAGCGAATTGTTTGGGCATGAAAAGGGTGCCTTCACTGGAGCTGTAAGCTCACGCATCGGGCGTTTTCAGTTGGCAGATAATGGAACGATCTTTCTCGATGAGATCGGAGAGATGAGCCCGAAATTGCAGGTAAAGCTCCTTCGAGTGCTACAAGAACGCAAAGTCGACCCAGTAGGCTCGACTCGTTCGGTCGATGTCGATGTGCGAGTGGTCGCCGCTACAAACAAGGATTTGGCAGAGGAGGTCAAGGCTGGTCGCTTCCGAGAGGATCTCTTTTATCGACTCCAAGTAGTGCCAGTATCTTTACCAGCGCTGCGTGAACGCGATGGAGATGTTGAATTACTGGCGCAACACTTTCTCAGCCGCCATTCAGATGAGTTGAACCGCCCTGGTATTGCATTCTCTGAGGAGGCTCTACAGTACCTCTCAACATATTCGTGGCCAGGTAATATTCGCGAACTTGAAAATCTCGTAGAACGTATCGCAATTCTCAGTGATGGCGAAATCATCGGTGTCGATCAGATACCTGACTTTGTGCGTTCGACTCAACCGACTCGCATTGCAACTCTTGAGGATTTTGTCCTCCCGTCCTTAGGCGTCGACTTTAACGCACTCGTTGATAGTTACGAGAACAAGCTGATCGCAACGGCACTCTCTCAAACAGGTGGTAACAAAAAGGCAGCAGCTAAGTTACTCGGTCTCAATCGAACTACACTTGTTGAGAAGATAAAGAAGAAAGGGCTTGAAGCCCGCATAGAAGTTACCTCGATCGTCGAAGACGCATCATGTGAGGGCAGGTAAGACGTAGTGCTATGAACAAACAAATGCTCGCAATTCTGTTCATGTTTACGTCTCTTGTGCTGACGTACCAAAGGTCTGCACATGCGGATCACCCAGTCGATGTGCAACGGTTGTCGGCTGAAGGAGAGCACTTTAAAGCGCTTGAGGTATACGAAATGCTTCCGGACCGACGTCTTGAAAAAGATACCCACGTTGCAGCAGCGAAGAGTGCGTGGGCACTTGGGCTCACTCGAAAGGCAGCTGATCTATTTGATTCTGTTCTGCGTGGGGACGAGCTCGATGTTGATGAGCGCTCCCGCCTCACGCTATCTCGCGGAATCATCGAGTACCAGGAGGAGCGCTACCAAGAAGCGGCACTCTTTGCTGAAAAGGCGGCGAGTTACCTGCCAGAGAAAGCTCCCCTTCGAGGTCGGGCATTGCTACTCTGGGGGCAGAGTCTGCTGAAAGCCCAGCAATATAGCACAGCCGAAGAGAAGCTGTGGCGTGCGTTGGCCGAAGTGACTCCTGGCGATCGACCTGATGTCGCGATGAGTTTAGGCGCCGCGCAGTTAAAGCTCGGTAAGCTCAGTGATGCCGAGCGGACTCTGAAAGGAATTCCAACCGATCATCCCGCAGCTCCGGAAGCAGTTCGACTCTTGGCGAGTATCTCCATGCAGATGGAGCAAAACGATCGAGCGCGGTTTTGGTTCGAGAAAGGCAGGCTGGATTACAGCGATGCGTTTGTCGATAGCTGGGTTGACTATGGTCAACTCAGTTTGGCGTTGAAGAATGGAGATCTGCCGAGAGCTCGAAAAGTATTCGAGTTGGCGCAGAAGAGACTGCCACCGTCAGATGCGTGGTTGATAGTTATGCAGGCATCGTTAGAGCAGGCGGAGTGGAAAAGGCGCGGAGAAGTACGGAAGGATTAACATATGTTTGAAGAAAGCAAAGATCGAAATTCAGTACAGACAAAGGTCGCTAGTTTGCTTGATGTCATAGAGCGATTCAATGAGAGCACGGAGAAGCTTGAGAGTAGACATCTAGAGCTCCTCGCTGAGATTGCGGAGTTACAGGAGCAACTTCGTCAGAAGGATGAGGAAGTTAAGCGCTCCGAGAGGTTGGCGATGCTCGGCGAAACAGCGGCGGGCCTGGCGCATGAGATACGTAATCCTCTCGGTGCAATCTCTCTTTTTGTGTCGATGCTTAGAAGAGATCTCCGAGACCGCCCCGACTCTGTAGAGCTGCTGGATCAAATCGATCGGAGTATTAGAAGTCTTGATGGAGTAGTATCTAACGTTTTGCACTTCGCGCAGAGTAAACGATTGCGTGTAAGTCCGGTGAACGTGCATTCGATTATTCAGGAGTTACAGCAGCATTTTGTCAGCCTCTACAGTCCACAATCCCAGTTCAACGTGGATCTGTCAGGGAGTCCTTTCGTTCGGGCCGACGAGCAAGGAATCCGCCAGTGCCTCTATAATATTATTCTCAACGCGCTCCAGGCGGTGTCATTTGCAGGAACGATAACAGTGGCTGCGCTGGACGCTCCAGATGCCGATGGTATGGCAATTACGATAAGCGATGATGGGCCTGGCATTCCAGAAAACATCATGGGTCGTTTATTCGAGCCATTCACGTCGGGGAGAAGGGAAGGTACGGGCCTCGGTTTGTCGATTGTAAGACGAATTGTAGAGGGTCATGGAGGTACGGTAGCGGTGCGGAACCGGCCATCTGCTGAATTCACACTATTTTTGCCACGCCTCGGAACGGAGACTCCACAAGGGGAATAAGACTATGCTTACTGAACAACCTACCGAAGCGCAGAAGGGTGCGCGTGCCAAGATCCTCGTAGCTGATGATGATCCGCACATGCAGCAGGCGATTAGGGCCTGCCTCTCACGCGAGAGTTACCAGCTAACCGTTGTTTCGAATGGCTTGGCAGCGATAGAGCAGCTTGAGGAGGATTCGTACGACCTCATCATTACCGATCAGCAGATGCCACAGATGTCGGGTATCGAGCTCATGGCCACGTTGCAGAAGCGAGGGGTTGAGATACCTGTGGTGATGATCACTGCGTATGGGACCATTAACCAAGCGGTAGAGGCGATGCAGTTGGGTGCGGCCGACTTTATCACCAAGCCATTCTCCGCTCCCGATTTGGAACGTATTGTAGAGCGTGTGTTGCTCCCTGAAATGAGCGTTTCTCGTCAACGCATGCAGAAGCAGAAGGGCGGCCGTCCAATTATATCCAATGACCCTCTGATGATTCGAGTGCTTGAGGTCGCTGAGGCGGTTGCTCGGAGCGAGGCAACGGTTTTGATTCAGGGGGAGTCAGGCACCGGTAAGGAACTTAT
>JBIKKR010000187.1:0-5028 GCA_044360225.1 Bdellovibrionota bacterium | reverse complement strand
AGAGCGTTTTGAGCATATCACCGAAGCAGTTTTCGTTGAGGTACGCCTCAAGTGCATTCGCTAATTCGGTCAGGTTTCGCAGCGAGCGTTTGATCTTCCAGCTACTCTCGGCCATCTCGATTTTAAGCTCATTCACACTCAAAGCTTTCTGTAGGCTCTGGATTGAGGCGTTGGTTTTTGGCGTAGCTGCACTCGATTGTGCCTGGGAAGCTGGGGAGGTAGCTGGCTGTTGTGCCTGAGCGATGGAGATAACACCTAGCATCGTTATAGCTAGAACACAAAGAGTCCTGATTCGCTTCGTGGTGGTCATAGAAATGCGGCCTCTACAAAGTACGGCGCAAGTAGCGCCCCTAATATGGTATGACGAATTTCGCTGGGATGTGGATCAAACGAGAGCGTGAGGGCCTCCTGCGGGATGTTGTTGCGGGTAATATACTCTAACAGGGCGTCTCGCAGAGGTATAAACTGTACGTTTGGGCTCTTTTTTGCTGCGGGTAGTCGGCTAAGATCTCGCTTCCATGATTTCCGGGGGTTGATAGTCAGAAAAGTTTTAAACCCGTGCTGTTCGGATAGTGAGGCGAGTCGCGCAAGGGCTCTGTTTGGATCGAGTCCTAGGTTGGATATCTGCCGATTGAGCGCGTCAGGGGCCAGGAGCTGACGACCGAGCTGCACAAATTTTACCGATGAGAATATGCCCCCCGAACCATCCAAGTCCCGCACAAAGAATGGCATGCCGAAGTCGTTTTGGACAAAATATACGAGCACAGCATCAGCATTAAAATCGAGCCCGCGCTCCTCAAAGAGTGCAATCTCCTGAAACGTAGAGTATCCAGGGACGCCGAAGTTGAGAACCTCAAAGCGCTTTTTGCCAGCTGCTATGCGGTTTAGATTGTCCTCAAGCTTTTGTGCAAAGGATGCCTCTTGCTGTACTCCCCAGCCGAATGCGAACGAATCACCGAGGAGTGCTATGCGATATACGCCCGGAGGTTTTGCAAGCGGGCGTTCAGGAGAGCGCATGCCGCACGAATTGGTTACTACTCGAGCCCTCATAAATGTCAGGTCGAGGTTCGGTCGTAGGGTGTAGATAATCGAATTGTCTGGATGCGACTGTACTATGCTCTTCAGTGAGGTGTTGCCGTCAGTGGTCGAAGTTGACTCTTCATCCGCAGGGGATTCGAGCGCGCGTCGAAGGTCTGCTAGCGAGTTAAACTCAGTGCCCTTGGGAGCCGTGGGGATGAATTGCAAAGCTATGGCACTCAAGACTAGGGCGAAGCATGAGCCGCAAACAATCAGAAGCACCTTGCTGCGTAATGGTATCTGGTCGGATCTATCGTTAGTGGTGCGGGTGATCATAGTACGTAGGAATGGAACGTCGGAGTTGTCGGCAGTCCCGAAACCCTCCTCGGTACAAAGCGCTGATAGCGGTCTTGGACACTTCCTTTAGAGACTACTGCGTTTTCTCCGTTGTCGCAAATGGTAGGCGGAGGTGGGTATAGTCGAATTTATCCAGTCAGCTCAGTAGGTTGTCAAGCCTAGCGGATGTCTGGATTTGAGCCTGTTTTGCTTGATCGCGTCGGCTGCCTTTGGTAGTTTTGGCCGGATGACGTATTCAGTTTTAGTTTCAACTTCGAGCTTCATAGACACTCCAGGCCCACACGTGACCAAGCTTTTTGAAGCTGGCTTTGAGGTGGTGAAAGCACGTGGACCGCTCAATGCCGATCAGCTCCTCTCGTACATAGGAGATGGAACAAAGTTCGATGCGTTTGTGTGTGGTGAGGATGACTTTAGTGCTCAGGTGCTCCAAGCCGCAGCGCCTAAAGCGAAGGTAATCAGTAAGTACGGGGTTGGGCTCGATAAGATCGACCTGTCAGAAGCTGAGAAGCTCGGTATCACCGTTACCAACACCCCAGGAGTCAACCACACAACAGTGACTGAGTTAACATTCGGACTGCTCCTGAGTCTTACTCGGTACATCCCTGAGCAGAACGCGTTGGTTCATAAGGGTGAGTGGCGTAGACATACGGGCCGAGAGCTCGCAGGTAAGACCCTTGGTATTCTTGGCTTTGGTCGGGTGGGCAAAGAGGTGGCCAAACGGGCCATGGCTTTCGGTATGCATGTGCGGGTGTTTAATACGTCGTGGTCGCAACAGCACGCCGCGTATCTCGATGAGCTGACCCAAGTGTTTTCGCACCCGCTCTTCTCTGAGTATCGTCCGACGATCCAGCGCGCACCAAAGGATGACGATGTGTTTCCGCACTCCGATTTTCTCTCGGTTCACATGAGTTTAACCCGTGACAATCAGTACTTCTTGAATCGACGTCGACTTATGATGTGTCGACGGGGAGTATATATTGTCAATGTAAGTCGAGGCGCTCTCGTCGATCAGCGGGCGCTTGCCGACCTTGTGCGATCAGGACATGTAGCGGGATACGGGGCTGATGTAGTCGATCCAGAGCCGGTGCAACCTGATAACCCGTTACTGGGCTTGGCCAATGTTCACCTTACGCCACATGTTGGGAGCCGAACGTATGAGAGTGTGGTGCGCCAAGGCACCGCAGCAGTTGAAAATTTAATTCGAGCGCTTCACGAGCGTCAGTCGAAGTAGCCTTGCCGTGCGTATTACTCGACTTCTTCCCCTTTCATATCTGAGTTGGTTCCTCGGTATGCTCGCTAACCTGCCGCTACCGCAACCTCTTGCGCGGTGGACTATTCAGCTGTTTGCCAGGGCTTATGGCATTGACGTGACGACAGCAACGGAGCCGTTGCAAAACTTTAGGTCGATCGGTGAGTTCTTTACTCGGGATATTAAGCCTGAAGAGCGGCCCCGTGGTGTCGGATTTCTTTGCCCCGTTGATGGCACGCTGAGGCAGTACTGCGAGTTGGTACCCGGGCAGCCCATTTCTCAAGTAAAGGGGCGTGAGTATACCCTGGAGTCGTTGCTCGGAGACGACCCGTTCGCCAGTCGACTGAGCAATAGCGCGTTGTGGAACCTCTACCTGTCGCCCGCTGATGCTCACCATATCTTTGCGCCGGCAGAGGGCAAGATAGTGAGAACCGTTCATATCCCGGGTAAGCTATGGCCAGTGAATGATTGGGCTCTGCATTCAGTAGATGGGCTCTTTGCAGTAAACGAGCGTATCGTCACGTTCATTGAAACGGAGAGGGGCTTGGTTGCCGTTGTGATGATTGGGGCAACTAATGTTGGCAGGATTGCTCTGCGCTACATGCAGCTTGAAACAAACCTCCGACCGTGGCAAGCGAGAGGGGTACGCAGGTTCGAGCACTCTGAGATAGTCGTAGACGCAGGCGATAAGATCGGCACCTTTAAAATGGGCTCTAGTGTGATCGTTATCGCTGAGAACTACAGATCGAGCAAATCGCCGGGCGCGGCCCAACGTACGGTGCGGTACGGAGAGGTGCTGTAGCTCCTCCCTATGCGGCTCGATAGATCTTCCCAGGATTCATTATTCCCCTGGGATCGAGAACCGATTTGATTCCGCGCATAATCTCTATTTCAGCGGCAGACCGGCTGAAGTGCAGGAAGTCACGCTTGAGTAGTCCAACGCCGTGTTCAGCAGAGATGCTACCGCGGTAGCGCTGAACGGTCGTGAATACGATAGTATCAGCTGCGTGACATCCGCTCCAAAACTGATCGTCACTCATCTCCGTGGGCTTTAATACGTTCACGTGGAGATTGCCATCGCCAACGTGACCGAATACGGCGACTCGGTAGCTCGGGTACGCTTCCCGAATCGACGAGTGTAAGTCCTTCAAGAAGGATGGGATCTCTTGAACTGGAACGGAGATGTCGTTTTTGTGGATAGTATAGTGTTGGCTCAGCGTTTCGCTGATGTAGTCTCGCAGGTTCATAAGCTCTTGCGCCTGTGCAGAGGACTCGCTCACCACTACATCCTGAATGAGCCCCTTCTCGTAGGCTTCCGCAAAGGCGTTGGTGAGGCTTTCGTAGTCACCGCTCGATTGAATCTCGCTCTCAACAAGGACATACGCTTGGTACGACTGTGAGAGGGGATCTCTGAGGCCCCGGTGGCTGATAACTTCTAGGTAGGGAAGCCTTTCCATAAACTCAAACGCTGAGAGGTTGGGCAGGGTATCTCTGCAAAAGGTCAGTAGGGCTAGAATTGATTCGAAATCCGAGACTCCGCAGAGAATGCGGGAGATGTCACGTGGCGGAGAGGCAAGTTTCACAATCGCCTCTGTGATGATCCCCAGGGTGCCTTCAGAGCCTACAAACAGATTCTTCAGGTCATAGCCCGAATTGTTTTTATGGAGCGCGCCGTTTAGTTCTAGGACCTCTCCTGTGCCAGTTACGACCGTCAATCCGAGCACCGAGTCACGAATGTTGCCGTACTTGATGACCCTAATTCCCCCAGCATTCGTCGCGATGTTGCCGCCGAGCTGCGCAGATCCGCGGCTAGAGAAGTCTACAGGAAAGTAAAGGTTCGCATGTGCAGCTGCTAGTTGTAGCTGCTCAAGCACTACGCCTGCTTGGCAATGTGCAGTACGAGCCGTTCGATTGATCTCGATGATAGACCTCATGCGCTCCAGGCACACAACAACTTCGCCGTTTATGGCAGTTGCGCCACCGCTGAGTCCTGTCCGACCACCAGATGGAACGATAGCGATCGAGTGATGGTAGCACTGTTTGACGATCGCTTGAACTTCGTGGGTCGTTTCGGGGAGTAGGACGAGCGCTGGATTGGGAGTAAAATCCTTAATCCAGTCTCTGCCATAGAATTGAAGGGATTGCTCGTCTCGCAAAATTCGCTCGGGCGGGAGGACTGAGGAAAAGATGTTCGATAGTGAAGTAGCGTTGCTCATGGTAGCTCTCGATTTTACTCGATAATTTCGGAAAATACGAGCTTTTCGTATCTGCTTATCGGGGGCTGATTGGGGTTCTTCTGCTGGGAGCGTCCCGTTTTCTGAAGCAAATCGGCCCAGCCAGCAGAATAGAGGGTGGTAATACGGGAATGCGTGTCTCTACGATCCCGTCTGGGTTTACAGAGGAGC
>JBIKKR010000225.1:0-3373 GCA_044360225.1 Bdellovibrionota bacterium | reverse complement strand
CTTGTATTGGGGTGAGCGCTCACGAAATCCTCAAGAGCGACTATCCATGCAGCGACGGACCCTTTCATATCCGCAACGCCCCGACCCAGGAGGCGCTCTCCAACAACTGTGCCCTGAAATGGATTCACACTCCACCCATCGCCAGCGACAACGACATCAGTATGGCCGGAAAATGCAAAATATCCCGGTCCGTCCCCTCGAAGTGCCAACAGGTTGTTGCAATGGCGTAGAGGAACGCGATCTATCGTGAAGCCGAGGCGGGAGAGGTGCTCAGCTAAAAGCTCTTGCCCACCCTCGTCGTATCCGTCTATTCTCGATCGTTTAACCAGTTCTGATGTTAATGCGACCACTCGATCGCGCACTGTAGTCACGATGAAAGACCTAAGATTTCGTTGCAAACTGATGGCATATCATCTGTTCGATGCTGTGAAGCCGCGTTGCCCCCTCCGCTTGCTGCGGGGAATAGAGACTTGAAACTTCGCCGTACACAGCTCCCTTAGCCGCTAGCAAGTTATTCGGTGAGTCTGCGGTTACGCTCTCAACGTAGCCCTGCCGTACGGATACTCGGCAGACTCCGCTGACCTGTCGTTGTGAGCTTGTGAGGTATGCGTACAGATCCTCTACGTGCGGGTCAAAAACTCGCGCCTCGTGCACTGCCTTACCAACTTCATTAGCGATGAACTGCTTCGTATGTATCTGCGCTTGAGAGAGAACCAGCTTCTCAAGGGTTCGATGAGACTCATAGAGTATCTCTGCCGCAGGAGCTTCGTACGCCAGGCGACCCTTCTTCCCAGGGATCGATGTGCCAACGTGGTACTTGCGACCGATACCAAACATATTTCCAAATTTCGCGAGGGCTTTAATACAATCAACCGGACCGCTGTACTCGCCGAAATCGGCCGACACTTTGACCGGCTCTCCACGTTGAAAGGTGATCTCCACGGAGCCGCGGTCAAGGGTTCGGTCCGGCCGGCTGTACCAAGCGTCTTCGGGGATCAGTCCTGTTGACGCATGGGTTTCTTTGCCGCCGATAGAAACACCCCATAGTCCCACGTTGTATGAATAGCTTGAGTTTTTTTCAGGTACTGATATGCCGCGGTCGAGTAGGTATTTGGTTGAATACTCTCGTGAGAAGGCGAATTCGCGCACCGGGGCGAGAACCTGCAGTCTGCCTTGACCAAGCACATGGAGGGCGACATCGAACCGGTATTGGTCATTGCCGGCACCAGTTGACCCGTGAAGAAACACCTGTGCACCCTCCGCAAGGCACACCTCTAGCACTTTGCGTGCTTGAACAATGCGCTCACTCCCCACAGAGAGTGGATAGCCATCGCGGGTTACGTTGCCAAAAATAAGGTATTTGATAACCGAGTGGTAGAAATCGCTCTGGCCATCGATACAGAGGTGCTTATCTGCGCCGACCTCTTTCGATCGCTTGGCGATCGCTTCCTCAGCGGCAGCATCGAATCCCCCCGTGTTTACTGTGCAGGTAATTACAGAATCGAGCTTATAGTGTTCCCGCGAGAAGGGTACCAGAAAGGATGTATCCAAACCGCCAGAGAACGCGACAACTCCTCTCTTCTTCGTCATATGGGGTGGACCTCTCCAAGTGTACGTCTAGTGAAACGCGCCTGCTTAGGTCTGGAAAATACCACTGGAGAATACCAAGGGTTGCCCTAAGGGTTGTGTGGAGCTGACACCCCGACTTGAACGGGGAACCTACTGATTACAAATCAGTTGCTCTACCAATTGAGCTATGCCAGCGTTGCGGCTCCAGAATATCCATTCTTGGGCTAAATTTCAATCACCAATGGTTTAGAGTGATATGGTGTATTTACTTGATCATATTTATTTACCATAATGCCCCCCTGTTGAACGTGATGCGCCCATGTAGCTCAGTCGGTAGAGCACTTCCTTGGTAAGGAAGAGGTCACGGATTCGAGTTCCGTCATGGGCTCCATATGTTCAATCCACTCTCTTTTGGTGAGGTGCCCGAGTGGCTAAAGGGGGCAGACTGTAAATCTGCTGGCTCCGGCCTACGGTGGTTCGAATCCACTCCTCACCAATTCCTTTTTATCGCCAGTGTGGTATCGTTTGCCCTCGTACGGTCGTAGCTCAACTGGTAGAGCAGCGGATTCCAAATCCGCAGGTTGGGGGTTCGATTCCCTCCGACCGTGCCATCTCTTAAAGATTCCTTCGCTGATTACGAGACCAGGGTTTTTGGTGGCAGGGATGGTGCGGAGTAGTACTAGCCCGGGGCATGAGTTCATCGTCAGAATCAACAATCGTCATTGATCGCTCAGAGGAATCTCGGGCTCGCTCACCTCTGTGGATGGTGAGTCAAGAGCCGCTCCTCAATGATCTCGTTTCGTACCTGGGTGCGGTCAAAGATGCTTTGCACTCAAATCCTGATGCAATCTGCGATATGAAGTTCTCCCGAGCGCACCTCAAGAATTGTCGCGCGGCATTCGATAGGATGATACGCCGAGGAGAGGAAGCCTTGCACCGGCTCTGTGAACTCTTCTGCCGGTCGTTTTTGCAGGCGTATCAGATGCAGAGCGTTGTAATAGGTGAGGTGCCTGCTACTGGCGAGCGATTTACACTCATGCAGCCCCTGTCACTGGCAGATCTCTACTCGACCATGGATCTGGATCTTGGAACCCGTCAGTTACGCAAGCTCAAGTACTATGACGGAAAGGAATGGGTGAGTCCAAACCTTGTGGCAAATGTTGTCGAGTATCAGCCCACAGAGGTTAATCCAACCGGCATTCATAAGATCATCAGTCGTATTAAGGCTGAGGAGGAGCTTTGGAACAAGGTCGTCGATGAGATCTTTGGACTTGATGCGATCGTCAAACGTGATAAGGAGCTTAAGCACCTCAGCCACTACGTGAAGGATGTATTCGGGGTAAAAATTGTTGTGGGCAGCGCACACGATGCAGATGTACTGCACCAGGTGCTCCAAGCGCTCTCGTGGTGCGAGGATGAGTTGGAGTCTTCAGGTATTCGCGCCCGCGACAGTACTCGTGCTCTTCAATTTATTGAGACTAAGAACTACCTAACCGGCCACGACAAGGAGAGTGGTTGGGAAGCGATTAAGTCGGTGGTGATGTGGGCGGACAGGGTGTTTGAGATCCAGGTGCAGCCCCTCAGTAATTTCTGGCGTGAGCGGGAGTACTTGACCCGCGAGAGTCACGCCGGATTCAAGAATCGTCGCGAGCAGATTAGGCAGCAGGTAGCCGCGCATATTCCGCTATTTGGTTTCTACCAACAGCTCTTGATTTGGTTATTCCAGAACCCTGATGGCCCAGCACCGGTGTTTCCGGGGGTGACGGTAGCGTTGGTAGACTAATTGTGCGGTCAGCAGGTTGTC
>JBIKKR010000032.1:0-21976 GCA_044360225.1 Bdellovibrionota bacterium | reverse complement strand
GATGATTATCCTATAGCGTTCTCCAAAAGCATCAACCTAAATTCAGCAGTTAAGGAGGATGAAAATGGCGCATCTACTCGAAATCACTTTAGGCTTTTGAATTTGCGGTGCTCACCCTGACGGTGCCAGGGTTGCGCCTCTGAAAAATTCAAAATCCTTCGTGATTTTGAGCGCCTGCACCATTTTTATCCTCCTTAACTGCCCCAATTTAGGATAATCCTCATTTCTGCTTTAGACCTCGGGCACTCGAGCGGGCTGATGTCGTATATCCGCTTTAAGCAGGCGGCCCAACTACTCCCACGGAACTCTCGCCTGTAGTCGCGCTCTGTCTCTTGCTCTGAAGGAGGAATAAGTTTAGCGCGTTCGCCTCTGTGCCTACAGGAATATCGTCCGTAATATCTGGAGATGGATTCGTAGGTTTTTCGAAATATGTGCTGATAGTTCTGTCAGAAACTCCAGCGCGTCAAACTCGTGAGCTGCGCCGTCTCTAGTGGTGTAGGTGACGATGTCATCTTGTATGGAGAGCTTCTCCAAGGATAGAGGAGCTCGTTCGATATAGCGTGCTACGAACTGCTCGCTCTCTTTGTCGTGGAATGGGTAAGGCTTCTCCTGCCGTCTGCACGGTGAAGATAGAACCGAGTTGGCGTTCGTCTACACTAAGGACCGTGTGGCGATGGGAGACGTCCTCAATTACTTCACTGTGGATGTGTTTGAGCGAACTTTACAGCGCGCTTAGCGCCGCATGAGGGACATACTCCGCGGCGTTTGCAAAAGAAGGCGATCAGGAGTGAGTGTTTGCAGCCATCGCAGTATACCCTAGCGGCACCATGAGCGAGGATTCCACAAAAACAAGTTAGCGGAAGTATGCGATTAAAGCAGGCATTTTTGCGAGGCTTTCTTTCTTGTCATCACCTCATCGGGGATGCGATATTTTGGGGAATAGTTAGTTTTTTCCACCCCGGATATGCTCCGCAAATCCGTCCCTTAATAGGGGCTTACGTGAAAGAAATGGATTATGCTGAATAGTTACGCGGAGCGAATATCTTAGAATGAACCGATTTGTAACTACAATATTCCTTGTCTCTGTAGCTGTTTGTGTGCGGACTACGGTGCATGCGCAGCCTCCTGAGACGATCGGTGTTATTCTTCCGATGACGGGTGATTTCGCTCGGTATGGCGAGAAGGTACGCGAGGGGCTCGAATCGAAGAAGAACGCGTCAGTCAAGTTCATCTACGAAGACGAGGGATGTAATCCCCGCTCGGCAGTGAGCGCGTTTCACAAATTACGGGCAGCGGATAAGCTCAATATTTTTATGGGACCATGGTGTGGATCGCCTCAGGTTGCAGTTGCGTCCCTCTTACATAAATCAGGCGGGCTGGCGATTCTCGGCGGTAGTGCACCTGAACGGGTCTTTGCACTCTCTGGTGGTCGAATGTTCTCTGTTCAGCCCTCAATCGAGGCGGAATCAACCTTCAATGCACAGGAAGCCTATCGGCTCGGAGCTCGCAAAGTCGTTATCGTGTTCTTTGAAAGCGACTTCAGTCGGGCGCACGAGGCGGCTTTTAGGGCGGCTTTTCAGGGGCAAGTTGTTGATACCTTGGTGTACTCTAGCCCCGATGCCTCAGCATTACGAACGATAGCAATACAAATTAAGCAGTTATCACCCGATACCCTCTACGTGCCTGACGCTTCACCCCTCATGCATGGCCTTGCGCGACAATTAACAAACATTGGGCTTACAGGGCTCCGTCTAATGAGCGTGTACTCAGCGCAGTCAGAGGACGTGCTAGCAGCTGTTGGCAAGAGTGGTGAAGGGCTCATCTTTTCTTACCCCAAAATTGAAGGAGAGGCCCTGCATTACTATCCTAGGCTTGCGTCAGAGGTGCTCATGTACGGTTTGCAGGAGTGTGCGGAAAGAACTCCCGAGTGCGTGAGGAAGGCAATAACAGAGAAATACCGCTTTGATGAGCACGGCACCCTACATGGAGGGCTGGCGCTCAAGACCATCTCGGATGGCAAGTTTGTGTGGCGGGCAAACTAGTGCCTAGCGTAAGGCGCGAATCGCTGTTTCTATTGAGTTTCGCAGCACAGGCCCGCGCATCTGTATCCTGATGGGAACTTCCAGCAGTTTCCAGTAAATAGCGGGAGAATTGCGATGCCTTTTACGCTCTACGCGGGCGAACCAAATTCGATATTCCCGTTGTTGCGCCGGTAGTTCAGGGGTATGAGTTGAACTCAGGGATAGCAGGTAAGCCTTTTGCCGATTTTGCATAGTTTAGATCGTTAGCGTATACAATATTCATGGTTGCTATCCGGGAATGAAAAAAGGCTCATATGGTATTCGAGTGGGTAGCAATCAGTCTAGAAGCCATCTCAAAAATCCCCTGGGCTGCGGCTCGCTGCGCTACGAGATCGCGTCGTCTTCGGGAGAAAACGTGCTCGCTGTATCGCAGCGGATACACCTGCCCGCGTTTTCTCCCTGCATTCTCGCGCTCTCGTAGCTCGCAGAGCCCCGCCTGCATGGTATTTTTGAGATGGCTTCTAGTCCGGACGTGTGCGTGGCATAGGGCAGCTCATGTTCTCATTCTCTCGCTTTAAAATTTGATATGCAATTTCTAATCCTTGGCTACGACGGTAAAGACTCTGAGGCAGGTTCGCGTAGAACCGCAGCGCGTCTGGCTCATATAGCTCTGGGCGACCAATTAGTTGCCGAGGGAAAACTGCTTTTCGGAACTGCTATACTCGACGACACCGGCGTAATGATTGGTTCAATGTTTGTTGGTGAGTTTGAGAGTCGACAAGACCTGGATGCGTGGTTAAGGATAGAGCCGTATGTGACCGGTAAAGTCTGGGAAACAATCGTGGTTCAGCCGTGTCGTGTAGGACCAAGTTTTGTGGGATTATTGCGAGAGGGGAGTTAAGCGTAGAGTTAATCCCGAAAACGCAGCGACGGGTATGCACGAGCTCCAGCTGCCTCAACTGCCGAACCTAGGTTACATAGTAAAGGAACATTCTATGGAGTGAGAACTTAACGAACGTACCGCGCTGGTAACCGGTGCGAGTTACGGATTGGGCTTTGCCTGCGCACAGCTTCTCGCGCAAGAGGGTGTGAAAGTGGCGATTGCCTCTCGTGATCAGCAGCGTTTGCAGCAAGCAGTATTAAAGATTGAGAGCGCTACCCATTGCAAGCCGATCGCGATGACATGTGATCTTTCAGATAAAAACAGCGTCGATCAACTGGCAGTTCAAGCTGCCGAAAAGCTCGGATCTATAGACATACTAGTTGTCAGCACGGGACATCCCCCTACCTTTCCATTTTCTGAAGCGTCTGACGAATTGTGGGAGCAAGGTTTGGATCTTATACTTCGTCCCGTGATTGCCCTTTCACGGGCAGTCATTCCACAAATGAGGAAAAGAGGATTCGGGCGCTTGATTTTTATCGGCTCTATTTTTGGATTGGAGCCGGAAAAATCCTCCGTAATCCAGAGCACATTGCGGACAGGACTGAACGCATTGGCTAAATGCATGGCTACCGAGAACGCTCAGTTTGGGATTACAGCCAATGTGATCTGCCCAGGTTATTTTGAGACTCCACTTGTTGTAGGGTTGGCGGATCACTATGCAAAGGCGTCAGGCAAATCAACCGCAACGATTCTCGATGAATGGAAAAATTACTCGCCGATGAAAAAATATGGGAAGCCAGAAGATCTTGGTGCCCTCGTAGCGTTTCTTTCATCTCCAAGAGCAGAATTTATTACTGGGACAACAATTACTATTGATGGTGGAGCAGTTCGGCAATGGTAGTGGCGCGTCGCAGTGCGTGGCGGACCCGACGTGCTCTCGAGCGTGAGATCGCAGCTGTGTGTCGTAAGATGGCGCTGTCTTTTATCCACAACATCGCGATAGCCGAGCCTTGTCTCATCTCTCCAGGGCTTCGCAATTCTCTCTTCTTAAATGGGGCCAAAAATGCGCGGAACGGTCTGTATTTAATGAGTTTATCGACATTGAGCCGCGCATTTGTGTCCCTGTCAGGAATGCCATTCGTTTCAAGTAGATAGCGGGAGAATTGCGAAGCCCTGTCATCTCTCTTAATCATACCTGTAGTTTGTCGCCACTGTCACTGCTAGAATGCATCCATGAAAGCATTTATCTTTGATCCACTTTGGGACGCCCTTGTTACTGAAGATATCACGGCCAAGATTAAGCAGAGCGGATTAGAGCTTTTTGTAAAAAAAGAAGTCGCGCCACTTAGTGAGTGCAAGGAGCTGTTTGAGGGTAAAGAAGAGCGGTTGCTTTGCATTAATCCAGACTATGTTAGTTGGAAGCTCGCCTGTTCCGCATACAAAGACATTCCCAACCTCAAAGCTATTTTAATCGCCTCTACTGGCTTTGAGTGGGTGGAACTCGACATAGCCAATGAGCGTAATATACCGGTCTGCCAAGTAATTAACTTCTCTACTCAGGCCGTCGCGGAGTGGGCTGTTATGATGATGCTCAACTTAGCCAGACAGACACCCAGACTTAGTAAGGATAACTATCCGCTAGACTACGACAAAGACTTTATAAAATATCGCGGAATTCAACTAAAAGGGAAGATCGCGGGCATTATTGGTTTGGGGAATATCGGCAGCTCGATCGCCGAAGCCTGTAAAGGTCTTGGGATGAATGTTATTTACTGGTCTAGGTCTTCAACGAATAAATCTTATAAAAGAGTAGAGTTATCTGAGCTTGTCTCGACCGCGGATGTTATATTTCCAGCCACTGCAAAGACCCCCGAGACGCGCGCGCTCATTACTGATGCGCATATCGATTCAATTAAAAAATCAGCGATACTCGTCGATATTTCGCACGGTTTGTTCGCTCGGGACAAGATTGTTGATATGATCGCGAGGGGCGATCTATTTGGCTATGGATTTGAAGGCGCGCCGCATCAGTTTACCAAACTTGAAGGTAATATCTGGGCCGCCCCAGCCTATGGGTGGGCTACCTATGAGAGTATGCGTAATTCAATGACGCGCTGGGTAGACAATATGGTTTGCGCCGCTAGAAATGAGTTCCCGATGAGAGTGAATAATCTTAAAACTTTCACAAACTCTAGGTTCATAACCTCTAGGTAGGCTACCCAAAGCAACTTTCACAAATCATTGTAAGCTCATGAAGCCAGGCGAGCATGTTAAAGCTCACATGATAGCAAAAGTTTGCCCGCTCAGGGCGTCGCAATTCTCGCCCACTCAAAAGGCCACAAATGTGCGCGAATAGCTGTTTTTATTGAGTTTCGCAGTACAGGCCCACGCATCTGTATCCTGATGGGAACTCTCAGCAGTTTCCAGTAAATAGCGAGAGAATTGCGATGACCTGAAAAAACACTTGCGTATTTTGCATTGCAGTGCAATATGCACATATATGCAGCGGTACATACACGACCACATCGTCAACGACCTCAGAGAGAAGATGGTATTTCTGGGAGGCCCTCGACAGGTTGGAAAGACGACTCTCGCGCGACAACTCCTGGGTGCAAAGAGCAACTCAAAAGGGAATTATTTAAATTGGGATGATGATGCTGGACGGAGCAGGATTCTCGATAAGGAGTTCCCATCCGCGGGGTTGGTGGTGTTTGATGAGCTTCATAAATTTCGGCAGTGGCGCAGATACCTCAAAGGCATATACGACACAAAGGGCGAGGCATTGAGAATCCTCGTGACTGGCAGCGCTCGATTGGACTTGTATCGTTACGGCGGCGACTCGTTACAGGGGCGGTACCACTATTGGCGACTACATCCGCTCTCGGTTAAGGAGCTAGGGTTGAGTAGTCAGAGGGATATAGAAACCCTACTCACACTAGGAGGATTTCCCGAGCCATTTTTTAAGGGATCAGTGCGGGAGGCCCGCAGATGGTCTCGAGAGTATCGAGCTCGAATAGTAAGAGATGATGTTAGCTCCGTCGAACAGGTCAAGGATTTGGGCTCTCTTGAGCTTCTGCTGGGCCATATTCCAGCGACGGTAGGTAGCCCACTCTCAGTGAACAGTCTCCGAGAACAACTTCAAGTGAGCTTCGGAACAGCTGCGAAGTGGCTCGATATCTTGGAGCGAATGTACGCCTTCTTTCGAATTGCTCCATTCGGCGCACCTCGATTGCGTGCTGTCAAAAAGGAGCAGAAAGCATACCTGTATGATTGGTCCGTAGTCGATGAGGAGGGTCGCAGCTTCGAAAACATGGTAGCCGTTCATTTACTCAAGTACGTGCACTATATGCAGGACTTTGAAGGTTTCGACTACGATCTGCGATATTACCGAGATACGACCCCCCGCGAGGTAGATTTTGTTATCTGTGATAAGGGCAAGCCTATTATCGCTATTGAGTGCAAGCTGTCTGAAACGCAGATCTCCCCATCACTAAAGTACTTCCATTCAAAATTCCCTGAATGTCGGTGTATCCAGTTGACACTCCGGGGAAAGAAGGAGTTTGTAAGTCCCGAGGGGATAGAAGTGAGGGTCGCGCGAACATGGCTTGGCAGTCTCATTTGATTTCTCGTCATCAGGCGTGGCAGCGGTGCTGTGGTATTTCAGAACAATTGAAACGTGGATCAAGCTGTTCACTGATAGTGGCTTCACTATCAAAGAGATCAGGGAGCCGATACATCCAAAAACACAAAAGGCAGTGTCGATTGTTTTTGTCGGGTCTTCTCGGACATGAGTGGGTAATACTGATACTAATACGGGGGCTGAGTGGGTTCGAACCCCTTATCCGGACGAGTCGGAACTAGGAGAGGGAACCCAACTAATAAAACAGGAGATAACTTTGTATGAAACGCCAGCTGAAGGTAGGGGTAGTTGGTGGACTGGGACTGATGTCATCGCCGATGGCACGGCACTGGACAGTCGACGGGCCGGTGCAGGTCGGGCGCATTCATGATCGCAGGACTCGGGATACGCGACGCGATGAGTGCCGCCAGGCGTGGCGAGATCACGGGGTAGAGCTTGTTTCCAATCTGCACGATGTCACGGCTTTTCCCGGCCTTGATGGCGTTTTTGTATGTTGCGGCAAAAACGGCGATGGCCTTTCAATCATCGCTACTCTCGCGCAGGGTTTAATCAGTCAGATGCATTACAGGACATGGCGACGCTCTTGCTCGACCAGAAAGTACTTGTGCTATCGAGCTCGGCTGTAGATAATAAGAGAACTGACTATAAGAAAGTGTAGTTAGCTATTTTATTTCAAGGAACTCCGTATGAAAATCGCTATTGCTCTAGCTCTCTCGTGTGTAGTTGGTCTCTCTGCCTGTTCGACCGCTCCGTCTGTAGCACCAGAAGCCGCTTCGTGTGCCTGCGGCAAGAAGGCTACAGAGTGTGCGTGCGATGCGTGTAAAGGTGGCACAGGCTCTCATTGCGAGTGTGGCAGTGGCGCTGCGGCTCACAAAGGTCATGCCCACGGCGGCGGTCACAGCTGCGGTGGTCACTAAGAGAGGCAGCAGCTGAAAGGCCTCATTATCGCGATGTTTCATCTCGTCTCTGCAAGCGATACTGCGCCTACTATCCCTCAAGACCGCCTACGGTCCGCGCGGGCCATCAAGCGGTCTGACAGCTAACTTGCCGCCGGGTAGCGGTCCACGACTCTTCATCACGGGATAGAGGAGAGAGGCCTTGGCTTCATCGGACCCGAGTTGTGGCGGAAGCCCTTCTGCTTTGGCGGAGCCTATCATACTGGCTGTAGCGTCGTTGTGACGCGATGCCTGCCACGTTGAGACGACGCTCCATGAGAGCAGCGCAACGCTAACAATAAGAACGGTAATTAGGAGTACTGCACTGCCTCTCTCGCGCACCATAGGTTGCTCCTTCCCATTTGTTACTTTCTGGCGGCCCGAATCACAGTAAGGCAGCCCGCCATATCCCCAACGATTAGGATGCAGAGTTGAGCCAAAAGAGAGCAGTCGCGGTAGGGCAAAGCAGTTCTCGCGCCATCTACTCTAAATCGCTAGCAGTTTCGATAGGTGGTTGCGAGCACCCTCGGAAAGCGTCAGTTAGAGTTCGATGATCTTCAGGAGGTTCGCGCGATACAAGATGTGGATAATCTTTACGCTTTCGGTTGGCTCATCGAAGATTTTATCGGAGACTTCTCGTCAGACGA
This sequence comes from Bdellovibrionota bacterium, assembly GCA_044360225.1. Taxonomy (GTDB): domain Bacteria; phylum Bdellovibrionota_C; class UBA2361; order UBA2361; family OMII01; genus OMII01. Next base: position 13,850 of record JBIKKR010000032.1, on the reverse strand, counting down.
CCGGAGCTCCCATACCTTGGCATACTTCAGAAGAACCCCGTAGGCTTCGATAAGTGCCACAACTAGTCCCGCAACACCCTCGCGAAATCCTCGCTTTAGAAGGTAGAACTTAATGAATCGGGCGATCGGGCGAGTAATGATGGAGAATGCCGAGGATGACACTCCCTTGCGCTGCATCGTGAGTGCTGCGTTTGATGCAAGTGTATTGAGTCGTCGCGCGTAGTCGGTTAGGTCAGAGAATGAGTAGTGAAACAGCTCTCCAGAGCACCGAGCAGTTGAGCCGGTAACGAATGCCTTCTCGTGCGGGTCTTCTCCACCCCATGTTGTCGCCGAACGTCGGCAGTAGCGCAGCCGGTACTCCGGGTACCAGCCTCCTTTGCGCCACCATCGGTTGAGAAAAAACACGACTCGGTTGAGGTAGTAGCCGTTATGGCTTACGCGTCCCATGGAGTCGTGCGTGGCGATCAAAATGAGCTCATTGCGCAGGGCAGGCGAGACCTCCTCATCGGCATCAAGGTTAAGTACCCAGGCGCCTGTACAAAGCGACAGACCATAGCGCTTCTGGTCGACGTACCCGGTCCAGTCGCGGTGAGCGATCTTATCGGTAAATTCCTTGCAGATCGCCAACGTTGAATCGGTTGATCCGGAATCGACGATAACTATTTCGTCGCACCAGGCCACGCTCTCGAGGCAGCGGCGGATCTGGCGCTCCTCGTTGCAGCAGACGATAAATGCCGATACGGTAGATCGTGAGCTGGATGCGCTTTCGGTCATCTTAGGAGTCCTGTGTGGGCATTGTGCAATTCCCTGTATTGAATAGTGAATTCACTGCGAAATGCAAGGGTCAGCGATTGAATCTGAAAGGTGGATTATAAACCCATAGCCCAGTCGACACCACAGCCGATCCTGTGTCAGACTCCCATGGTAGCGTTGAGTGCTTTGAGATAAGGATTAAAGCGCCTATGAATATCCTAGGAATTTCTGCTTTTTACCACGACAGTGCGGCGTGCTTGATCTCGGATGGGAAGATCGTCGCGGCTGCGCAGGAGGAGCGATTTACCCGCAAGAAGCACGATCCAGATTTTCCTAAAAACGCTGCGGCGTACTGTCTTAAAGCCGGCGGTATCACAATTAAGGATGTCGATTTCGTTGCGTTCTACGACAAGCCGCTGCTCAAGTTCGAGCGTCTGCTTGAGACCTATCTCGCAACAGCACCACAGGGATATACATCGTACGCGCGCGCGATGCCGCTCTGGCTCAAGCATAAGCTATGGATCCCAGATACGATCAAGAGTGAACTGGGGTATGAGGGAGAGGTCCTGTTCACGGAGCATCACCAGAGCCATGCGGGCTCGGCTTTTTATCCCTCGCCGTATCAAGAGGCAGCGATTCTGACGATTGATGGAGTGGGGGAGTGGACGACCAATAGCTTGGGAGTTGGCAAAGGAAATCTCTTCTCGATTATGCGCGAGATTAAGTTCCCGCACTCGGTGGGGTTGTTGTATTCAGCGTTCACGTACTTCACAGGGTTTAAGGTGAATTCAGGTGAGTACAAGGTAATGGGCCTGGCTCCGTACGGTGAGCCCCGCTACGTGCAGCAGATCTTTGATAATCTCTTTGATCTGCGCGATGACGGGTCGTATCACTTAAATTTAAAGTACTTTAATTACATGGAAGGGCTCTCGATGACCAACGAGGGCTTTGATAAGCTCTTCGATGGCCCACGGCGGAAGCCAGAGAGTCCACTGACGCAGCGCGAGATGGATTTAGCCGCCTCGATCCAAGTTGTTGTTGAAGAGTGCATGATGCGGCAGGCTAACTTCCTGCACAAGGAGACCGGTCTCGACAACCTCTGTATGGCGGGTGGTGTGGCGCTCAACTGTGTTGGTAATGGCAAACTCCTCTTAAACGGTCCTTTCAAGAATATCTGGATTCAGCCAGCTGCAGGAGATGCAGGTGGAGCGCTCGGAGCGGCGCTGTGCACGTGGTACGGATATCTCAACAATCCACGCCATACGAATGAGCACACAGACTCGCAGCGCCAATCACTTCTTGGACCTGAGTTTTCCGATGATGAAACGCTTGGCCAATTGGCTCAATTCGGTGCAGTGACGCGCCGTGTTCAACCTGACCAGCTCTTTAAGGTAACTGCGGACCTTTTGGCAGAGGAAAAGGTAGTTGGATGGTTCCAGGGGCGCATGGAGTTCGGGCCGCGCGCACTCGGTAATCGCAGTATCCTTGGGGATCCGCGCTCGCAAGCGATGCAGGCAACGATGAACTTAAAGATTAAGTTTCGTGAGTCGTTTCGTCCATTCGCTCCTGCTGTGATGCGCGAGCACGTATCAGAGTATTTCGAGCTCGACTACGATTCACCGTACATGTTGCTCGTAGCGCCGGTCCACAAGAATCGTCGCGTAACGATGACTACGGAGCAGGAGAAGCTCTTCGGGATCGCGAAACTGAACGTGCCAAAGTCGGATCTCCCGGCGGTGACACACGTTGATTACTCAGCGCGAATTCAAACGGTCACGGTGTCGCAACACCCGACCTTCTACAAGTTGCTTGCAGCGTTCAAGGCAAAGACGGGGTGCCCTGTTTTGGTGAATACGAGCTTTAATGTTCGTGGAGAGCCTATCGTGTGTACGCCAGCAGATGCGTATGCATGCTTTATGAGAACGAACATGGATGCCCTCGTTGTCGGCAATATCGTGATGTTAAAAGAGGAACAGCCAAAATGGCAGGAGCGAGAAGATTGGAGGACCAAATTCGAGTTGGATTAGAGCAGCCTGTGGCAGCAGTCACCGGTCCGCACGTAGCAGTGCCCGTAGATCCCCTTGAGGTTGTCTCGTTTGGCAAGACGGCGCGTCAGCACGTGCGCGAATTCGGGGCGTTGTTCGGCACTATCTGCTTTGGTGTAGCAGCCTTGAAGCTGTACCGAGGCCAGGACTTGGTTACGGCCCTATACTGGATTACTCCCGGACTCCTGTTCACTGCATCAGGTTTTTATGCTCCGCGATTGCTTATGCCGTTGTGGCGTGGGTGGATGAAGTTTGCCCACTACCTGTCGATTGTGATGACTGCGGTCTTGCTGGGCTTGGTGTGGTTTGTCGGAATTCTGCCCATCGCAAGTGTTATGCGTCTTGTAGGGATTAAGCGGATGGATCGCTCATTTCGGGCTGACCGAGCGAGCTATTGGGAGGCTCGCGACCCTAAGTACGATGATTTTCAGCGCCTGAAGTTGCAGTACTAACTGGACCAGATGCGGCTGCACATAGAGTGATTTGCAAAAGTCCGTGCTGGCAAAACTTACAAGGCTTTAGCCGTCAATCGCTATAAGGCAGTGTTTTGATTGGCATCCGCGAATGCGTAGCGCTCTGCAAAAGCCAGAATATTGCTACCGACTTTTCGAGAGCGCTATACGAGTTCCTCCTTGGTTCGTGCTGAAATAACCTGAAGCAAGGAATGGCAGAAACCAGATTATGATGTAGGGACAGTCTAGTTCGTACACATCGTTGCTCGCTTCAGATGGCAATCCAGATATGTACAACAGATGCAAGCAAGCGAGGGTATATGTCACGCACCGTGGAACTTCTCAGAGTTGCGCACTTTCGAAGCCAAGGTCGTCGCTATAAATTTTACGTCTCGTCGCGTTTGGAGCGCGTACCAACCTTTGCTATCGAAGGTGTGTTGAGTGCTTTCCTCATCACCCTGGGGTTGGTCAGTGGGATTGTCGCAATTGCTCCGCAGCAGCTGCTGGAACGTATTCCGGTAATCCATGTGGCCGTGGCGTTTTTCGTTCCGTTTGCGATGCTCTTTGCGCTAACCGATCTACACCTGCGTGCTGTGACTACGGCAGTGATACGGGGCTTTGTAGCTGCTCTTATTCTTGGGGGCTGCTTACTGGCGATCTCTAACGTCAGTGGTTGATTGTGGCTGTTACTGTCTCGTGCATTATCTTATGCTGTAAGGCGGTAGTGTGCCTGGTGATGATGAGCACACGACAGGGTTTCACGCTATGCGCCACGCTTTGCACGTTGCTGATATCGGCATTCGATTTATAGTAGAACCAGCAGGCACAGAACTGCGCGAAGATGAGAAAGTTGCGCTTAGAGACCTCAAGCCAGCAGGGATCATGTTTCGGAGGCGCAACTTTCGCCACGATTTACCGTATGACCAATGGTTGCAGCTGTACGCTGGGTTATTGGCTGACTGCCGGGATGCAATTGGCCGCGAGTCAATCATCATTTCGGTGGATCACGAGGGCGGAGCCGTGCACCGTTTTCCGACCCCAATAACACGTTTTCCGTATGCAGCTACATACGGTGCAGAGCCTGGCGCTGTTCGTGAAGTAGCCTCGGCGATGGGTGAAGAGCTGGCAGCGCTGGGGGTGAATCTCTCGTTTTCCCCAGTGGCCGATATTCACTCAAACCCCCGCAACCCAGTTATCAATGAGCGTGCTTTTGGGGTCGATCCACAACAGGTGACTAAGGCAGCGATTGCGTGCATGCAGGGTTTGCAGCAGCACGGAGTTGTGGCGTGCGCCAAGCACTTTCCGGGTCATGGAGATACCGGAGAAGACTCGCACTATGCTCTGCCAACGGTGGCGCATAGCCAGCAGCAGCTTGAGCAGAGAGAGCTTTTGCCCTTTAAAGCGCTCATCGAGGAGGGGATAGAGCTAATCATGTCGGCGCATATCATGGTGCCGGCTCTTGATCCGATGAACCAGGCGACGGTCTCATCGGCGATTCTTACGGATCTGCTGCGAACGAAGCTCGGGTTTCACGGGCTGGTGATCGCTGATGCACTCGGCATGAAGGGAATTCACGACACCCTGATTAGTGGAGCTTTTACGGTACAAGCTCACCGCGCAGGACTCGATCTGTTTTTAGTGGTAGGGGATACGGTGTCGATCGCTGACGCGCTTTCTCTGCGAGATGAGTTTGCAAAAGCCCTGGAAGATGGGGAGATTGAGCTGAACACCGTGCTCACGACTGAGCAGAGGATTAGACGGTTTCTTGATGCTCTTCCGCAGCACCACGTGCGTGAACTCCCTCCCGAAACCCTGCTACGACATGCAGCTCTTGCCCAAAGATTAGCGGGCAATGCTCCGTGGAGTAGGTTTGTGTTTGATCCTGTTGGGTTTGATTAGTTCCTTTCGTCTGAGAGCCAGGGTTTATTAGTTCTGTTCCCTCTCTTGGTTCTGGCTCGTCCTGGGTAAGTGGTTTCACGGTGATGCTCTTTGGATTGAGGCTCAAGGTTCCAGCGCGGATATCCGAATATCCTTGGTAGAGGCGCGGAGCGAGTTCTTCCGGTCTCCCGCTGTTTCTGGATTAGTTATTTCCTGCCGTAACAGTTTCCAGTGGTACCCGTTCCGAAGGATCGTGAACGGTAGTCGTGTGCAATTTATTAGAGAGGCAAGGAAGCCATGAAAACCGTACTAGTGATTGATAATAATGATGACTACCGAGAGGCCTTCAGTGATATTTTGCAGGAGCAAGGAATCGATGTCGTTACATCTGATTGCCCCGATGCGGCCTACCAGAAGTTGTTTGGTATGGATGCTCCCGACCTGATTGTTGGGGACCTGCATATGCCGTTTACGATGGGGGCAGAGCGCGAAGAGTATAAAACCTCGTATGAGGTTGGCGTAAAGACATTACGAGAGTTGGCGTGGGTCTTTCCGGAGACGCCGGTAATCGCACTAACAGCGCTTGAGGAGATTGATATCGAGAGAGTTCGTAAGTTACTTTCGCCGATACCAGCGTATCGAAAGACCACCGATCTGCACCGAGCGGCAGACCTGGTGCAGAGCTTCCTTGAGAGCGCTGAGGTGGGCGGAGTACAGTAGGTTTTGATGAGCTTACGGGGTAGGCTGTGAGAGAGCCTCGGCCAAGAGCTTCATAAACTCTGCACGAGGTAGCTCCGTAGCTCCGAAACCTTTTGAAAAAGGGGTGATCATCTGGCAATCAAACCAGGTGATCCCTTGTTGTTGTAAATATTCGGTGAGTGCAACCATCGCAACCTTTGACGCATTTGGTTTTCGATAGAAGCTCGATTCGGCAACGAAGTAGCGATCGATTCTGATACCATAGAGTCCCCCAACGAGCTCTCCTTCATGGTAAGCTTCGAAGGAGTGTGCTATGCCCAGCTCGTACAACCTAGTGTATGCCTCGAGCATTTCTGGAATAATCCAGGTCGAATCTTGATCGCCACGATTTTTAAGCTCAGCACAGCGAGAGATGACGTGATGAAATGCGGTGTTCATCTTAGTTTCAAAGCGACCACGCTTGAGCTCGCGGTAGAGCGATCGCGAGATGTGGAGGTCTTTGAGGAATATGACGCCACGGGCGGGGGGCGCAAACCATGTGAGTAGCTCCTCGTTTATCGGCCAGGGGAAGATGCCGCTCCTGTATGCAAGCATGAGTGATTTGGGCGAAAGATCGCCTCCAACAGCCAGCAGCCCGTCGTCGTCAGCAGTCTCGATTGGAGGGAACGCTAGTATGGGCATAGTGCTACTCGTTGGGAATATCAGGTGTTGTTACGCTTAGATGCCAAGAAGGGCTTGAGTTTCGGCAATTTTGCTGGCACACCTGTTCGTAAACGTACCCGAAGAGGAGTTGACGAGGGAAGGTCTCTTTGTACCTCCTAACGTAAGTGTCTAAAATATTTGGATAAACTTAGAGCGAATTCTTGAGGCGTCAGATTAAAGGTGAGAGAATCATAGAAGCGGTCGATAACTGTTCGTGTAAGGTTGCACGTGCAGCGTGCAGGGTGGGGTTCGTGGAAGGATAACAGACGAGTATGCCAAAGAGGGATCGCGCAACGGAATCTGATATTCAAGTTAAAGAGCGAGTACGCACTCAGAAACCCAAAATGTATCGGGTGATCCTGCTTAATGATGACTTCACTACCATGGAGTTCGTGGTGCACATCCTGGAGCTGGTATTTTTTAAGAGTCCAGCAGAGGCCACGCAGATCATGCTTCAGGTTCATAAGAACGGAAGAGGGGTGGCTGGCATATTCTCTAAACAGATTGCAGAGGCTAAAATCGAGCAGGTACACCAACTAGCGCAACGCGAGGGATTTCCCCTCAAGTGCGATATGGAGGAGGCGTGATGTTTAGTACAGAGCTAGGGCTCACCTTAGAGGCAGCATTTCGAGAGGCAGCATCGAGGCGACATGCATTTTTTTGTCTCGAGCACCTGCTCTATGCGCTCTCGTACGATGAGCAGATCATCGAGATACTGGAGAAAGTAGGGGTACAGCTCCCAGCACTTCGAAAAGATCTTGAGCAGTTCTTTGATCGCAATGTCGAGGTAGTGCCGATTCAGAATGCCAAAGGTTTTTCCGCAGAGCCAGCGCAGACACCGGCAGTACAGCGGGTACTTCAGAAGGCGATTCTGCACGTGCGTTCAGCGCAGAAGGATGTAATTACTCCCGCAGAGGTGCTTGTGGCGATCTTTTCTGAGGAGGACTCGCATGCGGTATACTTTTTAGCCAAGCAGGGCGTTACCAGGCTCGATGTGCTTAATTACTTGGCCCACGGTCTTTCGAAAGTAGGCGAAGAGAGGGATCCAAAGTTAACTACTGAGCTCGACGACGATATTGATGAGCAGAGTGACGAGGACATCTCCCTGCGTTCTGGCTCCGCTTTGGCGATGTTCACAGAAGATATAACTGCGCTTGCTCGTGCTGGGAAGCTAGACCCGGTTATTGGTCGCGACGACGAGGTGGCGCGAACGGTTAAGATCCTATGTCGACGACAGAAGAACAATCCGCTCTTTCTTGGTGAGCCTGGTGTGGGAAAGACGGCGATGGCTCATGCGATCGCTGCACGCATCGTTGATAAGCAGGTCCCTGAACAGCTCGCCGATGGGGAGGTGTTTCTCTTAAACATGGGCAATCTCGTTGCAGGCACAAAGTTCCGTGGTGAGTTTGAGGACCGAATTCGTAAGGTTATTGCCGAGATAACGAAGCGGCCGAAGGCTATCCTCTTTATCGATGAGATTCACACGGTTGTGGGGGCAGGCGCTACAGGTAATGGCTCGCTTGATGCCGCTAACCTCTTAAAGCCCGCGCTTGCGTCCGGTGCAATTCGTTGTATGGGCAGTACGACTCACGCTGATTACAAAAAGAGTATCGAGAAGGATCGGGCCCTCAGTAGGCGATTTTCTACGGTGGATTTGCCGGAGCCGTCAGTTGAAGAAACGGTGGCTATTCTGGAGGGGCTCAAGCAGAAATTCGAAGAGTACCATAAGGTTGTTTTTTCACCCAAGGCGCTGCGTGCAGCCGCAGAGTTGTCTGCTAAGTACATTAACGAGCGGTTCCTCCCGGATAAAGCGATCGATGTTATCGATGAGGCAGGAGCTGCGAATGCGCTTCTGGTGAAGAATAAGCGTCGCAAAACGATAACTGAAGAGCAGATCGAATCGGTAGTGTCGATGATCGCGCGGGTTCCGGTTAGAAGCGTGAGCGCGTCGGATGAAGAGGTGCTCCGACATCTTGAGAGGAACCTGAAAAGCAAGGTGTTCGGCCAGGATAGAGCTGCCGAGGCGATCGCCAGAGCGATTAAACGTAGCCGAGCCAGTTTGCAATCGGTTGCCAAGCCGGTAGGTAGCTTCCTCTTCGCCGGACCAACAGGTGTGGGCAAGACTGAGCTGGCCCGAGCGCTAGCGCAGGAACTCGGTGTTCACTTTCACCGCTTTGATATGAGTGAATTCCACGACAAGCACACTGTGTCGCGTTTTACCGGGGCGCCACCAGGGTACGTTGGATATGAAGAGGGTGGTTTGCTGGTTGATCTCGTTCGCAAGCATCCGCATGGGGTGATCCTCTTTGATGAGATAGAAAAGGCTCATCCGGATGTGTTTAATATATTCTTGCAGATAATGGATGACGCAGCGATTACGGATTCGCAGGGGCGTAAGGCTGATTTTAGGAATATCATCGTGATTTTTACGACCAATGCAGGCTCAGAAAAGGCGGCCTCACTCGGTTTTGGTTCAACAAAGGCGAACGACTTCCGAGATTCAGCGGTTAAATCCCTGTTTAAGCCGGAGTTTCGTAACCGACTCGACGATACTATTTACTTTAGCGGCTTACCGCTTGAAGTTATCGTGATGATCGTAGGCAAGTTCATACGTGAGCTGGAGGGACAGCTGACGGAACGAGGAATTACGTTTGATGTGAGTCAATCGGCGCAGGAGTGGTTGGCTAAAAAAGGGTTCGATCCGGTGTTCGGTGCGCGTCCTATGGCGCGGCTCATTCAGAAGGAGCTCAAAGATCCCCTCGCTGATGAGATCCTCTTCGGTAAGCTCAAGGGGGGCGGGCGTGTGACGATAGGTCTCAAAGACGACCTACTTACCTTTGAGCTGCGGGCAGCTCACTGAGTAGCTGAGGCAAAGCCCCGCTTACGCGAGTTTTTGCTCGGTAACGGGGCTATTCGCTCCCTATTGACGATCCTGACTGTGCTAGGTCTGCGCCTCTGAAAATACGAAACGCATCTGCTCAAGACTAAACCCTACGAGTGTAGCTGCAACAGGAGCGCCGACATCGAGCGTTGTATCTTCGTTGGCCCCTTGCAGGATACCCCATTTCGAAAACCCCTGAATGTCAACGTAGATCCTGCCGGGGCGCACTTCTGCGATGCTGCCGATGTAAGTGTTGCCCACCAGGGAGAGCTTCTCGTACAGCATTTCAAAGAAAATTAAACGGAATGTTCGTTCATCGCGCCGCCACCGTTTTTCATTGAGCAGATTCGCGCGTTCAAGCATCTCTTCATAGGACAGTGGCTCTGTGTGCTCAAACGCTGACGCCAGTTGAAACTGATTTGCTAAGCCCGAGGCGTCACGCGGCTTAAATTCAGCATATGAGTCAAGTCGCAATCCGTAGTGGCCGAAGTTCTCTGGTGAATAGAGTGTTCGAAGTAGAAATGTATCGAGTAGATTATTGAGTAAGGCCTGACTCTCTGGGTCGCGGCGACTCTCTAGACTCTGTAGTATGCCGGCAAATTGGCTGGGATCCTCAAAGTCTTCGAGGGTGTGAGGAATCTGTAACGCTTCGAGAGCCATATGAAACTGCTCAATGACCTCACGTGACGGTCTTTGATGTACCCGATAAATGATCGGCAGTTCCCGAACTTTTCCGAGAAATTCACTCAAGAGCCGCTTCGATTCGATCATGATTTCGGCAAGAATGTGCTCGATCGCCCCTTCTCCATCAACGCGGAGTAGTGATGGTTGTGCAGATCGTTTGTGTTGCAGAATTCGCGCTACTTCAGCGAGGCAAGCGATCGATTGATTGATGCCTGAATCGCATTCACGGATAGTTGCATCCTTGGGGTCTATGCTACTGTGGTTCATAACATCACCGTAGCGCACCTTGTAGTGGAGTTCGTAGTGTATAAATGGACGTTTGCCTTTGATGGTGACAGCTTCGTGAGGTGTCAGCCACCCTTCAACTATCCATGCGGGACGAATGTGACCCGGGACGAATGATACGGTGTCATGAGACAGGTGCTCGCCGAGCGTTGTGATCGTTCGATGTCTGCCGTAGATCGTTGACGCTACGCGGAGAGCGTACTTATCGATTGCGCTGCCGGGCTGCACCTCATCGGTGGCGCTGACAAATGCTGTGCGCCACACAAGTGTGCCGGTGCTCTTCTTTTCAGCGTGAATGAGATCTTCAATATCACGGGTATCGGCTCGATCGATGGCGATAAATGGTATCTCAGAGAGATTCTCGCGGCGGCCTCGCCGATTTAAGAGGTTGGGGTGATACTCAGGAGGGGAGCCGCATAGAGATTGAAGGATCTGATCGAGTTTTGGTCGCGCCGCCTCGGTAAGCAGTTCCGTACCACGGAATTCTGCTTGAAGATTCGTTTGAATGTTCTGTTCGCTCTTTACTCTGCGGACTAGGATAGTAACCATGTCGACAGAGTTGGCGACCGCCGCACGCCAGGCATTTAGTTTCTCGGTATGCTCGTCAGGGCAATGCAGTTTGAGGACGATGAGACTGAGTTTGCGTTTTTTACCAAGGGGCACTACGTAGTGGTACGAGCGGTGCAGTTCAATACCGATCGGCAGCGTTTTTTTGATCTCTGAGAGGATGTCGGTAGTACCTAGCCGTTTCGGGCTCATCTCCCCCTATTCTACTCCAGAAAGCTTCCGGGGAAACCCCTTAACCGTTCTAACCCTGCTATGTGCTTGGCGGAATGTTGTTTGCAGAGGGCCCCTCAACCAGCTGTGCCTGAACGACTCTATGTCCGGCTTGTTTGGAGAAAGGGAAGGGAATGTGACTGCCACAGAGTCAGATTTTATCCTGTCGATTGAGTACGTTGAAAAAGTTCCATCGGGGTATTCCTGGATGGCATCCTACACACATGTATGCCTGAAAACGCATCGATACGAAATAAACGATTTAAGGAGGCGATTGAGGCCTTTAGCCACTCGCCGCGTTTTTCGCTCTTTAAGGGGGTGCAGATCGCTCGGCTAATGCCTGAAGGGTGTGAAGATATCCAGGAAATTGGGGAGATGACGGTCGAAGAGCTCCTAGTACAGGTTCGGGAAGAAGGAGGGCTTTCTGAGTCAATAGCCCCGGAGCACGCAGAGGCGCTGTCGCATCTACTCGTTGTGCTTGGCGAGGACAGTGAGTCAACACCGCTTGCGCCAGACGATGACATCTCCGTAGTCATACCGGATAGTTTTTCAAGTATCGATATTCCGACCCTCGATGAGCAGTTGTCGCGTGACGATACGCTCGGTGAAGCAGAGTCGCCAGGAGATGTGCCGATAGGGAGCGTACCGCTTGAGTTAGCGCTCCGCGCGACTCTGGCGAAGATCGTAGCTCACAAACGCTACCAAGATGTGCGCACGCGGACGCTTGGAGAATTTTGGGATCCTGAGTGGATCGGAGCTCCTTTTGAGGAGGCTATGACGATTGAGCAGTTCGCCGGGCTCGACCTGGCGGTGCTTTTCAAGAAGCGCATGGTCACCGATATCCGCATCCAGAGTATTTTACGTGCACTACATCGCGCACAAGTTCATCTTGAGGAGCAAGGACAGGTCAAATTAGATAGTACGCCTGAGTCAGGTGTACTAAAGGATACAGCGGCTGTGCAGCATGAGGTACCTGAGATGCGCAAGCCTACAGTGGAATCGCACATGCGGCCGCCTCAAGTTCCCTTGGAGGTCTCGCTCTCTCCAGCAGCGCTTGCCGTGATCGAAGCTCTTCGCAGCGGCGGGCGAAGAGATTCCCTAGCCGTTACACTACTTGAGCTGTTCTCCATGCGAGAGTGTGTGGCCATAGTCTGTGGTGATGAGGTATCCGATCGCGCCCTCCTTGATCTGAAACACCTGGTCGAGTCTAGGGTAGCAATACAAACATGTGAGCTTGTTAGAGCGCTACTACGTGCGCCGGCAGTGCGCATCTCGCACATCGCTCACCTCGTGAGCGGCGTGGGCGGAGATGTATCTGCCTACTCTTTGTGTATCGCAGCGGTGGTTGCTCGTGGACTTGGAGCGGTGCCGATTAGGGATAGTATGAGCGCGGGTGAACAATTTTGGACCATGGATCCAATTTTGGTGAGTAGGTTGCTGAAGGGAGCTCTTGGTGTGATGAATCGACGCACCCGGACAATCGCTGTGACTATTGACGATGGCTCTCCTCTGATCGACCCTGACCTACTTAAGCGATACCTGGAGGGTCATGCGAAGCAGCAAAGCACCGGCAGACATAGAGGTGCTCGCTCGAGCAAGCGATCGCGTCGGCGGTGATAAACTCATGCGCGGAGAAAGCTGTTTGTATTGAATTCTGCAGCGCGCCGACCTGCGTATTTGTGGCATTCTGGGAATTTTCAGCAGTTTCGAATAGTTAATGAGAGAGTTGCGATGCCTTGTTTTGCGACCTTGACCTAGCTAGCCATCATAACTACGATGAGAAGCAGTCTGGCCAGACTGTATCGACTAGTTGAGGAGACAGTGCTTGAAAAAAGGAATTTCGCTTTTAGCTCGAGCGGTGATATCGACTTTGAATTTTAAAACAGGCCTTAAAGTTCTAAAGGTCTCTGTGATTACTGCCACTGCTGTTACCCTTGCCTCTTCGACTGTGGCCAGCGCAGCGGTCACGGCACCTAGCAAGATCACAGCAAACACCACCTGGACAGCAGCAGCGGGTCCCTACATCGTTAAGTCGGCCGTTACGGTGTCAGCGAAGGTGACACTAACGATAGAACCGGGGACCGTAGTTAAGTTCTTCGATACTTCCAGCAGGCTGCTCGTGGCTGGCTCGCTTACAGCGATAGGCACTCCGGATCGCCGCATAGTGTTTACATCTATCAAAGACGATTCAGTAGGTGGAGATACAGGTGGGAACGGACCGTCAACCCCTGCTGCAGGCGATTGGTACTATATCGGCCTCAGTGGTAGGTCCTCAATCCTACGCTACACCGATATACGATACGGTGGGTACGGGGTACGAGCGCAGAGCAACGCAGCTGTGCAGATCCTTTCGTTAGCCAACCACGAGGTTAGCTATAGCACGATCACAAATAGCCTTACGTCAGCGATCTATCTGTATCAGGGCAACGCTTCACTATACAAAAACACGCTCAATTCGAATGTCATCGGAATATCTTTCCACAACAGTACGGTCACCGTGTCAGACAACGACATCTCCTACAATAAACGCATGGGTGTATACACCATGAGCACCTCACTACAAATCGCTCCCCGCTCAACTTTCACCCCACATTCCGCACTAAAAATTGTGCAAAATTTTGCTTTGTAGCTGGGAGCGGAACGTTTTGATAGCTAGCCGGAATATTCGCTTAAGGGTATCTCCAATAGTGTTAG
>JBIKKR010000163.1:0-6721 GCA_044360225.1 Bdellovibrionota bacterium | reverse complement strand
GAGCACGACTAGCCATATTTACCGCGAGGTCTCCAATTCGCTCTAGATCGCTGTTAATCTTGAGGACTGCTACTATAAATCTCAAGTCGGTGGCCACAGGCTGATGCAACGCCAGGATCTTAAGGCACTCCTCCTCAACCTCAACCTCGGCGAGATCGATTCGGTTATCACCCTCTATAATCCTCGTAGCCAACGCAACGTCTCGGGTATTTACGGCCCGAATCGCGTTGATAACGGTCTCTTCAACTAACTCACTGAGACCAAGTATGCGCCCTTTCAGAGATTCAATCGCTTTGTGTAAGTGTACTGACATCGCAACCGTCCTATCCGAATCTTCCTGTTATATAGTCTTCCGTCTGCTTCTCTGTTGGCTTTGTAAACAGCTGCTTGGTTGGGCCGTGCTCAATCAAATTGCCCTCATAAAAGAACGCCGTGGTATCAGACACACGCGCTGCCTGCTGCATATTATGCGTCACGATTACTATTGTATAGTCACTACGCAGCTCGCCGATCAGCTCTTCTATCTTCGCTGTTGAGCGAGGATCCAGTGCTGAGGCCGGCTCATCCATTAACAGCACCTCGGGATTGACCGCCAATGCACGCGCGATACACAACCGCTGTTGTTGACCCCCCGAGAGATCAAGCGCACTCGTATGCAACCTATCTCGCACTTCACGCCAAAGATCGGCGCGCTCAAGACTCTTCTGCACTATCGCCGCCAATTCGTCGCGGTTACGCAGTCCGTGGATCTTCGGCCCGTAGGCAACATTGTCGAAGATACTCTTGGGGAAGGGATTGCTCTTCTGGAACACCATACCCACGCGCTTACGAAGCTCAATCAGATCGATACCAGAAGCGTAGATATCCTGATCATCAATATGCACCGAGCCGGAGATAGTAACTCCAGGTATGAGATCGTTCATTCGGTTAATTGTTCGCAAGAAGGTCGACTTTCCACATCCTGAGGGTCCAATGAACGCAGTTACCTGCTTCGCTGGTATCTTGATTGATATGCCGTGTAGTGCCTTGTAGGTGCCATAGGAAAGCTCCAGGTTCTCTACGTGCACCTTCGTCACCGCATTCATAGCACCCTCTTCGCCTCCGCCACTTTGTTCATGACCTACCTGCATCGACTCAACCATCCGCGCGACTGACGTACCCATACCAATTACCTCTGCCGTTTCTGAAATCTACTGCGAAGCACTATCGCCACTACATTGAGTGCAAGCATCAAAACCAGTAACACAGTAATCGCTGCGGCTGCGTTGATGTGGAACTCAGGTTGTGGCCGCGACAACCAGTTAAACGCCTGAATAGGAAGTGCAGTGAAGGCGGCAAATGGCGAATCCGGGACTCGCGCTACGTATGTGAGCGCTCCGAGGGTCACGAGCGGCGCCGTCTCTCCGATAGCCCTCGAGAAGGCCAGTATGCAACCTGTAGCGATTCCCGGCAGTGCCGCCGGCAACACCTGGGTGTACGTTGTCTGCCAACGCGTAGCACCGAGAGCCAGTGCACCCTCACGATAGCCCTTAGGAACCGTCCTCAACGCCTCCCGTGATGCCATAATGATAATCGGCAAAACTAGGAGCGCGAGGGTTAATGCCCCAGACAAAACGCTGCGTTCAAAAGATAGCGCGCGAACAAACACCTGTAGGCCTAGCAAACCATATATCACCGATGGTACGCCAGCTAAATTAGCTATGCATAGCTCTACAAGGCGCGCAAAACGACCCTTGCGGGCATATTCCTCAAGGTACACAGCTGCTCCGACTCCAACAGGCAGCGCAAATACAACCGTGAGCACGAGCAACCAGAGGCTCCCGGTCCACGCAGCGAGGATGCCCGCGTTCTCAGCTTTCCGCGATGGAAACGAGGTCAGAAAACTCCATGTCAACCTCCCTGCTCCATCGATGATTATGCTGCCAACTAACACCACTAGGGTGCACAACGCACTCACAATTATCATGCGCGCAAGCAAAACAAATACGAATTCACTCCACGGCTGAGCCAGCGCTGGACGTGATGCCCGAACCGTACCGGTGCTCTCATCTGCAACTTGAGTCACTGTAATGTCTTGGAGTGAAGAAGCTGTCATCGATACATCCTTTGGAATCGCTCTCGAATCCGCAAACTAATCAGATTAAGCCCCATCGTTAAGAGAAACAGCATCATCGCGACAGCAAAGAGTGTGTGGTACTCCAGAGTACCGTGCGGCGTATCACCCATTGAAACCTGCACAATGTACGCTGTCATCGTCTCTACCGGCTGCAATGGATCAAAGTGAAGAAGCGGCTGCTGCCCAGCTGCGATCGCCACTATCATCGTTTCACCCACTGCCCGGGCTGCCGAGAGGATAATCGCTGCAGTTATCCCTCCTACAGCGCCAGGGAGCACAGCGCCAAAGATCATCTGTAGCTTTGATGCACCAAGAGCATACGCTCCCTCCCGGAGACTGCGTGGGACTGTATAGATCGCGTCTTCGCTCAGCGACGCCATCATCGGCAAGATCATAATCCCCATCGCGATTCCAGCGCTCAACGCATTAAACGATCCCATATCGGGAAATATCTTTTGCAACGCAGGCGTTATTACAAGAAGAGCAAAGTATCCGTACACGATGGTCGGTATCCCCGCTAAGAGTTCGAGAATCGGCTTGAGCATCGCACGCGATCGCTCGTGAGCGAACTCACTTACGTAGATTGCGATGATAAGACCAGCGGGGACCGAGAGTGCGAGGGCGATCGCAGAGGTCAATACCGTGCCGGCCAAGAGTGGCCAGATGCCGAAGTGCTTCTCAAGAAAAAGTGGTGTCCACTGCGAGTCAAAGAGAAGCTCGGAGAGTGAAACATGGCGAAAAAACAGGACGCTCTCAACACCCAGTACTGCGATGATGCCGAGTGTCGTGAGGATCGATATCGACCCACACAGCACCAACAAGCTCTCGACACCTTTCTCTAATAGTTTTGAGCGCTTAGCCATGCTCGCCATCTTCTCAGCTCTGGTACTCAGAGAAAGAGACTACCATCATAGCCTGGTCGGGTCGCCGTTTGCTTTGTTAGTTTTGTGTGAGAAATGGCTTGGGAGAGGTGCCGTACATATCTCGCCCCCCCCCGCGCCATGATCCACCTTATCCCTGCGACTCTGCTGCCATAAGTTGCTCAAGAGTCACGCTTGTGTTCCCGGGCTTACCTTTAAACAACGTCCCCGCAACTTTACCTGTCAGACGAGCACGCACCTGACCGTACAGCGCATCCAGAAGTGGTATGTAGCCAACATCCGCAGAGAGAGCCTTAGCGTTCTCAAGGTAGAAACTCGCAAACTTAGCTACCTCTGGCTTCTCGAGCGACGAAGAACGTACATAGATAAACAACGGCCGCGCGAGGGGCTTGTAGGTTGCTTTGAGAACATTCTCTGCTGTAGGAAGCTGTGGCCCTACTCCGTTCTCTGGGCGCTCGTCATCGATCGGCACAACTTTAAGACGAGCTTTATTCGCCTCATAAAACGCAACTCCAAAGTATCCAAGGGCTCCCTCGTCACCCTCGACACCCTTTACGATAACGTTATCATCCTCGCTGCTCGTGTAGTCACCACGGCTTGCATCCTCCTTGCCGTTGATCACCTCAGTAAAGTAATCAAAGGTGCCTGAATCTGTTCCGGGTCCAAAGAGACGCAGCGGCTTGTCCGGGAAGCCTGGCCGAATGTCGCTCCACTTCATGACCTTTCCCTGTGACTCAGGGCTCCAGATCTTCTTGAGCTCCGAAACGGTGAGGTGATCGACCCAGGTATTCTTTTTATTTACAACTACCGATAGTGCATCATAGGCAATCGGGAGCTCGACAAACGAGATATCGCTCATCTGTGCAAACTCAAGCTCACTGGCCTTAATGGGACGCGAGGCATTAACTACATCAACTTCTCCTGCCAGGAATTTCTTAAAGCCACCACCTGTACCACTCACTCCAACCGTGACATTTGTGGAGGTATTTACGCGCTGAAACTCCTCGGCTACGGCTTCTGATATCGGAAACACAGTGCTTGACCCATCAACTACAACACCGTGAGAGAGCGACGGTGCTGCTGCTGCCTTCTCTGAAAGACCAGTCGTAGTACCAACAACAAGAGCTGCCACCACGAGCAGCCGTCTTACTAGTAGTCTCCTTACAGCAGCGTTATCCCCTTTTACGTTCATGTTCATTCTCATTATACCCCTGACGTACAATTATTCTTTCAGACCCAAACCCAAAAACTTCGCTGAACGCTAGCACACACAACTAAGAACACCAGAAGACGATTGCTAGAATTTTAGTTAGTTTTTTCACTAACAAACTTCTCACACATATTCGGTCGTTTAGTCCTTGAGCTTCCTCACAGTCTCCGCCATAAGCTGCTCGTTGAACTGTATGACTTCGGGAGGAGTACTATGAATAGAGTTATGCGCTGTGCGCTATCAACGTTAGCAGTGCTCTCGGCAGCATCGCCGGTACGCGCTGAAACTACCGATCTGTATATGGATCAAAAGACAAAACAGATCTTCGCAGAGCCTGGGCCCGGCCGCGTTAAATTCGGGCAGGCCGTAGTAACGAAAGATGCGAATGTAGGCGCTCCGGATAAAGCCACGATCAATATCAGTTGCGCCTGCTGCCGCGCCGGTGCCATCACTCGCAGACGTGAACTGGGCAGATAAGTTTTCAATCCGCGGCTACACCCAGCTACGGTATACAAGCCTCTCTGATGGATCTGATGTTGCCTGGTTTCATCCAGCCGACAAAACCGTTGCGCCAGACCAAACATTTATGATCCGGCGAGGACGTCTTATCCTCAGCGGAGATGCAAGCGAGCATCTCTTTCTCTATGCTCAGGGAGACCTGAATGCAAGTCCGAGTGAAGGAGATTTTTCTGCTCAGATGCGAGATCTTTACGGAGATATCGCATTTGACGAAAAGAAGGAATTCAGACTCCGCGTCGGGCAGTCCAAGATTCCGTACGGTTATGTCAACCTCCAGTCGAGCCAGAATCGTGGGCCGATGGAGCGCGCGGATGCGATTAACAGCGCAGCAGAAACCGAGCGTGATGTGGGGACATTCTTCTATTGGGTCCCGAAGGATATCCGCGACCGGTATGCTAACTTAGTGAGGTCGGGACTTAAAGGTTCTGGTGACTACGGAGTCTTGGGCATTGGAGCATACAGTGGCCAGGGTCCAAACAGGTCAGATTCAAATGATTCGCTGCACACAATTGTGCGTGCAGCCTATCCATTTAAATCTGAGAGCGGTCAATTCTATGAGGCCGGCATTCAAGCGTACACTGGCAAGTATGTTCCGAGGACGAAGGGCTTTACACTTCCTGACTCTGAGGAGGAGACCGTCCCGACGTTCAATGCAGACGGCGTTACCGATCAACGAATCGGATTCACCACGGTGATGTATCCACAACCGATCGGATTCGAGGCAGAGTGGAACATAGGTCGTACTCCAACGTTGAGCGATGACTACCTGACGATTGACGATGAGTTCATGCAGGGCGGATACATACAAGCTAATGCCAAAATCGACACCGCGGCGACGGGAACCATCTTCCCGTTCATTCGGTGGCAGTACTTCGACGGAGCTCGTAAGTTCGGAAGAAACGCTCCGCAGGTGCTCGTCGATGAGTGGGACTTCGGAGTCGAGTGGAGTCCGTGGAAGGATGTGGAGTTCACAGCGATGTACACCCACACCCTTGATCGAACCAACAGCAACACTTTCCCGTACGGTACTCTGACCAACGGTGATAGGTTGGCGCTGCAGGTGCAGATAAATTACTAGAGCCAAATACCAAACCCGCAGACCATGCCGTTTCAATATGGCGGTGTGGTCTGCGGCCATCTCTTACCTCCAGCAAATCCTCTCAACGCGCACGAGACCGTTACGCACGTCGCTGATTTCAAGATTCGTCACCGCCGCCGTTTTGTGCTAAGCTCTCTCAGTGAATACGCGCATTATGCAGTTCCTAGCAGCTGTCCTGCTCACAGTGAGCGCTGGAGAGACCATGGCAACACCAAAAGATAGCCCACGTAACGTTGTCGGTGGCACCCTTGAGCCGTGCTGCTTTGCTCCCAAGACCGGATACTATCGTGACGGCTTCTGCCGAACGGATAGTCATGACCGAGGTAGCCACACGGTGTGTGCCGAGATGACCGCTGAGTTCCTGGAGTATACCGGCTCTCGCGGTAACGACCTGACTACACCTCGACCAGAGTTCAACTTTCCAGGCCTTAAACCAGGCGACCGCTGGTGCGTCTGCGCCGCACGCTGGCAAGAGGCCTACGCGGCAGGCCATGCTCCTCCCGTTGTGATCGAAGCGTGCCATGAGCGAGCACTCTCGATCGTTTCTATTGAAGCTTTGCGCGAGCACTCTATTGGCGGACGAAACTAGCTCCTATGTTTTCCCTCCCCAACAGCTACCTAAACCTCCCTCCAATTTTCTACAAGCGTATAGACCCAACCCCTGTCACAACCCCTTCGCTGGTCGTTCTCAACGAGCCTCTGGCAGATTACCTCGGATTATCTGTTAATGCGCTACTCTCACCCGAAGCGCTCTCTGTGTTCGCCGGCAATTCCGTTCCGTCAGGCGCTCAGCCACTAGCGCTGGCGTATTCGGGACATCAGTTTGGCCACTTTGTTCCAGTTCTCGGTGATGGGCGCGCCGTCTTGCTGGGTGAGATTCACACGATTACTCACGG
>JBIKKR010000162.1:0-6728 GCA_044360225.1 Bdellovibrionota bacterium | reverse complement strand
GGATGATCCCGCTCTCCTCTAAGGAGCGAATTCTATAGCCAAGGGTCGTCTCCGGAAGTCGCAAAGATTTAGAAAGAGATGCAATAGTCGCTCTCGAATCACTATCGAGAAAAAATAGGAGTTCGCGGGTGATCTTGTCGTATTTCATTTTAATATTGTGGATAGCAATATATACGCGCGTTTAATGCCGGTTTCCGCAAATATTTGCTTAGGTTACTGCGGATACTAATATAAAGTACATAGGAGAATATAACTATGTGCAATCCGGAATCAGACAGAAGGCATTCACCAGAATCTTTGACTACTGGCGATAGTAGGCTGAAAGGGGAGGTTTACCAGCGCTTAGTCGATTTGGCGACGATAGAGTTCGAGGAGGCGAAGCAGCGTAAGCTTTATGACTTCCATCGTTATAAGGGCTTAGCTAGGGCTCTATTTATTTTCTCGAATCTGGGGCTCAAAGAAGAGATCGCGAAAGTGGGAGAGGAGGCCTTGCGATGCCCGGGGGAGAGGACTAGAGACGGGTGGCGTTTTAGTAGGATCGCGTTGAAGGCTTTCCTCGCTGCGCCTAGACTCGTAAGCGTGGATAGCTGGAAGCTATTGATGAGATTCGAGTACCAACAGAGAGGGCGTGTTGTCGATGGGGTCATCCGGGGAGGAAATCGCCAAGTGATAGAAGCGCTGCTTAACTGCACAGAACAGCTTCTCAAGATTGGGTCTGATGACAGTCATTTTCTCAGACCAGAGGATGCGATTAAGCTGCTGACGGCACATGGGAACCGTGACGTTCAGGAGAGGTTCATAAAGGCCGCGGAGCAATTGGAGTTTTTCTCATATGCGGAGGTGGTGGGGCAGGCGTTCAGTTATAGTCTAAGTAAGGCCAGTTACTTGTCCCTAGCAGAATCTGAGTTGAACGGTCAAATTTATAAATCGGCGGCGACCTATTGGATCAAGGCTGGAGCTCTCGACAGGGCGCGGGCAGTTGCACAAGAATTAATGAATAACGAATATCCGAGACTGGGGCTACTGGGTGCATTTGAAATTCTGCAAACGATCGGTGATACGGAGGGCTTGAGCGAAATCGGAGATAGATGCCTCGCTCACATAGAGAGCAGTCGATTTAGTCTTGATGATTCCGTTTGGGCTTGCTCTGAGATTTTAGAGCCGGCTTATAGACATGCGGGCCGAGCGGATAAACTTGTGAGCGCGGCAAACACGCTTGACTCGTACCCTTTCAGGTCAAGCAGAGCCAAGCTCCTGCTATCGGCTAAGGATCTGCTCGAGGCGAGCACTGAGGAACAGAAGGGGTAAGATAAGACGTCAGATTGATGCAGATTCATTCGTCTTGTTGTCTTGAGTGAAAAAGTCAGTTTTCAAACTGTAGGGTGGCTACCCCATAAAGCAGACTCATACTGGTACACCCCCACTACCTAATTCTTTGAAAGCAGTAACGTAAAAGCCCAGCTTTGAAGCTGGGTGGTACCAGGGTCACAAGGTCGCCAGATCCCACTTCTTTCTCTCAGTGACCGCGCGCGGTGTTGCCAACTAGCTGATCTTACTTACTTCGCGCGGTCTATGAGAGAAATGGAAGAGATGAGCCACGAGACTTTCTCGACATTATCTACATCCACCAGAACATCCTCCCGCTGGGTGCGCTTGTATGGGCCGGTGTAGGCAAGGATCCTGGCTTTACTCCCGAATCATTACTTGAACTAATTCGACGAAGGGGTAAATATCGGCCCGAAGGTTTTAACAGGCTGCATCTCGTGCAACCTGTCGAGCTGGGCACTATAAAGACTATCTGGCTCAAGGCGCTTGAACAGTGTGAAGCTTTCATCAATTGTCGCCCAGCCACGGAAGTAGGTTGTCTATATTATTCAAAGCAGAGGAGTGTATTTGTCATGCCCAGTACTGGCGAGGACATTGTACCCCATTACGGTAGCCCCGGCGGCATCATCCCGTCTTTCTTGGAGGGGTATAATTCTACTGCTTGGCTGCAAACCGTGGCTCACGGCCCTCGATCAGGCGGATAATGTTCTCGTAGTGGCGATAGACGATTACCAGCGACACAACCACCAGCGCAAGACTCACAGCATCAGATTGATCGGTGACCAAACTATAGAGTGGTGCCGCGAGCGTGGCTACGATACTGGCGAGCGATACAAGACGTGTAGCCGCGAATAATACCGCAAAGATGATCGCACTGACTACTGCCGCACCAGGCAGAAGCGCGATGAGCACCCCCAACCCAGTTGCTACCCCTTTGCCACCTTTTAAAACCGGCGGCAGCGAGAAGCAATGGCCACACACCACTGCAATAGCAGCCGCAGCCGGGTACCACGTGGCAGAAGTGAACGCAAATGCCAGGTAAACACCGAGCATGCCTTTAGCCAAATCGAGGCCAAGAGTTAGAAGCCCTGCGCGCTTTCCGAGAGTCCGAGCCACATTTGTCGCGCCCACATTTCCACTGCCCTGGCGGGTGATATCGACCCCGTGAAGACGCGCAAGGAGGTACCCAGACGGAAAGCTACCAAGAAGGTAAAATGGTATTAACGCTATAACGGTTGCTAGACCCATCATCTCGCCCGACTCACTCCGCGCTACCCACGCACTCGCCGAATAGCATCTGCTCGGTCAGCAGCTCCGAAGATGTACGAACCGGCGACAAGCACATCGACTCCAGCACTACGACACTGCGCTGCTGTCTCATGGTTTATGCCGCCATCTACCTCTATGAGCGGCTTCCTTTCCCCAGCGTGCTCGTCTATTCGCGATCTCAGCTGCCGAATCTTCCCTAATGAGCTCGGGATAAACGCCTGCCCACCCCACCCTGGATTGACAGTCATGATGAGCACGAGATCACAAACATCCAAAACATCATACACGGCCTCTACCGGCGTTCCCGGATTGATGGCTACGCCGTTCTGTATGCCAAGTGTCCGTATTTCAGAGAGCGATCGATGCAAATGAGGACACGTCTCCTGGTGGATAATAAGCCGATCCGCCCCTGCTCTTTGTAACGATTCAAAATGGCGCTCTGGCTCCACCACCATCAAGTGCACATCGAGAAACGTTTTACACCGAGCTCTCAACACCTTGATCATGTTGTCGCCGAAGGTAATCGGCGGGACAAACGAGCCATCCATAACATCAACGTGAAGCCAATCAGCACCGGCTGCCGTGATCGAATCCACTTCAGCCCCTAATCGGTCCAGTTGTGCCGATAAAACTGAGGGAGCAACGATCACGTGAGGAATTTGATTTGTGGGATTCATTGTAGCCATCGGCGGTGATTGTACACCACCTCGGCAGCATCGTGAAAGATTTGAGTCACCAAAATAGGACGTGCGGTGCTCGTCCGGGTTAGGTTCAATCTTGACTCTCGTTGACGACGGTTACTATCGACCTTAGAGCCTCAAACGGATCGCTATACACACCTCGTGCGAGACCATTCTTAATCTCTACTATTTTTGCCAAAAACTTCGACCAATCGTCATTAGATTGTCGATAGAGCCTTTCAAAAAGGCGTAACTCGGTCATGTATATGGTCGATTGTAGGAGATCAGCGTTATTGAGCTGTCGAAACGCGTTAACCTTGGGATAGCGCGACCTAAAGGACCCCATGATGCTATCGAACAATCCCTGCCTATCGCGTACCTTTTGCTCCGAAGTAATATCTTTTTTCTGGTACAGCGCGCTTAACTGCTTAAAAGCATCGCTCACGCTATCGGCAAACTCCATGGAAAACCGGTAATCATCCTCTGCCTGGCTCACTGCCTGTGCAGCATCAGAGCGAACTCCATCCGCGCCACGCGTTACATCAAATCGTTTCTTAAAAAAACTAACAGCAGCGCGTGTGCCCACAAAGTTGGCAAGACTCTCGTTAAACGACACGTGGTCCGGAATCCACACTGTGGAGTGAACACTCTCATGGAGTACGGTGTTTACGATCCTCGTCGGTGAATTTTTTAAAGTCCTCGACATCACCGGATCATTAAACCAACCGAGCGTACTAAACGCCTCAGTCCCTCGAACGCTTGTCTCGTAGCCTTCGGCCTCAAGCTGCTTAGCCTGTTTACGAGCACCCGCCTGATCGAAGAAGCCTTTGTATGGTACCGTGCCAACTATCGGGAACCACCACGTGTACAAGGTGAACGAATCCTTACGTGCCCCCATAACGACCCAGGCCAGGGTATCTTTGCCGATATCCGCATACTGGGTGAACGACCCTCCCGGATCGAGGCCGATTTCTGACGCAAACGACCTCGCCTGAAGCACTAATTCGAGCTTCTGACTCTCGTCCCTAGCAGTTGTCGGATCCTCAATCACCTCTTCAATGGGCCTGCGGGCGAGCAATATCTTGCTCTGCTCGTACGCAGCTCTCATGACGTACCCTGGAGAGCAGCCTGAGGTAGAAATGAGAACCAAAAATAATGACAAGGCTCCCAGCCCAGCTACTAAACACCGCTTCATGATTACACGTGAGCCCAGACTTTCGAAACACGACACCAACATACCAACTCAAGGACCCCTATCAACGCACTGCTGCAATCACCAGCGCCGTACATACGCCCGCTACCAAGTCATCCGCCATAATCCCCCAGCACCCCGGGAGCGACTCCGCCCAACCCACCGGTCCAACTTTTGTCGCATCGAAGAAACGGAATAACACAAAGGCACATACCAACAGATGCCACTCCTGTGGTGCAATCCCAATAAGAGCAACAAACAACCCCGCCCACTCATCGATCACGATCCAACTTGGATCAGAGTCACCAGACGAAGGCTCTATGCTAAACGCTACTGCAACACACCCCAGCACTGCGGTCACCACAAGCAAGGCAACGCCCCCACTACTCGCGAGCACATGACTCTGAAGCAGCAACCACCAAGCACCCAAAGCTACGAGGCTCCCGCACGTGCCCGGAGCGATACGCGCATACCCACTTCCAAAACCACTTGCTACACAAACAGAACAACAACGCAACAGGCTTACCAAACTCATCAGATACATCCTGAAAATCAACCCGAGCCATGCAGTCACACCTCGGTCTCGCATCCGGTTTCTTCTGGCCGAACTATTTTCCTACTACGCCGTCAAGTGTATTCTGCTTGCGAGGTTTCAGGCTATAGTGTCTAAGCGTTTCTGCTCAGACGATTCCGCCGCGACCCCTGCGCATGTTTTTAGCATGAGGAGTTTTTTTTATTTTCAACACTTGTTTGTTGACGATGGGATCAACCCTTTGCTATAAGCCACTTAAAGTAAATCAGATGAGGAAACCGGGTCGTTATCCCTCCGCAGCAATCACCCGAGTTTTACAGCTTCTGTAGACGATTCAACTATGAGCAACCCTTTCAACGAAGAAGATGGCGGGCAAACACCAGGTAGTACTCCAACCGTATTTCAGGATACCGTTTCTGCTCAGACTGGTGAAGGCACCCCGGCATCACGTAAGATCGAAGATCGCAACAATGTCATCACCGCTCGAGGTACCTCTGAGGGGCTAGTGCTGCGGATCGATGGGCGGGTAGAGGCGGAGGATCTTTTGGCTGCCGTGCGTGAGTTCCTCAACTCACGCCGATCGTTCCTATCAGGCAATGACGTCGCCTTTGAGTGGATCGGCAAGCGTCCAGATGAGGCGGTCATTCAGACCGTTACTTCGATCCTGCATGATGAGTTCTCTGTGTCAGTGAGAGCGTCTAAGCAGAAAGCGCCCCCCAGCCCAAGGGAGATTGCGATTCAGAAGGTGGCAACCTCAGAGCCCCTTTCAGCTATTGATGAGCGCCCAAGCAAAGAGGGTCTATTCTCGGTAGTAGGCGGCGGACGAGCCTTCACAGCAGGTAAGGCCAATGCTACTGCCGACAAAGGAGTCAGTCTATTCGACGGCATTGAGCCCTATGAATCGCGGGGTGGATCGAGCAGCCCGATGTCTTGGGATGAGCCAGATGCTCGCATCGTGTATGGCACCCTTCGCTCCGGACAAAAAATTGAAACGGAGCACTCGATCGTCGTATTTGGCGATGTGAACTCTGGCGCAGAAGTTATCGCTGGCGGTGACGTAGTCATATTGGGAACACTACGGGGAATCGCCCATGCCGGAGCCTACGATGAGAGTGGTGGTGGCCGTGTTATTTTCAGTTTAAACCTGCGCCCGACTCAACTGCGTATCGGGCTGGTTATCTCGCGTGGTTCCGGGGCCGAGGAAGCTGAAAGCACCCCGCGTGGCGGCCTTCCAGAGGTTGCTCGCGTTGACGGGAATATGATCGTTGTTGAGCCTTACCAATCTCGAACTGTTTGGGTACGTAGAAGGGAGTAATCGATGAATAGCAAAAGTATCGGCGCAGGCGGAAAGAAGGATATTGGCGAGGCGATCGTCATAACGTCCGGCAAGGGTGGTGTGGGTAAAACCACCACAACAGCGAGCTTGGGAGCCGCGCTAGCCCTTCGCGGTCAGCGAGTACTGGTAATTGATGCAGACATCGGTCTGCGCAACCTTGATGTTATTCTGGGGCTTGAGAATCGCATCGTTTTCAACATCGTCGATGTAGCAAAAAAGATCTGCAAACCTTCACAGGCAATTATAAAATCTAAGAAATCAAGCAACTTATACCTTCTTCCGGCTTCCCAGACCGACGACAAAGACGTGATTGATGAGGCCGAGGTGCGATTCGTGATTGAGCAGTTCAAGCGCGAATTCCACTATATTCTCATCGATTCTCCAGCGGGGATC
>JBIKKR010000031.1:0-23133 GCA_044360225.1 Bdellovibrionota bacterium | reverse complement strand
GGATGGGGATACCGTGTTCGTGGAGGCTGGGAGGCGTCGAACCACACGGCGCACAATTGATTGGGCACGAGAGGTATGCGAGCGAGGCGCCGGCGAAATCCTGCTTACATCGATGGATCATGATGGGACGCGGCAAGGCTACGCGCGGGACTTGACCGGCACGATATCAGGTACACTCGCGATTCCCGTGATCGCATCTGGCGGAGCTGGTTCTTGCGCGCACTTTTTGGAGATCCTTGTGGGCGCCGAAGCTGACGCGGCCCTCGCGGCGAGCCTTTTTCATGAGAGGGAGCTTCACATAGGCGACGTGAAACGATTTCTTTTGAATAACGGGATAGAGGTGCGATTATGAGTAGTGATCCGGACTTTTTAAAGTGTGACGGGTTGTTGCCAGCTATCGTGCAGCACGCCGATTCCGCGCGTGTGTTGATGCTTGGCTATATGAATCAAGAGGCGTACGAACGCACGAAGAGAGAAAAGAGAGTGACTTTTTTTAGCCGCTCTCGAAAGTCTTTATGGTTAAAGGGTGAGACCTCCGGAAGCTTCCTGAACGTGGTGTCTATGGAGGTTGATTGTGATCAAGACTCCATTTTAGTCCGCGTTGTACCCGAGGGGCCTGTTTGTCACACTGGAACAGAGAGCTGTTTTGGGTCATCCGGCGGCTTGGGTATCTCGTTTCTGGATACTCTCAGTCAGACGATAGCCGCTCGAGCCAAGCATCCGAAGGCGGGGTCGTATACGACGGAGCTGCTAGAGTCTGGTGTTGATCGTATGGCGCAAAAAGTAGGTGAAGAGGCTATCGAGGTGGTAATCGAGGCGAAAAATACTGATGACGAAAAACTACTCGGAGAGGCGGCTGATCTGGTGTACCATCTCTTGGTTCTTCTTGAGTCACGCGGCCTGTCTCTTGGGCATGTCGTGAATGTGCTAAAGCGAAGAGCTCCGATCCCTGGTACTTCACCCCTATAAATCCAGTTGTTTACCTTGGCGCCAATGCTCTGTTTCTAAAGCAAGTGTGTGGCAGTCAAAACATCAGCTCAAGACTTAGGTCAAAGGGCGCTGATGGAGCTGTTCTTGCTGTATATATTGGACCCAACACCGGTACACCCCACACTGGCTAACCCCCACTATTTCTCTCATACACCGCGAGAACTGCGACAGATCAGCTGCTGAGGCGTGTCACGCGCGGTCCCCGAGACAAGAGAGTAAGAGAGTAAGGCCAAGAGAGTAAGGATAGGGGAGGGAAGGGTAAGATAATAAATTGCACATAGCGGTTAAAATGTACTACAATTTAACCACTATGTATAATAGATCTCTAAAGCCTCAAAATCATTCGTTTTTCCTCTTTGGTCCACGCGCCACCGGAAAGACAACCTGGCTCCGAGGTGCCGTTAAGGCTCAACTGTGGGTGAACTTGCTACTGGATGAGGAGCTAATTCCGCTCCTTACGAGCCAGGCACAATTTCGGGCGCAAGTTGAGGCCCTGCCAGCGGGATCGTGGGTTGTTATCGATGAGGTTCAGAAGGCCCCCAATCTCCTGAATCATGTGCATGACATTATTTCCCTCCGAGGCGATGAGATTCAGTTTGCGTTGAGCGGCTCAAGCGCCCGAAAACTTCGCCGACTTGACGTCAACCTACTAGCGGGACGCGTTCTTCAACGGAATTTCTTTCCACTCACATTCTCAGAGCTTGGATCAGATTATTCTGCGGAGTCAGCGATGTCGATCGGCCTCCTCCCCGGAATTGTCAGTAGACCAGCGATCGCCGGTGAGATGCTTGAAGCATACGTAGCAACCTACCTGAAAGAGGAGATCCGACAGGAAGCGCTCGTCAAGGATATCGCTTCTTTCACCCGATTTTTGCGCGTTGTCTCTATTCTCAACGGACAGGTTATCTCTCTCAGCAACGTGGCAAGAGATGCTGGCGCTGCTAGGACGACGGTTGAGCGATACTTTGAGATACTTGTCGATACCCTAGTCGCGACTCTTGTGCCGGCGTGGCAGCCTCGTGCCAAGGTTCGTGAGATTGCGCAACCAAAGTTCTACCTCTTCGATTGTGGCGTTGTGCGCGCCCTACAGGGAATCGCCGGTCAGCAGCCCCGTGACTACGAACTGGGCGCACTCCTTGAGACTCTCATCCTGCATGAGTTAAGAGCGGCGATTTCGTATCGAAATTTAGGTGGTGATATCTATCACTGGCGAACAAGCGGCGGATCTGAGATCGATTTTATTTGGCAGCGTGGAGAGATCTCTATTGGCATCGAGGTTAAAAACTCCTCCACATGGCGCTCGGACTTCGGAAAGGCGATGCGCCCGCTTCTTAATGAAAATAAGCTATCCCGCGGAATAGTTATTTACCGTGGCAAACACCCTACGCTCGATAAAGGTGTTGAAGGTCTCCCTCTTGAAGTATTTTTATCGCGTCTTTGGGGCGGAGATATTATTGGATAGTTACATAACAGCTAGGTGCTGCTCTATCGAGCTAGTCAGGGAGACCTGTAGCGCTGAGTCGTTCCCCGAAATGAATTGATTGATTGGTAATTTGTATGCTGCCGATTGCGACAGGTAATCTTGACGACATGCTTATTCAGCTCTTGGCCGAACGTCCGCGGCAGAGCGCCAAAATGCTGCACACCCGTATCCTGAAAAAGGGACGTCGATGCTCACTACAGGGGGTGTACCATGAGCTTCGAAAGCTACAACGTATCGGTAGTGTAGTGAAGGTAGGGCAGTGCTTTTCGTTAAGCTTTCTGTGGATTGAGAACCTCGCCGATATCGCCTACCAGATTCAGCGGAATTACGTGCAGAACCTCGCTGCGTTTCTTGAGTTGCCACTTCCTGGAGAGAAGAAGCGTTGGAGGTTTCACGACCTGCTGCGCATGGATGCGATGTATGTTCAGTTGACTTTGGCGCTTCGAAGGCAGGTGCGAGATGGAGCGACCTATGAGTGGTGCCCAGCAGCGTGGTTTACCCTCGTTCAGGAAGATATTGAAAAACAATTCAAGGCAGCAACGCATGCGTCTAACCGAGACCTGTATGTGATTTTGGGTGGAACGTCGGAGATCGAGTGGAACTGGGTCAAGAGCCGCGTATCACCGCTAATCCACTATGCTCAAGCGGGTCGTGCCTTTCGGGGGGAGGGACACATCTACATCACTTCTATTGGACCCTACGTATTGAGGGCTGAGATATCGCGGGATCTCGCTTCTAAGCTACGGCAGATTTTGACCGATAGTTGTACTGTTGCTGAAGGCAGTACTAGATTACGGCGGGTGCTTATGAGTCGTAGGTGGTCATGTAGCGTTAGCGTAGAGCATTCCGAGAAAAAAGCTGCCAAGCTACAAGGCCGCTTTCGAAGGTGGTTTGCCGTCGGAGCCCCCGACTAAGGCGGTCCAAGGTGATCACACCAGAGTCACCTTAACCCCTGGTGAAACCTCGCGTCGAAAGGGATTAAGCTCAAATGCGCCACGGAGTGCAGCGCCTAGGCCACGAAATACCTCTATCAAGTCGTTGCTCGGATTGCTGATATGAGTTACGTGCATTGAGATGCTGGCAATCATCCCGCTAGCTAGCAAGTCTGCAAAATCGTCGCGAGCTTTTGAGCGCAGGCTACCAAGACAATTCTGGCGTATCAGGAATTCACGGCGCAATCGAGCGTAATCACCCACTCCCTTGTCACCCCTGGCACGTACTCAGATGTCTCTTGCCACGAGGAGGGGAGTTGTCGCTGGTGAAACTCGCGCGAGATCTCGATCTGCTTGAGGATCATGGCGACTGTATGAGGATCGACAGCATCGTACGCCATCGAGATCAGCTTGTGAGCGCTTCATAACGCGCTGGCGCTGCTCATGCGAAGCTTCAGACCAGCGGATTGCCGGTATCATTGCTACAGATTTCTGTTCCATCTCTCTATCCTTTCAAATGCGGTGTTAATTTCATCCTCGCTAGCGCCAAGCGAGAGTTCATAGCAGTCTTTAAGTAACGTGGAAGTACGTCGTACGCGACGCGCGGTGCCACAAAAGTGAAGAGGTGGCTGAGATTCAGCAAGCGTTCACACGTAAGATCGCGGCGCCTCATCAAGATATCCCGGAGCGACTCGCCCTCACTCTCCGGTCGCGGTAGGGTAAGAGCCGCGAGTGCGGCGTATTGCGAGATCGTTGGTGCAGCGATCATAACCGCATCGTGTATTGTAAGTACCTGTTCAATAACAGCAGCGGGAGCATACATGTATCCTACACGCCAACCGGCCATCGCAAAATGCTTTGAAAAGTTGTAGCAAGCGATCGTCCGGTTACGGATCTCCTCAAGCTCCTCACGGCTAAATACCGTGCCAGTCGGATTGCCCGGATTGCAGACGATAATCGCCTGCGTGAGAGAAGTAGTTGAACGTCTCAATGTATCAATGTAGAGCCCCCCAGCCAGCCTCTTCGCGTAGAGGAACATAGAATGGAGTTCCGGCAGCGAACACCACCTGCTCAATATGCGAGGCGTAGCTTGGATTAAAGAGCAGAAACCCGCGGAAAAGTAGTAGACCTATAAAAGGTTCCTTAAGGACGTGTTGCACTTTGCCCGCATCGGAGCGCGGAGCTTCCGCTCCGCCCGGATTTGGGCCTTACGACCAATGTCTACGATGCGGACTACAAAGTCCGCCGTCCGGTTGCGTGAAACAGAGAGTTTGACTTCGTAAAGCCAACTCTGGGAGCCGCCAGACCCCCCCACCTAACCGCCTGAAATCACATTCCCGCAACTAAAACAGACTCATTATGCCCCATCGCCTCGATAGGGGGGCATAACTCCTATAGAGCCGGAGGGTTGTTCGTAGCTTTTTTGTCTACTATGCGTTCGTTAATCCTGGTCCTGACATCGTTGGTATTATCCGTGACATCACTTGCCCATGGCCAGCAGGGAGCGCCTGCCGCCAGCCAAGACCTGCGCGGCTTCTGGAATCGAGATGATGCCAAGGCGTGGGATAAGCCAGTCCGTCCTAACTCGTCGAAGGGCGTTGTATATCACGATTATCCGCAGATGATCGATCGGCTCAAAGAGGACGATCAAGCCGCAGCAGCACGAGCAGCCGCCGAATCAAAGATCCCAGAAATTCCTAAAAACCCGCAAAATCCTGGGGAAAACCAGCAAATTCCAGGAGAATCAACCAAAGAACAGCCAGCGCCAGCAGCATCAACTCCGCTGAGTCGCGATCAGATTTTGGCCAAGTACGGAGCCCCCGAAGAGGCCCAGATTATTCGCGCCCAGAAAGATGCTCCACCAGCGATGCAGGGACTGTTTGAGGCGCTCAACAGTAACGACAAAGAGCTCGCGTTCCGCTACGCCGTAGCGCTGGCCAGACGTCAAGCCGAGATGCAGAAGGTGGTTTCAAAAGCTACCGATTACCAGATGCTCGCCATGGAGGCGCTCGGGATACGCGAGGCACCCCCCTTGCCAGACGATGGCGAACCGATCGACCCAATCCGAGCCGAGGTTCAGGAGTACATCGAACAGACCCGCCAAGCCGAGCTTAAAACCGGCGCCAAGGCCGCCCTTCCCGATGACCTAGAGCAGACCGAGAATCCCCAGGCCGCCATCCTGAACAGGGCTAAGAGGCCACAGGCGGATATCCCAGTGGATCCTGAAGGAAACGTTAAGATATTGATTTTCTTAGATGAAAAAGCTCCCGATGCCGCCAAGTTAGCGGAAGGATTAAAAGAAGTTCGGACTAAGTACCACGGCGACCCGAAATTCGCGCTTTTTGGGCTAACTAAGCGAACGTATTCACTATCTAGTCTCAAGAAGTTCGGAGCCGAAATTTCTTTTCCATTTCCACTACTTAGTGGTGAAGCACTCGCCATTGACCTGCGGATAAAGGGTTATCCCACAACTGTATTCGTTGCGGCGACTACCAAAGAGACCTACCGGCTCGATGGGGTTCCAACAGCGGAGGAGATACAGAGGGTGGTTGGGGTGATGAGGGGAGCAGGCAGTAGGTAGGGAGCGGAGAGATGGGCAGTAACGTCATGGCACACAAGGGATTCTCCGGTTTGATGCAGTTGACTGCGGCGCTAGCCGTAATGGGGGTTGTTTGGGTTCAGGGGGCGCAGGCGCAGCAAGAAGCAATTCCGGAGGGGCGATTAACCAATGATGCTGGGAGGGATGTCACTGGAAATACGGGCGCGATGCCGCCGAACCCTTTGGGGGGAGTGTCTCTCGATGCTGGTAAATTCTCTGATGAGCCAGGAGAGCAGAGGCAGATAAGATTGCCGTCGCACATAGCATTTCGCGGCCTGATGGACTCAAAAGAGTACAAGTCCATGCTTAAAGGCATGATAACATCGCAGGTTCCCGTCATGTATCAAACGATGATGATGGTTGAGAACGGAGCAGCAACTGGATTCATGGGATCAATCGAATCAGTTTCACTTCTTTTAGGCAACGCGACGGACTCCGCGCAGCTTGAGATGGCAATGCGTAGAGTTGCCGGGCCTGAAGCGGAGAGACAGTATGTCAACGCCGTCTATGACGGCTTGAAGGCACAGCAAGGCAAAGCTGAGTATCTCTGGCCAGTTGGTCTGGCTTATTCCAGTGGAGATAAGATTTCAGAGCGGCTTGACCCTGGAAAGTATAGGCTTGAGGAGCCCTACATTCGCGACAGTCAGAACGGAGGAGCCTCTCTAGTTCAGCATTTGCCGACAAACGCGAGAGGCAATGATCCTAAAAAGTGGAGACTATCTGAGATAGTATTTGGGCAAGGTGCAAGTGATCAGCGTACCGAGAAGATTAAGACTTTCTTCACACAGGTCGTAGGAGACGTAGAGTATAGCCGTGATGATAGTGCGCAAGCTGATGATCCTCGTATTATGGTGAAAGTTAATTGGGTTCGACCAACGCTAAGAGCGAGTGTTGAAAAGTCAGGCGCCGCTACTGTTGCAGCCAAGATGTTTTTAGCATCATCGAATTCGATTACAACGATGCAATCAACCTCTCCCGCATCGCCGGGGCAAAATATGCTGCCGATGCCAGATGAAGTTTTTGGGCCTCACGTACAAAAGGAAGCCCTTAGGAAGAAAACCTGGGAAAAAATGTACCAGCTACTTGGGGCATATTGTGAGTTTAAAAAGACTAATGGCAACCAAGGCCTTCAGTTATTCAACAAAAAGTTCGCCTCTGAATGGGTCGATACGGTGGATAGTAAACTCATGAATGATCTATCATCTAACAACCTGAAAGTTTCGCTCAATATGGTTGATCAGGTATTCAAGATATGGGTCCAGACGACTACGGATCCTACGCAGCCAACAAAGATACAGTGTAATTTTGATAACGCAGCACAAGAAATGCCCAAGGGGTTTGAGGAGAGCGATGGTGGCGATAGTTGCGAGGGAGCAGATAAGGCCCGCAAATGTCGTCGTAACAAGGCACTTTACAGAATAGTCGATATCCTGGCAGACGACAAATTAATTGATGAAGCAAAAGACGTATACGAAAAAGCAATGCAGCAAGCCTTAAATAAAGATGTGTCCACTGCTGGGCTTGTTAATAAATTATTCTGTAATAGCTTTCTTACTAATGATAGCGGAGACGGTGCTCTGAACAGCCAGTGCAACATAGGCTTCTGGTTTGACTCAGCCTCTGGACTTAATCGCCAACGCTGGAACGATCAACTCGAAGCCACCGCCAAGCTCGCGCAATCCCTTGGTGGCTCGTCTAACTTCCGATTCCAACCGAATAACTCGTTATCAGTGGCTGGTGGTGACTTTGATAGCGCAGGTGATGTGGGTGGCGCAGAAAGTACAGGGGCCAATTAAAGGATATGTTTGACTTACTCCTAACATCTTTACCATATGCTCTAGGAGACGAACTCTTGCATTCTCTGTGCGGGCTGCTTGGGGTGTTCGTGTCGAGTGTGGCTGGAATGCTCTTTGGAATCGTTGGGGATGCCACGTGGCTCTTTCAGGTTGGAGAGTGTGATCGGAGTAGCTGCCCGGGAAGCTTCTACCTACCGATAACTGCTGCGTGGGCCAATATCGGCTACATGACCCATGCGGATTTTGTATATTTCGTTTGGAACACGTCATTTGGTTTGTGGGCAGCGTTGTTCTATGCAGCCGGTGCAGTGGGTGCGCTCGTTTCAGTTGCGATTAATCAGCCACCACGAACCTATATGTGGTTCTTTCTCGGTCCACCAATCTATGCGTTTCTCGTGGGCACTCCAGCGTCGGTTCAGGGTGTGGCGTGGCGTATCGCCGATAAGTCGATGGATATGAAAGATGTGTGGCGAGACGCCGAAACCGGCTTGGCGAACACAGCGCTGGTAAAGGACTTAGGAATTCGCGTCGGTCGGAGGGATGGTCCGAGCAGCACCTACCAGGTCGCCTGGCCGATGGTATTCCTCGATGGTCTCTTCAGCGAGGCTACGAACAACCTCATTCGCTGGATCGGTATGCAGCGTCGAGAGGGACAAGGAGGTAATGATTCGAATCTTTTTAACAAGGATAATGAGCAGGGACCGTATCAGATTTTAGCCAACCTCAAATGGGGTATGGTTGAGAATATCGTGGGTGTGAACGTTAAAGACCCCGATGTGCGCGATACTTTGGCCACCTTCCTCACATCAGAGTGTGGTGATTGGTTTAAGAAGGGTGTAAATGCCGGAGCGTATTCCGCAGCCTCATTGTCTCGTGGCGCAAACGTGCCTCGCTCGGTATTTATAGATACGACCGATCCGTCTACGACGGGAGATAACGATAGACCTCAACCGGGGAACTACACCAAGTTTGTCCACGGACTCGATGTTGAATCGATCCCCACACCGCGCTCAATGGTTCGGTTGTTTAACGCGCCGAATCTAAAGGGCTCGTTTCGGCAGTTTTCGTCGAAATTTAGCGGTAATCAAGCGCTTGATTCCGGTCGAGTAAACGAGATCGTCTGCTCAGAGTATCTCTATATGATCGTGCAGGCGATACGTTGGGAGGCCGGTCATGCGTATTGGCAATTGATTCGAAGTTTTCCAAAGGGATTTGGGAGTGAAGCTATAGCGCTCAAGACACTCTTCTATGGTTGGAATTTGCGCGAGTCAGCAGACGCTCCGATGCTCAGTGATGAGGATGTAAAGAAGTACGCGAAGTTCTTGATCCTGGTGCACATGTTCCGCAATGAGCTGATCATTGCCCCGCAGATAACTGAATTGGGCCAGCGATTTTCAACATCGGAGCAGATGCGCGGCTATACTGAGGCGTATGTCAAACAGCAGGGCTCACGAGCCAAGTACGGTGAACTCTACCAGTGGGCGGTGATGATGCCGCACGTACAAGGGATCCTCGCATACCTCGTTTTGATCGGGTATCCGTTTGCTGCGATGTTGATGGTTATACCGGGATACTGGAAAGCGTTCTTTACCTGGGTTTCGTTCTTTGCGTGGGTGAAGTTGTGGGATGTCGGATTCGCCATCGTGCATGCACTTGAGCGCAGCGTCTGGGCGATGATCGGAAACAACAGCGCGATGGCCCGCGTAGGCCGCCGTCTGATCAATACCGCGAAGCTGGGTAATGGAGATATTACAGTAAGCTGCGGGGGTGGTGGTGATGTAGGTGGTGTAGGTGGTGCAGGGGATCAGCAGCTTTCTGAGATGTGCTCAGTGCCAGAGGTTAAGGAGGTAGGGGCTCTTTCTGAGGACAACGCCTGGTTCCTCCTTGATCAATCGCTCGCGGTAGCTGGAAGCCTCGATCTTGATCTTTCAAACGGATACTACATCTACATCATGGCTGCGTTGTATTTCGCAGTACCCGCAGTGACGGGCCAGCTAGTGCTTGGGGCGAAAGCAAGCCTTGGAGGCCTTGCGACGCAGGCGATCGGTCAGTCAGCAACGGAAGCCGGAGGAGCCGCGAAGTCTGGAACTGTAGGTGAGAACGCCAACCGACTCCAGACCAATCAAGCTTCGATCGATCAAGGCGCCCGGATGAAGTCGTACCGCCAGTCAGGCTTTGCTCAGCAGAGCCTCGACCAGCAGAATGCTGCGATGAATGCAGATATTCGGGGGGCGGAGATTGGGGGGATGTCGAGGGCGTTTGAGGGGATTGGGAATGCCGCGCAGATGACTGCTGATTCACAGGATAGTAATTTGCGGCAATTGCAGGCTTTTGGCAATGTTCCCGACCATGTTTTGAAGGCTGTAAATGCGTTTGTACCGGGCGGGGGGGCCGGCATGAGTGGAGCCAAGCGACCCGCGAGCGCTGCAGGAGCTGGGATGGCAGCTAGAGGGCAAGGAGCTGGCGGAGGTCTCACACCTGTATTCGCAGGAGATGGTGATAGTGATGAAACGGGCGTAGGGTCTGGCGCGCCGGGTTCAGGCTCAAGTGGTACTTCCCCCGGCAGTGCCCCGTCCCCGAGTAGCTCCAGTGGAAGGGGCAGTGGAAGTGGTCTGGGTGATGGCGGCGGTATTGGCAGCAATGCAGTTGGCAAAGCTAATGCACTGTGGGGTGCAGCCGATGGCATTGCAGAATGGGGACTGTTCAGTCACGCCAACATGCTCAAGCAGCGTGCGCTTGGGCATCGCGCGCGCGGGGCGGCAGCTGGTCTGAACT
The DNA here is from genome assembly GCA_044360225.1 of Bdellovibrionota bacterium. Lineage (GTDB taxonomy): Bacteria > Bdellovibrionota_C > UBA2361 > UBA2361 > OMII01 > OMII01. The sequence continues at coordinate 12,558 of JBIKKR010000031.1, read as the reverse complement.
TAAACTACGACAAATCAGCCCAAGAGCTTTTTAAAGGCGGTCATCAGGCTTCTGGGCAGCGAATGGGAGGATACTCTGATTTTGAGGCCGCCTCAGCGGCGTGGGATGCTAAGGCACAGTTCTCAAATCTCTCGGGTCTCTTCGGCGTCTATGGTGGTAACCCGGGAAGCTTAGGCCCAGGACAGAAGCCTGGAGATATGATGAGCTTTGCATTGTCAGGCGGACTTGGTTCAGATGCACGCGATGCTGCAAGATATCCGGGCTCAAGCTACTTCTGGGCAGCTGGCACGCGTATGGCAAAGGGTAAGCAGCAATATGGTGGTGGCGCAGCTTACGGTAATTTCTTTAGGCCGATGTCAGTCGGATACACCATGGGTGGCGCATTGGGCGCTCTTGCCAACAAGGGTGATGCCAATTCTCCGACTAATGAGCTTTCAATAGTTGCCGGCATGATAGGGGGAGCTAACCCGCTATTTGGCAGTTTAGGGGAGAATTTAACATCAATAGGAAACAGCGCAGCCAACTTTGTTGAAGGAGTGGGGGATGGCAGAGGGGAAACTGTTACGCCTGGTGATCATACGGGTGCGCTGAGTAGGCTGGGGAATAACGTTGAGCAGCAGGTAGAGGCGGGGAGGCAGCAGTTTGAGCGAGCTAGAAACATGATAAATAGGGAATAGTGTCCCGTTAGCCTTTTCCGAAACTCGATTAACAGTTCAATATAATTGACGAATTCGGAATTTTGGATGGGGATCAATTTGAAGTGCGCTGAGGAAAGGGAGGAGGATTTCCCCTAGTTGACAATCCGACTAGGAGTCCTTCGATGAATCACGGCAAATAGGTCTTAGTACAGCTGATAGAGTTCGTACCGATAAAGAAGTTTCGCCAATACGTTAGACGCTACGGCAGTGACCGTCGAGTGAGAAACTTCACGCGTTGGTTTCAATTTCTCTGCATGGCATTGGCACAGCTTACTTATAGGGAGAGCTTACGCGACATGGACGTGTGCCTTCGAACCAAGGGTAGGAAGCTCTATCACTTGGGCATTCGAGGAACTGTAGCGCGTACTACCCTCGCACGAGCAAACGATCGGCGCGACTCAAGCGAGCAGCATACGATCTCGATCCGACAACCATAGATCTCTGTCTATCGCTTTTTCCCTGGGCAAAGTTTCGTTCTACGAAGGCAGCGGTGAAGCTTCATACACTCATAGACCTACGCGGCAATATCCCCTCGGTACTCTTGATTTCGTGGGAAGTATGCATGATGTGAACATCCTCGATGAAATTATTTTCGAAGCAGGGGTCATCTACATCATGGACCGCGCGTACCTCGACGATGCTCGGCTATATCGAATCACGCAGGCCTCGGCGTTCTTCGTCACTCGTACCAAAAAGAATAATCAGTTCCGACGCATCTCTTCTCACGAGGCTGACCGAAACACCGACATCATCGCCGATCAAAGCGTAACGGTTACGGGTGTCACATCGTGTAACGATTATCCGGAAAGGCTTCGGCGAATCGTCTTCCGCAGCTGCAAAGCCAACAAAGCAAAAAAATGTGATGCATCAGTCGAGCACGTTGTCAGCGACCAGCCCCAGTTGCACCTTCTCAGTCGATTGTAGGATACGCGTGCACCTTACTCAGATTCACTAGCCTCTCTAGCTCTGTTCTTGCGGGGGGCGTTGTGAGGCCATAGTTTCATTGCCACCAGTTTAAACGGGGCAAGAATTGCTCCGGCTGCTATTGTTCCCACGCCAGCGGAGAAGAGTAAGGTGGTAGTCCAGCCTGTCCAGTGATAGATGGTTGCCCATCTCATTATAGTTTGCTCGAATTCCTCGGCGTCTTCTCTGACTACGAGGAGTTTTTGCTCATCTACTTCTCTTTGACGCATATTGGTTACACCGGTGACATTGCAGACTCGGGTCTTGAAGTCATCACAATTGGTCTCAAAGACTTCCCATTTCTTAATCAGGTAGTCGAACAAAAATATATGTTTTTGTAGGTGCTTGATTGGACTGTTACCCACCATATCCTTCGTCCCGAGCTTCAGAGCTCTAGTGTACTTTGGACAAGTGCGGACGAAGTGGTGATGTGCAAGAACGGGCAGGAATATGGCAGCGCTGGAGCTCGCATTCTGTGCTAAGTCTAAAGTCTGCGTGAAGACAAGAGAGTCATAGTTGGATGCGGTTGAACTGCGGCGCAAGCCAAGGTTCCAGACGGCATTGACGAGACCGAGACAGCCTAAGGCCCAGATACTTCCAGCGATTAGCCCGGTTGCAGCAGGAATGGCCGCGGTCCCAACCGATAGCGCCGCCACTGCCAGGCCAGCCGTCCAGAGGATGCCTCTTCCGGTGGCATGGCACTTATTTAGGTCTCTCTTGAATGAGTCCAGGTCCATTTCGAAGGTGCGGATGTTGCCCTCGGCGGTCACATACCTGACCCGAAATAGCTTGTCGTTGATAATTGGTGGTACGAGAACGTGCAGAAAAGCCACGGTTGTGTTGTTGCACCACCCACCGATGTAGGCGTCGATCAGCGCTGCCTGTAATTGTTTGGTGGATGCTCGCGGATGGTCTCGTCGGTATTGATCCATGTAATCCGATTCCATCATCTCATTCATATGCGACTCAGAACTGGCCAGATAGTCTCGGATCTCCCCTCGCATCTCGTTATCAAACAGCCCCGGGTTTCGCGGGCGATAAGTGCAGTTTTTATCGATCCAGAGTTTCCCGCGATCGTTGGGGTCTCTCCGAAATTCCGATAGCTTTGCAATAACCGCACGAGCGTCTAACGTGTAGGGATTACAGTTGACATCCCTTAGATCTCTCAAGTGCCGATTGAACAGATCAAGAACCTCCTGCTTCTGGTCATTAGGAATCACCGGGTAGTCATCACGTACCCGGTCGATTTGGTCAGAATCCTGTTCTTGTTCAGTGTCCCTCTGGTTCTGCAGTGTCTCCGTCAGCTCCCTTAACTGCTTAAGCATGAGTCCCATCATCTTATTACCACCGGCCTCCACACCCTTTAGGCCATCAATAGCGTCCGTCATTTGCTTGAGCTGCTTTGGGTCGAGCTGTGTAGGGTCTCTGAGTGAATCGAGGCCTTTGAGGACTTGTTTGAGCAGGGCTTCGTTGGCTACTGCCCCACTTTCACAGGCCGATTTTACATCCCTTAAACCGTCTACGAGTTGTTTGAAATGTGTGCCTGTAAGCGCTTCAGCAAGCTCGGTTGCTTGCTCGCCGAGTTTTTCTAAATTTTTCGAGATAGTTTTTCCGCCCTCGCGTAATTTAGCCACTTCCTGGGAAAGATCCTCTACCGCACTTGCAAGCTGAACCAACTTCTCAGATGCAATGTCGCCAGTTGCGGTGGCAGCCTTCAGGGCGCTGGACAGGGCGAGGATGTCTGCCCGTAGGTCTAGCAAGTCCGGGCAGGCACTGCCTGCAGGCTTCCCGTCACGTACAGCTTGGGTGATGGCAGCTAACGCTTTTGTTATCTTCTCAATTTGCGTCTCATCGATTTGTACTGTAGGAGGTGGGCTTGATGAGCTCCTGCTAGACGCACCACTTCCATCATCCGGATCTTTTCCTGGATCTGCTCCACCTGCAGCATTGCTCCCTCCTCCGCCTCCGCCTGCCCCACCACCCGATCCTCCGCTAGTTGGGCCCGAAGAGTCAGTGCCAGAGGGTGGCGTTGAAGGGGCCGAGGGAGCTGGAGTGGGCGATGGTGGACTGCCGCTACCTGCGCTAGCGGATGGCAAGGTGGATTTGTCATCGTTGGTTGGACCGCTTGCGATATTTCCACCGGTTGTAGGGGACGCAGCGCCAGGGGTTGCCGAGAGATTCGATTCGGCCGTGGTTGGCGTTTGTGGTGCGGCGGGAGTACTGTCAGGGGTGACTGCCCTTGTCGTAGGTTGTGCAGCAGGGATTTCGGTGGCGATGAGTTTAGCTGCTTGATTAACTCCATCGGCCGCATTAACGACCCTAGCAGTGACGGTAACGGCCGGGCTGACGCCAGCCTGTGTGGGCTGAAGCTGATCGACCTTTGCTACCACACCTGGCTTCTGGCCGGCCGTGGTCGATTGGTCAGTTGATTGGTCCCCCAACCCCTTCAGCTGAATACCGCAATGATCTGCCTGCCGACCCATCCTCTCCTCACGCAATACACCAGCTCACCGCTTTGGCTGGAATCTGGGAAACGCCTAGTGCGCCCAATACGGCGTACCCCAGCGTGCTATCCTTAGGGGTTATGGTGCAACAGGTGGCGGGGGTAACATAGGTCAGCCTAGAAAAAATTAGGCGCGTTTGGGTTCTATAGAGTGTTTATAATCAGGATGTTGGAGCCTAACATGCTAATTAAGCTCAGTTTTTAGATTGTCAATCTAACTACTTGAATATGCTAGCATTTTAGCTCAATTAGCACCTAAAAGGAGCCGTTAAGGCGAATTGACGTGCTGCAGGTGGTTGAAAAATATAGTGATTTCAAGCATATGCGCCTTGTCCAGGTCTGTAACCGCTCCTTTTAAGTTGAACTGCTCGCCGTGTTTTGGCCAGCCTCACTTGCCGCTACCTCCTCCCCAAAAAAGTTGGCCTTCTTGGGTTACACCACTCGCTATCTTAGCCATAACTAGTATGAGACAAGTAGAGATACTTGAAGGTGCTTGCGGCTATTAGGCCGCAGCCGTTTGTTTTGTCTGGATTCGAAAGATGCCGAACGCGACCGATCTTCCTGCTAACGGTGATGTTACGATTGTAGACGCGTCATCAGTGGGCCTTCAGGCTTCCACGGGGGCTGCTAATCCCCTTACCAGCTCTTCACTATCGCTCTCATCACAGGGAAAAGTACTTCACTCTGCGCGGGGTTTGGAGGATCCGTCACGGTCGGTCTCTACATTTAGTGAGGTAGTGCGTGGGTCGATGCTCTCACCAGAGCAGTGCTCTAAACTCGAAGCAGTGTGGCAGAAGGCGCGGATTGACGGCAAAGACTTTGGTGCCGATATCAAGCAGCTGATCCGGGTCCTTCAGCAAAGCCCAGGGCTAATCGAGAAGTTACACGATGTTGCAACGGTGACTAGCCTCTTTGGCGTGAGCAAGGGTACCGAGGTTGGAAAGGACAAGCGCATCGTATCTGAGCGCGCGTTTGAAGTAATGCGCTCGGAATTTCTTGTTGAGCTGCTGCGTGAGGCGGTTAGTCCTTCTTCCTCTGTGCAGGGCGAGACGATGACCTGCACATCCGCTAAGTCGTTCAGTAATACCTCTGCTGAGAATATTCTCGGGAAGGCGTGTGACCTCGCTCTGTACACTGCCACTAAGACGGCAGGATATGATCATGTGTCGCTCGGTGATGATCGGAAAGATCGTTTGACGCGATTGGTTCCGTACGCCGAGGAAGAGTCAGGCACAAGTCTGAGCGGGAATGGTCAGTCAACTCGATCAGTTGAAACCGTTTCGGCACGGCTTCCATCGTTCGGCATGGCGATGGTACGCGCAGCTTTCTACGAGATGTACGGTGGTGATGTCACCAGCGAGCATGGCCAGACGTACGCTCAGTACACCCAGATGTGTCGTTCAGTGTCTGGATTCGAGCGCGCTGCGCTGTTGCGTGGTGGAGAGGTTCAAGTTGACCAGACCGGCCGACCGGTTTTGGAACAGACAGCAAGCACTCGCGCAGTGGGTCAAGTGGAGTATCTGCACCTTGCGTTGCAGCGAATCGCCAAGGACTCGGCCGTAAAAGATATCGTGCAACAGGGGAGTGATAAAGGACACGTGCGCGGTGTTGAGGTCGATGCGCACTGGAATGATTTAGGTACCCCTCCGGGGTCTGAGGTTCGCCACGGTAGACACTTTCTATCTGCAACTGGACTAGTCGATGGCCAGGCCGGATGGCCAGGGCAAACCGATCAAAAACAAACCAATCAAAAGTGGTATCGCCTTGAGAATCCGATCGGTTCGTACGTTCAGCAGGATGGTGCCGCAGGTGAGAAGCCACGTTTTCATGCCGCTGGTTCGGTTTTGGGTGATCCGAACGGGAAGTCGATGTGGGGCGTGGCTGGTGAGGAAGGCATAATCTACGTTCGGCAGGACGTACTTGAGAAGCACTTAGTCGCTGTGCAGGTTCAGTTTGATGAGCGATATGACGCTCGGAATGGAGCGTCTCCGGTTCGGTTGCTTGGTCCTCAGAAGATGCAGAAGAAGGACTACGAGTCTCCGATTCCTTTCTTGGCCCCTGCGCCGCGTCAGATTGATTCGTCGGCATCACCGAACAACACGTCGAATCTCGCTAAGCAAGCAACGGAGCAAGATAGGCCGACGCTTGCCGGTGTGGCTATGGCACAGCAGGCTGAGGCAAGGAGAAAGAATGCTAACCAGGCCGGCGAGCCGTCTGCGGACCCAACGTATCTTGCGGTGGTGAAGAGCGCTAAGAGGCAGGATGGCGACGAGATCGACGAGATCTTAGCGCGATATGATCAAGGGCAAGATAGGACACGAAAGCCTCCAAGTAACGAGAAGCTGTATGCGTCCTTCACCTCAAGTGTGCCATCTGCTGCTACAGTAGCTTCAAGTGTTACTCCACCACCACCGCCGCCACAGGAATCGCCGGCGGATCGTGCTGCAAAACAACGACAAGGAGTCCTGACAACGGCTGCCTAGTACCCGAAGTGGGTACCCCCTCCCTTCCCGTATTTCGAACCCCCTCAATTTGGGCTACGCTTATACGACTAGATGATACGGCGGGTGCTAAGGCGGCCGTTGTGGATAGCTTTCGTTGACGGGTGGATTCGATCATGCCGATTCGTTGTACGCACACAGGATGGTTTTTCGGTAAGGCGCTTTTTGGCCTCGGTGGTCTCGTTGCGAGTGCGCTTGTAGTGTGTGGTTGTGAGTACGAGTGGAAAGAAGAGGCCCACAGCTCAGAGCCGTATTCAGTGCAACAGGTGGCAGCGAATGAGCAAGGGGCTGATCAAGCTGAAAAGCCTAAGCAAGCGGCTCCACCCCCGGAGGCCAAGGCCGTACTCGCACCTGGCAAGGATGTTTCGGGCCAAGCGGTGTTGCCACCTAAGGCACGTAAGCTAAATCTCTTAGAGCTCAAAGAGACAGGGGCGTTGAATGTTACGGCTAATTTAATGGGTGGCGATATGCCTCAAGCGTTCGATGAGCGTGAGGACACCCTGGCCAAGTCAGAGGGGTTTAATCCCTTTACGTTTACCTTTGAATTCACCGAACCGCGAATGCTGAAGGCTGTGCGGGTTCTTTCGTCGTACTCTGATTACTCGTGGGCGTTGCAGGTTGATCAGGGTGAGAGGCTCGTTGTTGATACGATTATCGATGGCGAGTGGTCGACGATCGCCTGGCCCGATGGGTTAAAAGGTAAGCGGATCCAGGTCGAAGTTCTGCGCAAGCACCGCGATAACTACGTGCACCTCAATGAGGTGGAGATTTATGAGTAGGGGGCGCGCCGATGCTTGTTGATCGAGTCGAAATATCTGGCCCCTCTTAAGGCGAGGGAATTGCGAAATTCCAGCTTCTTGACAAATCCCACCTGATAGGTCAGATTTGTCAACTATGTGGATTAACAGAGATTTATCGTACATTTTTGCCAATGGTGCGCAGCTTGAGTCGATCTTAGTGCAGGGGCCGCGGCAGGTTGGCAAATCCTCGTTTCTTGAGTACTACGCCCCCGGAAAGCCGAGGTTGGTGGTTCTTGATGACCTGGCTTTGCGCGAGCTGGCCGATCGCGATCCTGCCTTGTTTCTCTCGCAACACCCTGAGCCTGTGATCATCGACGAGTTTAATTATGCGCCGAATCTGCTCCCAGAGATCAAGAGGCGGATCGACTCCATGCGGAGGAAGCGACGATTAGAAGATGAGCAGGGTGCAAAGGTCGACCCTGTCTTCTTTCTCTCCGGTTCGAATCAGATAGCGATCGATATGGCGATTAAGGAATCCCTCGCTGGCCGTATCAGTATCTTTACCCTCTGCGGACTCTCTGTTGCTGAGATCCTGGCAGCATACTCAACAATGTCTCTGTGGGAATGTTTGTGGAGAGGGGGATTTCCGGAGTTGTATGTGAGGAGCGATCTATCGCCGGTTTCCTATCTTAATGACTACATCACTACCTTTGTTGAAAAGGATATCGCTCGAAGTGCAGGGGTAAGTAAGCTCGATGAATTTCTTACTGTAACTCGCCTGCTAGCTGCGCGGGTCGGTTCTATTGTGAACTGGGAATCGTTGGCTAATGATGCGGGAGTTGCTTCAAAAACTGTTGGCGAGTGGTCGGATATTCTTCGGAGAGCCCACATTCTTTATGTGCTGCAGCCCTTTAGCAGTAATCTTAATTCGCGGTTGATAAAATCTCCAAAGATATATTTTATCGACAGTGGCCTGGCATCTCGATTGCAGGGGCACCTATCGCGTGATTCAATGGCTAGTTCGCCGCAGGTTGGGGCGCTTTTCGAGAATCTGGTTGTATCTGAACTGATGAAGACGCGAGCCTATCGTGGTCTTTCATACGAGCTCTCTTTTTGGCGGACTCGGGCGGGAGAAGAGGTTGATGTAGTAATATCGTGGCCGGGAAAGGTATTACTTGTTGAGATTAAATTAGCTATTCAAGGAGATGTACGATTCACTCCGCCACGCTCTGCCCTGAATGAGTTTGGTTCTGACGTTGAGTCGATCGTGGTAACATTTGGTGGCGAGCAAGGGCTTATCTCTCCGCATACTACTCGCGTTCCGCTTGCCAATCTGGCGGATTTTGTCACGAATAAATCGCGCTAACAGAGCGCAGTGATCGGAAGATTCCAGACACCAGCTTGTATCTCTTTAACCTCGCTATGCAGCGAAACGACGAATCCTCGCTGTTTGGAATCGGTGCCGAGCACCTCTCGTAAGACTCTGATCCCTTTGCCCCAACTAGGATCCACCGAGGCTGAGCACTTAATCTCAATCGGAATAATCGCGCGTCCATGCTCAAGTATGAGGTCGACTTCAGCGCTTTCTCCAGCCCGAAAATGACAGAATTGCACACGTGCACCTAGAGCTGCCACCAACTTGACGATCTCCATTACAACGAACGATTCGAAAAACGCTCCGAGTAGTGGATTGCGTTCAATTCCATCTTCATTGAGCCCGACGAGGTAGATTCCCAAGCCTGAATCGGTAAAGATACCCTTGGGGCTCTTGCTCAGTCGCTTCTCAGACGACGCTTTGTAAAAAGGCGCTAGCGAGCGCCAAAGGTAGGAGGTCTCAAGGAGCGAGAGATAGTGCTGTGCAGTCTTGTAACTGACACCGATATCCTTTCCAAACCCCGAGTAGTTGATGATCTGACCGGTTCGCCCCGCAACAAGGTTAACAAATCGCGAAAATGTCGACAGATTGTGAACATTGCTCAACGCTCTAATGTCTCTTTGAATATAAGTCTCGGTGTAGGAATTAAACCACTCCTCTCGCGCCTGTTGAGATTGAGCAAACGATGCCTGCGGGAATCCTCCCACCGCCAAACGATGTCGAATGCTGTCCCTTGTTGAAAATGGCCGGTGTCGTTCACTCAGTTCAATGCTCGGATTCAGTTCAAGGATCTTGGAGATATTTGAGAGTACGCGGTCTGGCTCGGCATCAGTTAACTCTGCCAGCGAGAAGGGAAAGAGCTCTTTAATCAGAATGCGTCCGGCAAGAGACTCTGAAACGCGGTGCATCATCTGAAAGTGCTGACTACCGGTAAGGATGTAGTCCAACCCGCGGTGCGGTTCTCTGTCGATCAGAGCCTTGAGGTACTGAAAGAGATCGGGCACGTTCTGAATTTCATCCAAAACCGCCGGGGTCTTTAGAGTGGCTAGGAATCCCTCTGGATCTGCTCGAAATCGAGCCTGGTCCAGTGGCGTATCAAACGAAACATACGACCCCCCTCCCCAGATGGTCTGTAGGTGTTTACAGAGGGTGCTCTTTCCTGATCGGCGCGGTCCAGTCAGCAAAAGTGCCCTAAATTCAGGGGGCCTACGCTCTAGATTGCACTGTAAATACCGATATTTATACATAGCATCTGCATTTTAGCTCCACCGGTTCTAATTTGCAAGGAGATCTGGTTGCTTAAAAATGCTGAAAGTTTCTCTGGATGAGTTCCGCTATGTCCCAAGCGCTGCTACCACCCGCCTACCTTGTGACCTAAACGTAGTGTACTTGGTGCTTAGCACCTCGGTGTAGTGCTCGCTGGTTGATATAATCTCAGATCCATAGAGTAGGGGACCAGCTGGGGAGTCGCGGCGCATCGGGAGGATGCCAGCGTCGCAGGCGACGATTACATCCTGGGTTATCGGTTGCTCTGGCCAGGCGTTGTTCCAAGCCGCGATGAAACGAGCGAGTTCAGTTGGAGGAATCGTCGGCTGGGTTCCAACGGTGGTGCTTGTGGGGGCTTCACACGGTGTGTACCAGGTGCCGATAGCTGTTAGGTCACCACGTGGTACGGCAAAAAACAACCGTCCATCGGGACTCTCGACGGCGATGGCGTGGGTTGGATGAAGTTGGGTTTTGATAGTGATGTTGAATCCGAGGCACCATTGAGGGGTCAGCTGGACCAGGGAATTCGGCAGCGTAATCGACGAGAGCCAGGGGCCAAGAGTATTAACGACAGCCTTAGTTTGGATCTCCTCACCTGTCTCGGTAGTTATAGTGTACCCGTCAGATGCGTGGGATACCGAGGCAATTTTTGTGTGCGACCGTATCGTAATGCCTCGCTGAGTGACTTGCTCGGTAATTTGCGAAGCGAGCAGCAGTGGGTCGGTCATCACTAGATCGTGCCAACAGAGCGCGCCGTGTTTGGCTCGTCCAGCGAGCTGTGGCGCGATATCACGGAGTGCTCTGTACGATACGACCTGCGGAGTCGGTAGTAACGAGCCAAGTGAACGCATCGCTGCGCCGTAGAGCAATGCGGCGCTAGCAACGGGGAGTTTGCTTTTGAGGCCCCACGGCTTTAGCGGCATAAGGCAGGCGAGTGGCCGCGTAGCATCAGCGAAATTTGTAGCGACGTACGTTTGATCGTTAAGCGACTGAATAACGCGCGCGAACTGAAGCTTCTGTAGGTAGCGAAAACCGCCGTGGATGATGCGTAAGGTGTTGTTTGAGGTCGCCGATGCTGGGCTAGAGGCCTCTAGTACGAGGGTAGACAAGCCACGCTCTGCGGCTGCCTGAGCAACGCCCAAGCCTGAGATTCCTGCGCCTAAGATCGCTAGCTCGTAGATGTGGGGCATGGTGCTCAGTAGTGTAGCGAGAGTATGGGTTGATGTCGATGGAGCCTAAGCGTGGTCAGGGCGCTCCAGTTCCCTTGTTATTTACTGGGAGCTGCTGGAGTTTCCGATACAGATACAAATGCGCAGCCAGCGCAGTAAAACTCAAAAAACTCTAACCGGTGACCCTACGGGGTTCATACTTGGCGCAGGTGTGGGCGGACTGTCTCGGACCGCGGAGCTTCTGCTCCGCCAAAAGCGATCTCTAACCCGCAACCCTACGGGATTTCAACCTGGCCCAGGTGGGGCGGTCTGTCTCGGACCGCGGAGCTTCTGCTCCGCCAAAAGCGATCTCTAACCCGCGACCCTACGGAGTTTTAACCTGGCCCAGGTGGGGCGGTCTGTCTCGGACCGCGGAGCTTCTGCTCCGCCAAAAGCGATCTCTACCCCGCGACCCTACGGAGTTTCAACCTGGCCCAGGTGGGGCGGACTAGAAAGCCCGCGCTCCGGCGGGGCCGAATTAGCTGAAGGTGGGGGCAACTTTTGGAGGAGATGATTCGATATGTAGCGTATGATAAGGCAACAGTTGCGCCGTAAGGCTCGGACTACATTCAGAAGTCAAGAAGGGTGGTGGTGCCGGGGGTATCTTCCCCACTACGATGCTCCAGGCAAGGTGCAGTTTATTACAATTCGATTGGCTGACGCACTGCCGCAATCGCTTCATGGTGCTCTTCACGCTGAGCTGGCCATGCTGCAGGATAAAAGCATCGGTGGGCAAGCGATGGCCTTGGAGAAGCAGCGACGTATAGAGAAACTCCTCGATGCTGGTTACGGCTCGTGCTCATTACAGCGGCCTGATGTGGCCAAGCTAGTAGTTGATTCGCTGAAGTTTCTTAGCGTGCACGGGCATCGGGTACTACGTTGGGTTATCATGCCCAATCACGTGCATCTCCTCATTGTTGTTCGGTGTGACACTTCGCTTTCGGCGGTAGTTCGGTCTTTCAAGGGGTGGACGGCAGCGAGGGCGAATCGGATTATTGGTAGCTCCGGTTCGTTTTGGTATCCCGAGTACTTTGATCGCTACATTCGAGATACAGCCCATTTCTCAAAGGTGGTTCGATACATTGATGCCAATCCAGTGAGGGCGGGCTTAGTGGCAAACCAGGCCGATTGGCGGTTTAGCTCAGTTGGCTGGCCTGCGGCATTTGATGAGTTGAGCGCCTAGTGCTAAGGCAGCAAGCCTTAATGTCCCCCTCGGACCGCGGAGCTTCTGCTCCGCCAAAAGCGATCTCTACCCCGCGACCCTACGGAGTTTCAACCTGGCCCAGGTGGGGCGGACTGTCTCG
>JBIKKR010000157.1:0-6910 GCA_044360225.1 Bdellovibrionota bacterium | reverse complement strand
CCCGCTGGTACACAGTAGAAGTAGGTCTCAAACCAAAACTTACCCCTCCAGTCCCGCCCGAGACCCGTTACACTCCGAATAAATCGATGCTTTGGTAGAGGATAGACCGCCAGTGCGCGTATCTGCCGGCGAGAACACGCGAAATTTCAGCCAGATCCGGACTCACAGATACAGCTCTGCAGCGGTCCAATGCGCAAGGACCAAAATTTCTCAATAATTAAAAGCAGACAGCCTGATACTCCTTAGGCGGTACCCATGGAATAAAGGTACCAGGGGGCCAGTCGTGAGGTTTCCCCTCTTTCAGCAACAGGTAGCACTCACGACACTTCCTAGAGATATCTTTAAATAGGGCGATCAAGCTGGGGCGCCGCTCATTGTCCCCACAAATAACGAAGATCCGGCGCTCCTTTTTCTTTGGAGTGTGCGGTTTGAGATACGCCTGCTGCTTAAGCCGCTCTGCGCCGATAACCGGCATCTTATTTTCAAGACGCTCCTTGGCTAACTGAGCCTCTCCATCATAAACGGCTTTGATAATACGCTGCCTGATAGACTCTATCCTCACAGGGTCAGTAATCCCATAACACCCTAGCCAAGCTAGTGGTTTAATTACTAGTTCACACTTCATGGTCTTTGGGTGCTCTTGTAGGCGCAACACCATTGCACGATCGCTCGCAGGGGATAGTTTATTGTGATCCAACAGGGGCTCTAGCGTAGAAGCCGGTGTCCAATAGGCATCCAAAGTAAATTGGGCATCAACCGAAGCCTCGCACGTTTTAAAGTACTTCCATGTGTTTAGCCCGGGATACTCGTCAATAGTATTAACCAGACCAGCTTTAGCTGGATTTAGGAACATGTAGATAACCCGATCGATGGCATCTTCCAGTTGAGCAAGCAGGACTACACTTGGTCGCCCCTCCCAGAGCCGTAACCTTGGTAACCGAGTAAGTTTGCGGACGCTATCAGTGATCTTCTTCTGGTACTCCATGTAGAATGTAGTCAGCCGCTTTGGCTTATTCGGGATGGTATGTTGATGGGAATGATTATTCATATCGACAAAGTTACACAGGGTAACCTTCTCGTCGCGCTGAGTTCGGGCGAGGATTCCGCTCAGGAGCTGATGAGTCGTATCGGTCGGAGGCAGGGGCAAGCTTTCCCGCGCACGGGGGACGATCTCGTAAAGACGATTTTCAAATATTATTCTGCGTTCTCTTGCCATGCATTACCAATCGAAAGTATCGCCGCAGAAGTTGCTTGAATCGGGAATTATGTGATGCTTTGAGGGTAACTTTTCTCGGGGTGCAAGATCTTTGAGGGGTGGATTGGTAGCCGGATATGGGGGCCGAATTTTAGTATGTACCAGCGGCTGGGGGTGGATTGGTAGCCGGATATGGGGGCCGAATTTTAGTATGTACCAGCGGCTGGGACCAGCGGCTGGGACCAGCGGCTGGGGTACCAGCGGCTGGGACCAGCGGCTGGGGTACCAGCGGCTGGGACCAGCGGCTGGAACCAGCGGCTGGAGCTCTCGCCCGCGCGAAGTCTGAGGCGCTATAGCAAAACGACGAAGAAGGATTGACATTCACTGTCGCTCCGGTCAACCTCTTGTCGAACCGTTATCGCTCTCAAAGATATGGCAACTGGAACCCGGATGCGAATAGCCTTGACTCTTCTGGCTCTAGGGATGGCAACTCCACTTTTTGCGGAAGATTACAGAACTCCCATATACCAGGTTGGAATTTCTCTTCCATTAACGGGAGATCTTGCCGAGTACGGTGCGGCCGTGAGGAACGGAATTGAAGTTGCCCGAAATCAACTGCCGTCTGAGTTTAAGCATTTGAAACTGACGTTCGACGATAACAAATATGACGCAAAAGTAGCTTTGACGGTTCTTCAGCGGTTTCAAAGTGGCAAGATGGATCTTGTTTATAGCTGGGGAGAAGTTCCACTCAACGCAGTCGCTGCGGTTGCCGAGAAAAGTCGACTGCCGCTTACGGCTTTTTCATTGGACAACAGCGCTGTGCGACATAGTCGATATGTCACTCTGATGTCTAACGATCCGAAGTCTTTAACGGCGCCATTGGTCAATGTTTTGCGAAAACAACAGCTGAAGCACTTCGGTGTAGTCGCGATGGAGGATCCATATATAGCCGCTTGTATTCAAGGATTTCGCAGCAATTTGAGGGAGAATGAGTCCCTTACTATTGTTTCTACTGTTCTTCCTGGTGAAGGCGATATGAAGCCACATGCCCTTCGCGCCAAAACTGCGAGTATCGATGCCCTCGGTGTCTACCTCTATCCGGGACAGATTAGCTCCCTCTATCGCTCACTACGAGCGATAGGGGTTGCACATCGAACTTTCGGTACAGATATCTTTGAGAGCAGGCGTGAAATTCGATCAGCAGGGAGTTCTATGCAAGGTGCGCTCTATCCAAACTTTGAAATACCTAAGTGGTTTGCCGATGAATATGTAAGGAGATTCAAAGACGATGCTCAGATCAGCTATGGGTATAATGGTTATGCATGGGCAGTCGTAGCCGCAAGCGTCTTATCGTCATCGCCCGACAAGCTCTCAGCGGATGGAATTGTTGCCGCTTTTCGATCGGTTAAAGGTGATGAGGGCGGACTGACGTTTAAACCCAAACTGACTTTAGATGGAATTCACTATTATGAATTTCCAGTCGTAGTGCGTAAAGTATTGGATGGTAGCTTTGAAAATTTCCAGGAGGCGGAGCTTGAGAAGCGATAATAATTCGGTGGAAATATTATATCCAGGAGCATGCGAATGAAAACCGTTGGAATAATCGGCGGCCTCGGGCCTGAGACAACAGCCGAATTTTATCTAGCATTGATTTTTGGCTGCGCGCACGTAGCCAGGGACCACCGCCCGGCGATCTTAACCTGGAACGTTCCGCTCCCTTACGCCGTCGAGGAAGCAGCCCTCACTAAGGGTGCTGAGGTTGAAAAGTATATTCCGTACCTACAGGACGCTGCGAGACGGCTTGAAGCCGGCGGAGCTGACTTTCTTGTAATTCCCTGCAACACCGTGCATTGCTATATCGAAGAAGTTCGTTCGGTGGTTTCGATCCCAGTATTGAGCGTTGTGGATAGCACAGTTGAATTTCTTCAGCGTAATGAAATTGATCACGTTGGGTTGATTGCTACTGGAATTACTCTGAAAACGGGTTTTTACCAGGCGGCACTGAATGCATCCGGAATTGGAATGACGATGCCCGATGAATTCCAGCAAGCAAGACTGGCTAGAATGATTTATGGATTGGTTACTAATCGGTACGCAAATCATCATAGGCATGAGCTGCTGGATGTTATTGAGCATTTTGACCAACAAGGGACGCGAACAGTGCTGCTAGCATGCACGGACCTCCAGGCTCTAATACCTCACCACCCGAGAATGCAAATATTCGATACGATGCAAATACTCGCTGATGCTACTGTAGCCGCAGTGTGTGAAACGAGGATCGATCGGCGTATAACAAGCAAGTCGAGCTAAGGCTCGTCCCCGGCGATTTCCAGCTCACTTTGACGTTCTCTCTTGTGCCACTATGACGAAAGCGCTTTTGCTCATCCTACTGATTTCATTGTCGACTTGCGCTGTGGCAGAGACCGGAGCGTCATTGCCGGGCAAGATTGATCGCTTCATCAGACGCCCGAGAGCTCTGCGATCATTTCAGGGGCGAAGTGTCGGACGCTCATTCTAAGAGAGCGAGAGAAGTGAACGTCGAGCTGGCGCAAAATTGCCGCGGAACTGACCGTGAGCTTCTGTAGCTACGTAAGAAGTACGCTCATGACTCTGACATTCTCAAGCGTTTGAGTACGTACGAGGACTGTTTAGCAGGGAATTGCGGCAGTTTGCGAGAGAACCAGTGAAGCTAGCGGAGTGAGGGCCGCGGGCGGGTTCGCCGGTTCGAAATGGCGGAGTGGCCTTTCCCCCCTGCTTCCGCCGTTCTCGGTGTGCAAGATCTCTGAGGGGTGGATTGGTAGCCGGATACGGGGGCGGAATTCTAGTATGTACCAGCGAATGGAGCGGAATTCTAGTATGTACCAGCGAATGGGGTACCAGCGAATGGGACCAGCGAATGGGGTACCAGCGAATGGGGCTAACAAAGATTGGAGCGCTCCGCACAAATGCCTTATTGTGGAGCCTAGTACAAGTCATCGGATAGTATCATGCTCTTCAGTTTCTCATGCATGTTGATTACTTTCTTTTGATCTTCGAATAACGTCGCATCGGAGAACCCGGCTATCGATCGGGCTGCTATAAGAGGAATAAAACGCTCTCTGAACGTCGTCTTTTCTGACTCAGGAAGCCCGCTACAAAAACCCTTCAAAAAAACCTTAGCTACGTCGGGGCGCGCTGCGGAGGTTGATAATCTATGATAGAAATACGCCGCATCATAGTATTGAGGACGACCTGACCATCCGTGCTCCCCGTCTATGAGCACTCGCTTCTCGTCGTGCACAATCACATGCCAGGGCACAAAGTCTCCATGGGACACACGGGGGAAGTACATCCGCCTCAGTGGCTCTACAAGTTGCCGCAAGTCATCAAGGTCAGACCGGCCCGATGCTCGCTGCCAGCAATCCACCTCGCTAAAGAACTGCTCAATTAAACTTTCATTACTCCTCTGGCCCTCCATTCCCCACAAGGTATTGTTCGACAATGTGTTTAGGTGCAACGCAATATCCACAAGCGATGCAATATACCTAGACAAGGCCTCCGTCCTCGGTGGATCGTGGTCCGCTGGAAATTCACCAGGATAGTAGTCTGCCAGGTAGAAGAAATTCTCGTTATGGAAACCCGTTCCGCGAATTTTGGGCACGATCAGCACGCCATCCGAGAGCTCCAGCAGCTGGTCAGCTACTGCCCGATTCCATGCAACCTCATTTTGCGTTTTGGCACCGATCTCCGGAGTCGACGCCAGCTTTAAAAACAAGATCCGATCTTCCTGCTTAACGATACCATGGACGTGGCGCCACATCTGCGTAAGTTTGAGCACGGAATACCCTTGATCCTTAAGAAATTGAGTGAATACCCGCACGTCTACCGGTTCTGCCTTGCTGTCGGTAGTTTGTTCACCCTTTGGCCACTTTGATGTATCAGGGGGAATAAAGGAGTCCATAGAAAGCCTTTTAATAGACAACGTTTCGCACATCAGCTCGCAACGAGCCCGCATTCTCAACCGCCACACATTTGCGTACGTTCGTCCACGCGTGGGGCGCTCTATTGCCTCACTCAGTGCATAAACTGTGCTTCAACCACCTGCGGCTTGCCCGGGAAAAACGTAAATGCGCTAATCGGCTGCACTGACAGCTGCGCTCCCTGAGCACCCATGTGCCGAAGCACCCGATCGAGCAATGGAAGCCTAGCCTCGACCCTGAGTGAGTGGAGTTCTCGAACCCCATTCCGCTCGAACGAGAATTTCAGCATAGTTTCGTACCTCATCCCCCAGTGTTTGGCGACAAACTCCCTCTCGTACACGACAGTACCCAAACCGGCTACTGGTCCACAATAAATCTGTTGGACCTGGCCGATCGGACCGACGTCTAGCTCCGTCATAAAGTCGAACAAAAGACGACCACCTGGAGCCAAAAAGGATTTTAGCGCGACAATAAGGTCTCCTTCGTCCATTTGGTTCACCAACTCGGTGAATACATTTTGATGCAGAACTATGCACGAAAACTTTTCGTGGGGAATGTTCGGGAAATACCCTCGCATTATACGAAGGCGCTCCTCAGCAGGGCTACCTGGGAGGCATCCTTTCCGAGGATCGAAGTTTCTACACGGTTCAACCGCTACCACACGAGCCCCGGTGCTGAGCAAGTGATTCGTGAGACGCCCGTCCCCAGCTCCTACCTCGAGCACGTTGTCGTCAGGTGTCAGATTACTCAGGACTCGCAGCCAGTCATTACTAATTCTCTCTGGGCTAAAAACTCTGTGAACGAAGTCCGCAAACTGCGGGATCTTGTATACCTCAGCAAGTCCATGTGGAATGGGCGTAAACCTAATCTCATATGCCCGCTCACCGTCCACCTTGAAATGCAACTCTCGCATCTTGTGTCCGAAGAGCCGCGGCGCTACTTTGTGCACCCACCGCGCTACGGAATCTGAGCCAATTGTAAATTGCAATGCCGCGGCTCCCGAGCGCTTCACGTTTGTCGAAAATTCTTCGAGCAATCGCTCTACACCTGTACCACTCAAGCGTTGCAATTCGGAGGTGGTGGCGTTACGAGCTATCTGCCAGAGAAACAATTCCCCTGGGCTCGACCACATCGTTAGCAGATACCCGAGGAGCTGCCCATCCGATGTGGTCGCAATAAGATTCAATTCAGTGTCGCCGTGATGGAGAAACTCCAGCTGATATCGAGAGGGTATGGAAAAGCTACTCTGAGCACCTGCTAATTTCTGAATTTCCTCTATGTCCGTACGCCCCCAGGGCCGAACTTCAACACAGTCGCACGAGGAAATGAGATTGCAATCTCTGCACGTCGGGTCTCCGGAGACTATATTATCAAAACGGCTCATTCGGCTCTCCAAGGATTTATGCGAGGGAACATTCTATGATGCCGATAAGCCGCCACCTAGGCAGCCCGGCACCTTCCTTGAGTCTACTCCGCGCAGTTGACCTACTCAATCCACTCGCTTGAATTCTCCGCCCTTTGCACGGAAAAGTCCCATCGAGGTAAAAGTTCTTCCACCAATGGTGCGGATCGTCCCAGATGCGCCTTCGAAGAAATCAAATGAGGACAAGTATTTTAATACCTCACTCCACTACTTGAGAGTCGGGAGTTCGTGACTGGCAACGAGCCATCAATCGCGACATGAGAGTGCGCGGTAAGTAATAGTTACAGAGGGGAAAATCCCGGGTTTTTGGTCAGGCCGCGAGCAAGAACTGCT
>JBIKKR010000156.1:0-6923 GCA_044360225.1 Bdellovibrionota bacterium | reverse complement strand
TTCGTAACTGGTCGTTTTCATATCCCTCTCCTCTCAAAGTAATGTTTGACTCCAATCACTTCGATTACTTACGAGTCAAGAGGGATTCCTTTATGAGGCTACATAGCAACTATTCCTCGCTGGACACCCGTCGGCTTGATCGGCCTCCTCCGGTATTCCCCTATTCGAACTTGGCTTCGCCAAGATTCGAATTAACGACCAGCGATGTCGCTGGACACCCGTCGGCTTGATCGGCCTCCTCCAAGAGATGAGTGGTGGTTCGAATTGGCGTATGCCGTGTCCACCATTCGTGTGTAGTCGCACCTTCGTTCGAGGTGCGGCGGCCCTGTTCAACGATCGGAAGTACCTTTACCCGGCACTTCGCCTCGAAGTCGGGGCGACCTACTTTGGGAACCTTCGGCATGAGCGTAATCGGACCGAATAGCGCCGAATTACTAGAGCGGCTGCTTCGGTTTTCGTTTCCAGTAGCCTTCCTAGTTCGCCTACCTTGAGCGCAATCCACTCTTGCGGCGGCGAAGTGTAGAGGTTTGTTTCGGCCTCTTGAAGTGCGCCTAGCTCCCTACGGAGGGTCGCAATGTAAGCGTCCACCCAGCGCCCTAGTAGACCGCTTGGCTAGGTATACATACTTTGTCGACGTGCTACAGCGGATCTCTATCGCTAAGGATCATGACGTCGCAGACCTTACCCCGCTACGATGGAAGGAGCTGTTCGCCCGGGATCCACTCAGCTCTGATTTGAATATGCAATAGCGGCGGTCAGTGGACGGTTACGGAAGGGAGCTCAAGAGAGGAGTGTCAGAGGGAAACCTGCAGGGAGGGTGGTATGTGCTCTTCAGCCGTACTCGGGATAGGGTGCGAATCTTCTACTGGGACCGAGACGGATACGCCATGTGCACGAAGCGCGTAGAGGCTGGGAGCTACAAAGTTGAGAAGCGAGATGGATACGAAGAACTCACAGCGATAGATCTAACAGCGATTATTGAAAGATTGCAAAAATAAACCTGTCGGCTCGATGATGGACACGGATCTCTCGTTCCTACAGGTAGATAGCTAAGAGTGTCGATGTCCTATATCTATCCGGCTCATTCTTCTTAGCGGTCTGAAGTATGGTATACTCCCTCAAAAAGTCCTTTATTGGGCACTAATCTTCATCACCAATATGGCTTTATCGTTCTGCAATATTCGAGCAGCTTTGCGCAGCACAGGCGAGGGTCAACCCCCTCGTCTGCCTAATCTGCGGCGACGACCTATGTTGAACCAACTCACTCTGGCGGCGAATGGGTGGTTGGCGGCGAGATATACCGCTCTCTCGCTAGATCCGGCGGCGGCAATAGTCACTGAGCGAATGGTACCTTACAACGACCCAGCAACTGCTAAGTTGATAGAGCGTGATGTCAGGCGTCTCTGGGGATGGTTATCAACGCCAGAACACCAAACCGCAGATCGTCAAATTCCTATTTTTCATATCCATGACTACGATATTCGACATTTCAGCCAAGCTTTGAGAGCTGCTCTCACGTTCATTGGAGATCCCTCTGCTACCAAGGTGTTGTCTAGGATAGCGGTGCTTCCGGACTTGAAAGTTAGCCGTTTAAAAGGCCCAGAAATTGGGCTCCGCCCCGAGGACGGGGCTCATGTTTTATTTCATGAACTAGGGCATGTTCTGGAAAGATCGATTGACTGGCTCTTTGAGCTTTGCGCAACTTTTAGGGTTCGACGCCAGACATCTAACACCCTACAGATGCACACGAATGACCTAGGAAAGCCAACCGAAAGACGTATATATCTTTTTCCTGGGAACTATATTAGCAGATATGTTGGCAGAGTTTATTTCAGGAGAAAATCGACTGAGGTATTTTCGTGCGGTTTTGAGAGGTTTAGTGATTCGAAGCGCTTGCTCGAATTTGTTCTACAAGACCCACACCACTTTCTATTGGTACTTGGAGTTGTGCTGTGGTGTCGGGGCGAGTTGAGAACGCCCAACATCCGCAACACCGACTATGCAGCACGCAAGTAATGAGGCGTTGTACTCGTGCGCCGTGGCGCTCCTGTTCGCTTCTTCATAGGCTTCCCGGTTAGCGCGGCTCCTTCACAGCGCTTCGCTAAGATCGGAATTGACGACCAGCGATGTCTCTGGACATACAGACTGTCTTCGGTCACATAGATAACCTAACCCAAGAACTATCGCCGGACTCACAGCGGTTAGAACCATCCCTACCGTTCTCATGTGAAAGTTGCCTGAGGTTACACCGATAGTAAATATGCTGCCGCCGACGATGAGTCCCGCTACGATTGCTCGTGAATGCGCTCTCGTCGTTGCTCCTGTCGTAACTATGCTGGAGATCGTAGGGACGAAGGCCGCGAGACGAATTGTGCTGCCGATGAACCAGAGTGTCACCAGTGAAGGGCGTTGAAGAGCTATCAATGCTCCGGCGAAGGCCAGGATCATCATCCACATCCTTCCTTCCCTCAGAGATGGCTGCTCTGTTGGACAAAGCTCCTTCATAGCGAGAGCGGCAAATGCACACAGAGCGCTATCAAGAGTTGATATAAGGGCGCACATCGCCATTACGACAAAGATCGGGGTGAAGATAGCTGTATAGTGTGTCTGTACATATTCGAAGCCGACGAGGTCGATGTGAGTGGGCTGAAATCCGTTAGCAGACCCTAGGCACCCGAGGGTCCCTAGGCTCAGAGTGACGAATCCATGCATCAGAGCGGCTTTGTAGAATGTGGGCACGATCTGACGCTCTTGTATCGCGAACGCTCGTTGCCACTGTTGATGATCGGCAAAGATTGCAACCGTGAGGCCGATGGCTGACGATATGCCGAATTCCCAAAGGAGATCCGGATTGAGCGGTGTGAATGGATGAGGATCGATGGTGATGGTTGTTCCAGGAAAGCAGATCAAGAGGGTGGCAGCAGCCATTGCGATTGCTAGGTATTGCAGCGCATCGGTGAAGACGCTGGTGCGCAGTCCTGAGAAAACCGTGTAGCAGAGAGGTGTGGCCGCCATCCCAACAACCATCCACTGATACGAGCTACCCGTTAGCGCGACCAAAATCTCAGACCCGGCGACTAGCTGGATGCCGAAGATTACGATCTGCATGATGAGTTGTAGTGCGAGTTGCAGTTTGCAAAATGTCCTATCTCCCCTGTGCAGTAGCTCGATGTAGCTGTACCCCTCTGGAATAGCGCGTCGTAGCTTCGCTGCAAGCGGGGCGAAGATGAATAGGGCAAGCATGTTGGGTAGGCAAAACCACACGAGGCCAGCGAATCCCCAACGATATCCGGTTTGTGAAGAGATGAAGATCGCAGGCGCCCAGATCCAGCTCGCTGCAATCGACATGCTTCCAATCGTTCCGCCGACACGGCGCTCTGCAACAAGGAAGCGGTCTAGGGTGCTCCTGTGACCCCTTTCTCGTAGAAAAACGGTGACGCAGATGATACATGCGTAGCAAAGGATGTAGATCATGCTGCGCTCCGGGAGCCGATAGACCAGTTGTGCCATTCGGGCCAGAGTTCGAAGGAGTAGTGTGGAAGCGCTGTCTTGAGTTGCTGAAATGAGATGAGCTCTGCATTTGGACAGATCTGGCATCGCCCGACAAACCCAACATAAATGATGCCCGGTTCGGTTATTGGTAATGATATAATCGCACCGCCATCTGCCATGACGTGGGTAGAGGCATACATCTGAATTTCGCGAGAAGCACGGCGGTCGCGCTCTTTGGTCTCGCATACAACCGCAAAGCCTTCATTTTCGGCCAACGAGTCCGTCGGCACATTCTCTGCTCCGCCAAAGCGCACATTGGGTGGTACTAGTATCCAATCCAACTCGCTGATTTCGTTTGTTTTCATACGCTTCCGACATTGTTAAGTAATTAAATTAACTGTATTTAAACGCAATCTGCTAGTATACTGTCGTTAAGCACCGACGACACTTTATCTGCATGACTCGCTTTGAAGATATCTTAGGAAAGTTAGGCCTCGATCCCTTGGAGATACAGGGGTATGCGGAGGTGCATCGACGAGGGGCGATGTCGGCTGGAGCCCTTGCTAAGCGCCTTGGGGTCCCTAGGACCACTGTGTATACGATGCTTGAACGACTATCCGGCAAGGGACTGATCAAAGGCTCCACTAAGGGAGGAGTGAAGTGTTACACAGCTGAGAGCCCGGACACTATTGGCCATATATTCTCGCAGCGATTGGCCGCCCTTGATAACGCTCATAAGGAATTTCTCCAACTTCTCCCTGAGCTGCGACAGAAGAGCGCTCGGACAACTGGATCTCCTCGCCTTACGGTCATGGAGGGTCAAGACGGATTGCAGAGCCTTCTTAGAGACATGTTGCACTACGGAAATATACATACGTGCGCTGTGTGGCCGATCAAGAAGATGATGGAGGTCCTCTCTCCCGAATTCTTCCGATTTCACAATGTTGAGAGGATTAAACGAGACATATACACGCGAGCGGTGTGGCCGAGCAGTGAGGTCGTGTCGATTGAGAAATTTCCGTTCATGGGATGGGGGGACCAGTTCAAGCGAGAGATTCGAGTTGCTCCCGAATCAACGACCTATGAGCTTGGATACTGGATCTACGCGAACAAGGTGGCGTTCATCTCTTCAGCTCGCGAGAGCTACGGTTTTCTAATTCAGAGTGAAGAGCTCGCTCAAACATTGACGGTGCAGTTTGAGCTTTTGTGGAGAGAGTCAGTTCCGCTCAAGTTCGATCGGTCGGTAGTTATTGATTTTCTCCAAGGTGTGTAGTCCTTTTGGGATGAAGAGGGCATTGGGTTGTTTGGTGTCCGATGCGAGATGAAGAGGAGCCTGAAAGTCCGGTATACCTTGAGTGCTCAATTTAGAGGCTAAACACGGAGTTATGCTATCTCAGCGATCGTTGCTACCCACTCGAAAACCCGATGAGCCAAATTATTGAGGCTCGAAATTAAGGCTACCTAGTCAAGCGGTCTACTACGGCGCTGGGAGGACGCTTACGGAAGGGGCTGTTCTGATGCTTTGGGCGGAAGAGATTTCACCGATGAATTACGATTCATAGCTGTTGATGGTTAACTCTACCAAGCCATCATCAATGATCTCATCTTGCATTGAACTCATACAAAAGGAGCGCACAGCTTCAAATATTTCGACCTGTGAAGCCCCGGCTTCCTTCAGTTCAATGAACCATTTAGGAGCTAGTATCCCTGTCGTGCTAATTGAATGATTGATGGTCTTTTTATTGGTACCGTTGGTCATACTGAAATTCCATCGCCAAATGAACGAGGCACAATCATCTTAGTGACAGCAATAAGCCGAGGATCGTCCTTAATATTCACAATATACCCACTGTGAGAGCATGCTGCCGCGACTGCGTATTGAATCACTCGTGAGAGCATGTCAGTTGCTATTTTAGATGCCTTCTGAGTGGCAGCTCCAGGTTCTTCGATTAATTCTTTGAACCCTGGCGAATCCATGATCTTGCGACGCGCCTTCACGTTAGTTTGCACCAGGTTTGCGTCAAAGATCTCTATTTCTTGTTGAATTTCACGAAAGCGCTGGTCGATTACGGTGTAATCAAAATCTTCCTCGCCTGTCAGTGTGTTTTCTAATTGTCTCCTTTCGCGGAGCAGAGCGAATTTTTCTCGGCATTGTTCCAAATAACCCTGCGCGACTTCCTGCAATGTAGAGATCAATGCACGATGCGCAACGATATTGTAGGGAAATTTCAGGCTTGTTCCGTCCTCGCGAAACAGCGGCAGCGATAGCTCATTCCACTCGTCTTGGAGAGATCTCGTCGGCGTGGGTTCTGGCATGCTAACCTAGGAAGGTAAGTTGAAAATTTCGAAAATGCCGCTCTGCCTAAAATCCTTTGTGTTTTTCAGCGACTGCTCGCTTGTCATGAGCCATACTTACCCCACCTAAGTTGAAATTGCAAGATAATCAGCTACCCACTCGATTCCGCGATGCCCCTAATTTATAACTCATTGACTTGAGAATCGGGAGATCTTCGCCGGGAACGAGCCATCCATGGCGACGTAGGAACGCGAGGGGAGTAGTAGGTATAGAGGTAAAAACCGCGAGTTTTTTGGTCAGGCTGCTAGCAGGCACTGCTTTCCGCGAGCTGGGTCTAGCCTTTCGCGGAGGAATTTCTGCAATTCAGAGCTGTGCGATGAATCCGAGATAAATTCGGGATACGAGCGTGTCCTATGTCTTATGTGATGAAACTGTTCCGGGTGAAATCCATGGACCTTTCCTACAAGGCGAATGTTACAACGTACTGGGCAACACGTGACTCCAAGTACGACGATTTCAAGCGGCTCGAGCAGCAGTACTAGCGGATTCGCGGCGACGAGTAGGGATCTTGTCAACATCAGCGCCCACCCCTCTTCATTCCGAGTTTCTCGACTTCGGCGATTCCCTCGTCGAGCAAGCTCGTGGCCTCGTACTATCCCTGTGGAACAGAAGCGGAATCTACTCCGAGCTAAAGGATGATCAGACCCCCGTTAGTGAGGTCGACCTACGCTGTGAAGAGCTTGTTCGTGAACAGATCCGCAAACGTTTCCCGTCACACGGAATAATAGGCGAAGAGTTCGGCGTAGAGAACGGCGATGCAGAATTTGTTAAATCGAGGAAACAAGCAAGGAATCTGTGTGGGCTACGGAGCTAATCTCGTGAAATCGCTGGCTTAGTTATGTGAATTGAATGCGGAGTTTTCGCGCGGTATTGCGCGCGGTGTCTGAGAGAAAAGCTTGGGAGAAAAGCTTCGAGCGCTTTACTCACAAGTAAGCGTTCCTTTCAGAGCGCTGATAACGGTATGTGTAGCACATTAGGTGTCAACCAGAAGCAATCCTCCTGCGCCGAGATAACTACGCCGGGGCCTTTTACCCCATGGATCTGAAGGAACCGCTGAATGCCTTGAGCGTCCGCT
>JBIKKR010000030.1:0-23399 GCA_044360225.1 Bdellovibrionota bacterium | reverse complement strand
AAGCAGTTCTTGCTCGCGGCCTGACCAAAAACCCGGGATTTTCCCCTCTGTAACTATTACTTACCGCGCACTCTCATGTCGCGATTGATGGCTCGTTGCCAGTCACGAACTCCCGACTCTCAAGTTGTAGAGTCAGAGTTTATTATTCCCGCACAGTGAGGCGAACAACCACCCGTGGCAGGAGTGGCTGCTGCTAGCTCCCTCACTAGTGAGAACCCAGCGTAAACAGCTCCTCGATCAAATCAGAGTGCTGCTTAAAAACGCAGTTCGCTTTCAGCAGTTGCATGCCTCTTGACAGAGATTTCGCGGCAGTCTCTAGTCTAGAGAGTTGACTATCGAGCAGCTTCAAGAACCGCGCTATGAACGATTTTCTTTACTCTCTCTTCTCCTGGATACCACCGCAAAGTGCTCCAGTAGTACAGGGGGGCCTCAGCATGGCCACCCTCACATCTCCAGAGTTCCTTATTGCGTGCGCGCCTCTCGCAATACTGTGCTTACTTAGCATCTTCCCACGGTGGGCGCGCTTCAATGACTCACCGTGGATCTTCGCGGTCACGCACTCTATTGCCTTCTTTCTCTTAACCTTCAGGGACTCTCTCGGGGATGCAGGTCAAGTAACAGATGGAGTTGGAGCGCGCTACCACATGAGCGAACCTCTCGCGACATGGACACACTACTGGTTCTTCAAATTTCTCTCTCCCTATAACATCGGGGCTAAGGATGCGGTCGCGTGGAGCTCTCGCGTTGGTGGATGTTTCTATTGCCTCTTTGTGGCGATGGCCTCGATGCGATTATTTCCGGATCTCTCTCCCAGCAGGCGTCTGTTGCACCGCTTGATGTTTGTTACGCCAAGTGTTGCATTTTTATGTTACGGGTATATCGAGAACCCGCCCCTTGCCTTACCGGCAGAGCAGCTGTGGATCGTTGCCTCGGTCGCCTTTCTTGCTAATCCCTCATTCCTGAACGTGGCTGGCTGTGCCGCAGCTCTCGCCCTAGCTACCGCAATTCATGGACGGGTTGGATTTCTCTTTCCAGCTTTAGCGATCGGTTACATCCTGCCGCCTGGTCCTCTCGTGAAGCGTATCGCCCGAGGAGTTGTCGGCTGCGCGGTCTACTTTGGGCTACTCGGCGCCCTCGTTGCATATATCTTCTATATCGAGCCACAGTTTATCAGTGGAGGGGCACACGGAAACGTGACTGGAGGTGGTAACCGGCAGATGTTTGTGCAGCTCAATCAGATCTTCACGTATGAGCACCTGAGTCGATATCTGTCGCCTATGCTCATCGCGGGAGGGATTTTGGCACCTCTTGGGCTCTCGCGCCTCGTCACCATGTGGTTTCGCCCACGTCTACTGGATCTATGGTGCTTATTCTACTTAGCTGCATCTATCGTGTATGTGCTAGGGTGGGAATTCGACTACGGACCCTACATCGATTGGGATCTGGTCTTCTCAGCCGTTACGCCACTGATTCTTATGGCTAGCTTGGCACTCACCCCAAGCCGCATCCCTATCTTCTGTTTCGTACCCGTACTTCTCGTCACCGTTTATCTGAGTAACACATTTGCCACAATGGTAAACGGCGCCCCTCTGGCATTAAACACTGTTCCCATTGCGCAACCGCTCTCAACTGCGACTGCCTGCGCAACGCCCGGATTACTGAGAACCTACTATGAGGATGCAGCGCTCTCTATTCCGATCGGCTTACCGGAAGCAGATGTGCCACATCACGAATACGGCCCATCTGGGATTCCATTTCCTGCTCCTGGCAAGCCCCTGGGTGCCGCTTTTGCGGGATACATCTCAATACCGGAAGCAGGCCGCTATCGCTTTTTTCTGCTAGGGCAGAGAAACGTAAGACTGCGCATCGGTCAACAACTACTCGTTGAGCGCTGGATCGACCATGAGTGGCGGGTAACTGCAGAGCGTGAAATTCGCTTTCCTGTGCCGGGAAAGTACCCGATCTCGGTAGAGTTCTTCAGCGCTAATTTCGGCTTCCCTCTGCAATTAGAGATTGAGTCAGCCCGCTATCGCCGGCGCAAAGTCACCCTCGAGGAGCTCTGTCACGACTAGGTCGCTGCTACTTTTGAGGAATCCGCACGTGAGCTTGAGTGCATCTTATGGGTTGCAGCCACTTGGTCTTCGTGACTAAGCTCCTAGCTGCTCCAAAGCGCGGGCGCACAAACGCCGTTCGCGCTTTTATCGTTAGGTCTGCCATGTCTTCTCTACTACGTACAATTACCTCTCTCTCAAGGCGCACAATCGAGAACACCGCGCTCTACCTAATCTTTGTGTCGGTCTACCTCCTCTGGATCAACTCTGTACCAAATCGGCTTGAGCTGTTTGAGAGCTGGGTTGACTTCTACCTCCCTCAAATAAAACTAACCTGGAGCTACTTTCAGAACGAAATCCTGAGCATGAAGCCGAATGATAGCAACCAATCTGTGAACGCTCCGTTCTGGTTTCTTCTCATCCAGACGAGCTTTGCGATCTTCGGCCAAGAGTTGTTTGCCTATCGTCTCCCCGATGTCTTAGTAACTGCACTCGCACCGGTGTTGATGGCTGAGATCGTTCGGCGCTTTTTCAGGGCAGACCTGGCGTTTCTCGCCGGCCTCGCGGTGGGTGCGCATCAGCATGTGATCGGTTTCGGGAGAACCGGCGGATACATCGGGCCCACGCTCACTCTTTTGTTGGCGACAGTGCTATTTGGATTTTCGGTGGCCTTCGAGAAAAACAGAAAGGCGTGGATCCCGTTAGCCTTCACGTTGTTCCTCATGCCTTTTTTTTACTCAACAATTCGATACTTTTGCCTTATTGGACTCTTTGGCATCGGGTGGAAGTTTCTGCTTTCGAAAGAGTTTCGGCGGGCCAATGTCCTGCCTCTCTGCGCCACGGTGTTTATGCTGCTTGGCCTTGGAACCTTGCTCACAAAGGGCGCTCAACTATCTCAGGCCCTTGTCTTTATATCTGCGCGCGGCGAGCAGTTTCTCATCACCGACCAAACGGTCATCGAGGGTTTTGAATCTGAGAAGATCAAACAAGAGCACCGTTTAAGTTCTCTCGTCTCTCAAATGATTCCACAGCGCCTCTCTGAATTGCAGACCTTCTACTTCGGGGGACGACGATTCTTTAATCACCGGTATTTTGCTCAACGTACAAATCTAGACTGGAGAGTTCTAAAGCCATACCTGCTTACGTTGCTCGCCTTGGGCGCTCTCAGCTGCCTTGCACATGCACGGGCTCGCCAGCGGTACCTGATTCTCCCTGTGTGGTCTGTGCTGTCGTGGTTACCCCTGTTGGTTACCACAGGGATCACTCCGAACCGGATGTTACTGGGAGTGCCGGCAGATATGTTGATGATCCTCCTTGGCGCCTGCGTCCCGCTTGATCTTATTGCTCGGGTCATGCCAGATAGAATTCGCTGGATACCAAAACTGCCACTATGGGTAGCGGTAGGCTTCTTCAGCTTTCACTCGGTCTGGTGCTACTTTTTCGACTACATCAGATTTCCAAATCTCTAGAGGACGCATGGTGGCTCTACGTTCACCTACCCTACCGTACGAAGTCGAAGGAAGCACGCCTCGTCCAAATAGAGTGGCAGCAGGATGTTCAGCACTGATTGCGCTGTCAGCACTTGAAATTCTGGCATTTACTCGCGGAGGACTGTTTGCCCAATGTGCTGCGTACATCTGGTTTGCTCTTGGGGCGTTTTCAATTGCATTCCTGTGCTGGAAGTACGTTGCTGCGGTGAGTGCAGACCTTCGCCGCGGAGCATTCTGGGGTCTACTACCGCTGGCAGCCGGCATCCCTGTGTGTTTTTTCTTTATAGACTCATTCGCTTTTCTGAACACTGAGTCGCTTTCTGAGCTTCACGATACATATCAGCAGCTCAAGAAACCCGACTATGGTTATACGTCTGTTTTTTGGTTCTCATACCCCACCCGCTCGCTCATCCTAAACCTTGTGCCAACAGCATTCGCCGGAATCTCGCCGTGGTCCTACCGAGCGGGGTTCTCGTATCCCATCCTCCTCGGCGCTATCTTTCTCTTTACCGGCATTCGTCGTTACCACTTTCGAGAACGCGGTGCCGCTGCTGTGGCGGGCATTACTACCGCTGCCGTCTTTAGCTATCCGATGTTCTGCCAGATCTCTCGCTCTTTTGAGATGGCGATCTCAAGCGCGAGTTTTGGCATGTGGGCCCTCGGAGCCCTGCTGCTCTTCGCTGCAGAACCGACCGTGACGACCGCTCTAGTTGCGGCCTGGTCGATTGGTCTCCTATCCGCTTCATTCACATCAGGATTAGCCCTGACAGCGCTCATCATCCTGCTTATCACGTTGTGGGTAGTAAGGGCCTTTGTAAGACGCGACCTGGCTATTGCATGGCTAGTGTCTGCTGTTCTGGTCAACTGTGTTGTCTTTTGCATCGTGCTGTACTTAATGAGACCACGAGCCCTACGATCTAAGCAGATTCCGTTTGCAGAGATGTGGGCAAATTTCGGTGATGCTTTAGGGGACTCTTTCTCATATACGCAGGCGGTCTTCACCCCTACCGCCCTTGTGATCCCCACCTTCCTGGCGATGCTGTTCGCGCTATCGCTTCGCGGAGGTCTCGTGTCGTTGATTCTCGCAGGATGGTGCTTTCCGGTGATCTGGTCAGCTACTAACCTGCATGGCAAAATCGGGCCGCAGCTGCCGTTTGCGCTCTACCGAGCGCTCATTATTGTTCCGGTACTGCTCTACGTAATGGGACGGGGACTCCTATGGTGTTTCTCGAATCTCAATCGGGTTCCGTGGGCAGTGCCGCTTGTCTCGGTTGCACTTGCTGCCGGGCTGTACGTTCCGATGAAACAGACGTATCAAAGTAGTTCAATCCTTGTGCCACCTCGACCACCAGAGGGCCGCGAGGTGATTGCGGCTGAGATTCTCTCCCTCATGCAGAGGTCAGGTCTGAGTCCTCTCTCAGATGCCTGGATCGCCAATCGCACCGACGAAAAAGGTGTGGAGAACTTCCTGCCATGCCTACAGTACTTCCTCCTTAACTGGAAGCGTGTTGAGCGAGGACAACCTCTCCCCGCCGAGACTGCTTATTCTAGAGCTCCCGGCATAATCGTTACCATGCCAAGCGATCCGCTCACTTTACGATCGTTTCCGGGGTATTCCGCCGAAGTTACAACATTACCGATGACTCTCTCCCAGCATAACCACGTTACCCTCTCTTTCATAATCCTCAGGCCTGCGTAAAGGATTAATCACCTATGAATCAAAGTATACTCTCTCTATATCCGAAAACTCGCGTAGACCTCCCTGCTGAGTACAAGGCGATTTATGAGCAGCACTACTTCGCCAACAGAAACGGGGAGTATAAGACAACATCGCTTTCGCAACGACTTGAAGCCTGGATGCACCGTAAGGTCGCTGCCGACCTAGTGCCGGGGCGGTCAGTTTCGACTCTAGAGCTTGGGGCCGGAACTCTCAATCAGCTACCGTACGAACCTGATTGTGGGCCGTACGATATCGTCGAGCCATTTCGTGCGCTGTATGAACAGGCGCCCGGTCGCGAGCGTATTCGACATACGTTTGATGATATCAGTGAGGCGCACGCGCACGGACCCTACGACCGCATCACTAATGTTGCCGTATTTGAACACATTATGGACCTACCGAGCGTGGTTGCTCAATCGGCTCTCCTGCTCAAACCGCAAGGGACTCTGAGAGTCGCTATACCGAATGAAGGTACCGCTCTGTGGAGATTAGGTACCAGAGTGACCGGCCGTGAATTTCAAAAAAAGTACGGGTTACGTTATGAGGTCCTCATGCAGTATGAACATGTGAACACTGCTGACGAGATCGAACAGGTTCTTAAGGTCTTCTTTGCGTCAGTGCGCTGCAAGGTATTTGGACTCTGTAAGAGCCTCGGCTTTTACCGTTTTTATGAGTGCACTAGCCCACAGGTTGAGGTAGCTCGCGCATTTATCCTTAATTCGGTAGTTAAATAATTTCTGTCCACCTGGACAGAAACCGGAGATAATCTCCTGTCCACCAGGACAGAAAAAGAACTCTCTGCTTAATAGAAACAATTGACCTGTATCGGCGCGAAGATCGGTGTTTCCGTGCCGACCTTAGCAAGAAGTAGCGTCGAATTTCAAACCTACGAAAGGCGTGGATGCAGGGGCATTATTACTCGGCACACATGATTGCCATTTCCGATCAGGGGTATTGGAATATAAACCCTGCACGGGCAGCCCTACATGAGTTCGCTGAAGCAATAAAACAACTACTCAACCGCAGCCGCTCCAGTAGCCACAGAAGCGTTCGTAGCTGTATCGACTTCGTAGATCACCATGCGCTGACCTTGAGCCGCTGAGTACTCGATAGAGGTCTCCTTACCCTGTGGATACATCTGTTTAAGAAGCGTCCTCCACTCCTCACGCTGCGCCGTCGGCTGAAAGACAAAGAGATAGTACCTCCACCTGCGCCCCTGTTTCAAAGCTTCAATCTGGGGAGCGAGCTGCGACATGGTGTAGTAGCCACTGTCCAAGATAGGCTCTGGGGCACGTATCTGCTCGCGGGCATCTTTACGGCCCTCGTGCGCCGTGGCGAAAGCAATCGAGCCGTTTGATTGAACCATCCTTGTATAGAGGGTGTAAAACATCTCACACCTACGCTCTTCAGCTAGATACACTACAAGCGTATCATCCTTGAGCAGCTTAATAACGGAATCCCCTGCCTCCATCTGTATGGGTCGAGCGGTGTACCTACTAAAAAATGCAGTTGTCTGTGATATCCCGAGACAGATACTTAGACTCATAAGCACCACGCCCTGAACAACCTTGGCGAGCACGCGCGAGCCACGACTGGCCAGGATATCGATCAGCCAACAAAACTCAAGTACCCCTAGCACGAGGCAAAGCACAAGGCTGACTGCAATACGACGATCTGCCAATTCAGTAGCCATACCCGGTATAAGCCCGCCCACGATCATGCCAATAAAAACCAGGGCCTCAGGCCGCCTTACAAGAAATATGAGGCGCGTGAAGGCGAGGACTGAGAATACCACCGTGAACGATGAGAGCGAGCGCACGGGTAATACAGTGGCGTGGTTTGTCCAATGCGTCGGTGATGCGGGGGCGTAGAATACCTCGTAGAAAAAATAAATGCCTTGTCCAAGCATCTGCTTGATCCGCTCAAGCTGAGAGAGCTGCACATCCGCAGGATATGGGTTATCGAACGGATGAATCAGAGCCACTTGGTTGTGCACCACGTAGTATACAAGCGAGCGAACTCCCAGAAAGAGCAGCAAACCCACCAACACCAAGAGTAGCTTCGAGTACTTGCCGCGCCACTCTTTGCGCTGAAATACTAGCACCGCAAAGACAGCAGCAAGGGGACCAAACAGAGCAAGCTTTGCCGATGGGTACACAAATTTGGTGATCGGTATTACGAGAGCTACAACGAGAAAGCTCCGCCACGTGCGGGTGCTCAGCGCGTTACATGTGGCCCACGCAAGAAGCAATGCAAGCACGACAGGGATGTGGTGCATGACCGGTAATCGCGACCACTCAAGGTCAAGCGGCCCAAATACGTAGAGAATCAGCCCTAGCATGGCAGCAAATACTCCACGAAGATTTCTCATAAAGAAATACATCACGACACAGCCTAGAAGACTGATCGCTACTCCGAGGAGCCGCTCGTCAAGGTAGAAAAGGGTTGGGTGGTCTAACCGTGTAAAGAGTTTGTGAAGCAGCACCCACGACATTCCGGAGGACTGCTGCACGTACGAGCCGACCTCCTGCTCTAGTATCCGCTTCCAAGAATCCGCCACCAATCTGTGTGGGCAGGCCTCTGCGTCATATCCAGAGGGATTTCTATTCAGCTGGTAAAAACGATTCACACAGGCGAACGCGAGAATTGCAAGGACAAAGACGATCTCACCGAAGGAGACCTTGGCCACCAGTCGCCGAGATTCTATCCAACCCTTTGTCAATAAATCCGGGGCTCTCCTAAGCAGGAGGGTAAAGCTCACCAGGGCTGCAGTGAATGCAGAGAGTTGGTATACCAGGGTATACAAGCTGTCGCGCCTCAGAGCCGACAACTCCCCAAGCCCCGAGAGCGTTAGCGCGACAAGGTAGAACACACACCACCAGGCACATGCCCGACGCCAGACAAGCGCAGCAAAAATCGACACTACTCCTACTGCCGCCGCTATCATCTCGTACTGAGCATAGTTCCAGTGGCGATTGAGAATATAAGTTCCGAACTCAACGACTCTTGTAAAGGGATCCGCAACGGCCGAAAGGCACATAACGCCAGCAGCCTCAGCCTCTAAGCACTCCTGGCGCAGGAGCCAAAATACGCAACTTACCAGAAGGAGGCAGGTAAGCTGAAAGAAGCGAAGGCTCTTCGTGTGGGTGTTTAGCATGACAAAACAACCTAGCCCGGTAGACGCAGGAACCGCGGGCATAGAACGGCAGCAGCTACAAGATATGTTAACATCTCCCGCAACTATTCAGCATAATCCATTTCTTTCACGTAAGCCCCTATTAAGGGGCGGATTTGCGGAGCAAATCCGGGGTGGAAAAAACTAACTATTCACCAAAATATCGCATCCCCGATGAGGGGATGACAAGAAAGAAAGTCCCGCAAAAATGCCTGTTTTAATCGCATACTTCCGCTAACTTGTTTTTTTCTGGTGAATAGTTACCATCTCCCTCCGCGTCGAGCCCTAAAGGCGCGGTAGTCTTCCGGAAAATATTCATCATCTAACAGAAACGAACAAAAATTCGCCGCACCCCTAAAACACCTTTCTACGAGAACGTGCTCATGCTACCTAGTTTGAGCTGTTGTCGGCCTGAAAATGGCGCAGGCACGCAAAATTAGGCCCTCAGACCGTTTCCATGGGCTTATGCGCCATTGCTCTTTCTTGATATTGTCTGCAATTTACCTTCGTAATCAACGTGCTTGCTGTGGTGTCACATGAAGACAAACGACCAGAGTGCTAGTTTTTTTAAACTTACCCTAGCCTCATCATTAATTTCACTATTTTTTGTATTCGTCATCTTTGTGACGAATACCGACTACATCCCCAACGGCCCGGGCAGAAGGATGTACGAGGTCGCTCAATCGATTCTGCTGAGAGGTGAAATTGTACCTACTGGCTTCGTTGAGGCAGAAGCGTTTCTGCGAGCTAAGACTAGAGCTGAGGGGATATCGATGTGGCAGGATGTCTTTTCGATCACCTACGATGGGCGAGTCTTTCCAAAACACAGCCTACTTTCGTCGCTTGCTCTGCTACCGTTCCTAGCGGTATTTGGCACCGCCGGCATCCTTGTGCTGAGTGCCCTCGTCCAACTTGGAACGGTCCTCTCTATTCATTACATAGCATCTTTATTCCATCCAACAATCTCATGGGTTAGCTCTTTCATTGGAATTTTTCTTGGAACTCAACTGTTATTTTTTGGGGGTGGTGTGCCGTACGATTCCCTCGGTGCACTTCTTGTTGTTGGTGGAGTTGCGATAGCACGTAAGCATCCGCTCGCTGCGGGACTTTTAGTCGGACTATCGGTCTTTTCCCGTCCAACCAACGTGGTCTATGTACTGGTACCATTGTTTTTTACAGAGCGTTGCTCTGTGCCTCGTATCATCATCGGAGCCGCTATTCCGGTCTGCGCATTTTTGATGATGAATTCGGTGCTTTGGGGTAGTCCGTTTACAACAGCTCACCACCGCATGCCAGTGTATGAATTCGGCGAAGCGGTATTCAATGGAAGATCCGTCACTTTCAAATGGGAGCTCCTAGCATCTGATTGGGCTGAGAAGCTCTTTAGCCTGCAGTGCGGGCTTTTGCTTTTCAATCCTCTCATGCTGTGTATCCCTTTGGCTGGCAAGAAGTTGATTACCGATCCTCGAAAGGCTGCGATAGTGAGTATCTGCGCCATCCAGATGATTCTCGTATTTAGTTACGACGGGTGGAGAGCATCGTTTGGGGGCAACCGATACCTCTGCCCTGCGCTGTGGCTTCTGGCTCCAATAGCTCTGGGAGTACTCGACGAGCAAAGATTGCGGTTGGTAGGTCCAAGAACTGCACCACACTGCCAATCCGGTGCGGGTCCCGTACCCTAACTCCGCTCCTTCCCTATCCTCAACCCCCTTGCTCCATGTTGAACTTTCACGCATGATCGCCAGCACCTATGAAAGCGCAAAAAAAGATCTCGTGGCCGATTCTCGGCAAACACTCGCAGAAGGAATTCCTGACGAAGTTTTGGCAAAAGAAGCCACTGCTCATGAAGGGCGCACTCACGCCGTTCCCTGATCTGATCTCACCCGATGAAGTTGCTGGCCTGAGTTGTGATCCTCGAGTTGAATCACGGCTGATCCTTGAGAAGGGCGGCAAGACCCCGTGGGAGCTACGAAGAGGACCATTTAAGCCCAGCCTCTTTTCCAAACTACCCAAGACCCACTGGACGATCCTTGTAAACGGCGTGGACCGTTTTGTGCCGTCGGTCAACGTGTTTCTCGATGAGTTTTCGTTTATTCCATTCTGGCGCATCGATGACGTTATGATCAGCGTGGCCTACGACAAGGGCAACGTCGGCGCGCACGTTGATAACTACGATGTATTTCTCGTTCAAGCTCACGGCACACGCGAATGGCTTATCGAAGATCGCCCGAGGTTTGAAGACGACTTTGTGCCGGGGCTACCGATCCGGTTACTCAAGAAGTTTAAACCTACCCATCGCTGGATCCTTGAGCCTGGCGATATCCTCTATTTACCACCACGATTTCCGCACCACGGGATCGCCCGCGGCGACAAGTGCATGACGGTTTCAGTTGGCTTTCGAGCCCCGTCGATCCATGAGATCATTAACGGTGTCGTCACCGATGCACTCGCCAACACCGATGAGGCGCTACGCTACTGCGATCCTGAATTGTTTCCTCAGGCCCCGGGCGAGATAACTGCTGCTGCGATCGAAAAACTCCAAAGATACATTTCCGAGCACGTTGCAAGCTCTGCACGCATCGAATCGTGGCTTGGGCGATATGTGACGGAGAGCTACTGCGATGTAGAATTGAACGAAAGTAAAAAAGCACCGAACGTGAGCGCGCTCAGACGGGCGATCACTACAGGCAGCGCGATCATTCGGGTCGAAGGGGCTCGCTGTGCATACGTGAAGGGTGCAAAACGTGGCGAGGTACGCTTCTATGCAAACGGCGAGCGCTCAGACCTCACTGGCGCTGCTGCGGCCCTTGCGTGTGAGGTTGCTAATAGAGTTGTAATTCCCGCGGATCTCGCCACGTCGCTGATTCGCGATACCGCAGCGTTAACGTTTCTAAGCAGCCTGGTCAGACGCGGTCTGGTTATCGTTGAGTAGGCTAGCATTTTGATCGGCAGCTTCAGAGAGACTCCTAACCTCAGCACTGCTCGCTTGCTGCCCGTTTGTAGAGGGCTTCTCGAGCAATGAGAGAAAGAGGCGTAGCTTTATCTCCTCTAAGCCTATACCGGTGCCAGCTGCTGTAGAGCGCTGTGCCTGTAACTTGTAGTACTCAGCCTCTATCATCTGGCGGTATTGCTCTGCTGAGGTCACTTTCTCCCATCCCGGTAATTTCATACTAGTCACCTCGTGTATCTGGAAAATCTCTGTTCGTTGGGCAGGACTACCTAACGCGTTCAGGATACCCTCTGGAGGTACCATACAATGATGACATAGGAGAGATATGAGGGAGGTTACACTACCGACTAAACCCAGCCTCATTCATTTTTGAAAAAAATCACTCGCGAAGGGTTTATACGAGCTGATCACCACCACCGCCGCCGCTAATGACGATCTTACCCTCTTCTTCAAGTTTACGGACAGCATCGACTATTGATTGCTGTGCCTTCTCGACGTCCTTGAGCTTGGTTGGGCCCATCGACTCAAGGTCTTCTTTGATCATCTCCGCAGCACGCTGCGATACGTTTCTGAAAACGAGATCCCGGAGCTCAGCCGATGCAGTCTTGAGAGCAAGTACGAGCTGCTCACGTGGCACATCCTTAAGTACGGTCTGTATTCCGCGATCGTCGATCTTCTTAATATCCTCAAAGGTAAACATGAGGTTGCGGATCGTTTCAGCGAGGTCGGGGAAGGTTTCCTCGATCTCGGCGATGATGCGCTCTTCGCTCGAACGATCGATGAAGTTAAGAATATCCGCTGCAGATTTTGGTCCTCCGATATCCTCATCATCAGTGCCATCACCGCAGAGCTGAACCTGAAGCACCTCACGCACCTCGTCAACTACATCAGCCTTTACATTGCTGATGTTTGAGATCCGGATCAGCACATCAGTCTGCATCTCTGGCTGCATCTGCTTCAAAACGAGAGCCGCCTGGTCCGGATTCATCACCGTCATCAAGAACGCTATCGTTTGCGGATGCTCTGAAGCGATGAAGCCAAAGAGGAGCTTCTCAGGAACGCTGCCAATAATCTTACCGATCGGCTGCTTACGGGTTCCGTTAACGTACTCCAAGAGTCCCGTGCTCTTATCCTGACCAAACGCTGATGAGATAACGCTCTTGGCGAATTCACGACCGTCGATTAACATCTTGTCAGCGCCGTTTAACATGCGCAGGAATGCCTTCGATGTGGCGAGCTGAGTTTCGCGGTCAACCTCCGAGACCGACAGAAAAGCTCGTGAGATCGCCTTGACCTCATCTTCGCTGAGATTTTGCATAATCTGCGCAGCGGCATCCTTGCCTAGACTCAGTAACGTGAGTGCTGCTTTTTCGGGGTTTGACAGTTCCCTATCCATCGCCTTGCCTTCTTTGATTGATTGCAGGAAGTTAAGATGAACCTGCGGCGCGTAAGGTCGCTACTATCGGAGGTCGGTCGGCCAACTCTCATATCTACCTGGAATCACTAGATCTCCCTGGTTGCTCATTCAGATCGCTCAAGACCTGCTATTGGGCTGGGCGAGGCATGGTGTATAGTTTTAGGCTACAAGCGCCGGTTACTAATCTTCCACTTGGATACCAGACAAACGGCCAAGTGGAAGATTAGTAATAGCCCGCAGAGGCGGGCTAAAAACAAGAATACTAATCTTCCAGTGTCCGGGATGCCGGTGGAAAATTAGTAAGGAGGATGAAAGTGGTGCAGATGTTCAGAAGCACAAAGGATTTTGAACTTTTCAGAGGCGCACCCCTCTGGCACCGTCGGGGTGAGCACCGAAACTTCAAAAGATGAAGTGATGTTGGGCAGCTGTGCTATTTCCAGACCCGCAACGTTTTTAGGTTTAATTCGATGACCACAGACCCTCACCAAGAACACTTACAGCGATGCTTTAAGCAGGTGACCGGCCAGGAGCCAACATCGATCACACTACTTCATCCGCACGCCTCTGAGCGGCGTATATTTCGGCTCACAACTAGCTCCACGCAGATGATTGGCGTCTTAAATCCGATACGCCGTGAGAACGATACCTTCGTAGCGTTCGCCCGCCACTTTCACGCACTGGGACTGCCCGTACCAGTGATCTACCACTATGAACCTGATTACAACCTCTACCTTG
Organism: Bdellovibrionota bacterium; assembly: GCA_044360225.1. Lineage (GTDB taxonomy): Bacteria > Bdellovibrionota_C > UBA2361 > UBA2361 > OMII01 > OMII01. Next base: position 9,861 of record JBIKKR010000030.1, on the reverse strand, counting down.
AAGAGGATCTCGGTAATGAAACGCTCCTTGACCGCCTTGCTAGCGAAAGGACGGTACACCCAAACGATCCATTTCCTCAATCTGCAGAGGCGCTATATCGGAGCAGTCTCGAGTTTCTTCCGCGATTTCAGATCGAGAGTGCTGCAACGCTTGATTTCTCGTTGTGTTACCCAGAGCGCGATCTCCTTCCGGGGACGTTCGCCGGTGACTGCGCTGCTTTTTCAACCGAACTCGTGCTGCGACTCCTGCCACGGTTTGATATCTCGCGATTGGCACCCGACTTCGTCGCGCTGATTTCATTTCTTGAACAGGCCGATTCACGCTTTTTCGTGTACCGCGATTTTCAGTCACGCAACATCATGAACTACAGAGGTGGGCCCTACTTTATCGATTTCCAGAGTGGCCGACGCGGCCCGCTACAGTACGATGTCATATCACTGCTCTATCAATCGAGCACACGGATCCCCGACGTAGCGCGCGAGCGACTTGTACAGCACTACATCGTCTCTGCCTCAAAGCATCTGGCGATTGATCACGAAACGTTCTACCATTTTTTTAGTGGGTTTATTATTGCACGCATGCTTCAGGTGCTCGGTGTGTATGGTCGCCAGGGATTAGGTGCTGGCAAACAGTACTTTATCGATAGCATTCCAGCTGCCGTAACCACACTCCGCACTGAGCTACAGAAGCCCTCGATTCCACTGACATTAACGGCACTACGCACCTGCGTTGATGACCTTGCTGAATCGCTTTCACGGACATAGGCTGTATGACTGACACGTTGCCAAAGATACTCACCGTAGAGCTGTTTAGCTTCTCGTATAAACGTCCCCTACCCCCTACTCTCTTTTCACACGAGGAAGGTCGCCACGGTGGAGGCTTTGTTTTTGACTGTCGATGTCTGCCAAATCCAGGACGTGAGGAGCGCTACAAAACCCAAACTGGCCGAGACCAGGAGGTAATTGAATATCTTGCAAGTATCCCAGAGGTACACAAATTCCGAGAGCACACTTTTGAGCTCGTAACAGATGCAGTTCAGAACTACCTCAGCCGTGAGTTTGAGTTTCTTACAGTGGGATATGGATGCACCGGGGGCCAGCATCGATCGGTCTTCTTTGCTGAGCAGCTCTCGTGCCACCTGGAGAGGAGCTTTGCTCCACGGGTGCTGGTGAGGGTGGTGCATGCGAATTTGGGAGGAGCAGCTGTCGGAAGCAGCGCCCGCTCGTGCAGTAGGAGCGTGTAGGGAAAGACCCCTGCCGCGCAGGTCGAGCCCTCCCTCGCATCAGCCCCCCTACTCCCCCTCACGAGCGATCTCCTCGCAGTACAGCTCGAGAGTCTGTCGCAGCAGGGTAAACTCGTTATCCTCACAAATAATCCCAAAGAGTGCCTTGAGGGTGTTGTTTCTGTTGCTCTCTACCTGCTGCTGATTTTTTACTTCTGTGTTCATCGTGTACTCCATATAAAAAGTTGCATTGGCGACTGACAGAGCGCACTTTGCCACACCCCCCACCGCGAATTGTCACGGATGCGTGCAGGATTTGTAAAAGTATTGTGGCAATTAATTATAAGATCAGATACTTACCCAGCAATAGCCAGTCTAAACGGCCTCTCGCTAAGCGCTAAGACAGCAAGGTAACGCATCGAGCATGCGCATTTTTCATTAATGTGCATCTCGGCAAACGTGCGCGAACTAGGCACGCTATCAATCACCGGCCTGACAATACGGTCCCACGAAAACCCAGAACTGCCCTGAGGCTTTTCGGTTATCACTCCCTCAAGCTCTCCGTGTCGAAACTGTACTACACTCTCAAGTGTGTAGACTGCAAGCGTGGTAAACACCACCACCTTTCCAGGCTCACCTGCACCGCGATCCTCATGTGCCGCCCCACTCAGATACTGCCGCGCTTTATCTGAGTCTAGATCGACTATATCAGGCCCAGGCCAACCTCCGAGGTGAGGAATGAAGAGTAGGGATTGCTCAACAACTACCGGGTTACCTCCATTGCGGTTATACGCCAACTCTGCCTTCTTTGCCGAAAATTCCTCTGCTACCTGTTGGTACTTGCCATTAGCCATCAGGTTATCCCACCTTTTTCGCTCATGCTCATCAAGTGGTGGCATTGCAATTTCAAGATGAACAGTATTCAGCATTTGGCCAGAAAAGATCTGACGGTACTCGTTAAGCTTGCCGTGGTTTGTAGTTGCTAGAGGGAGCCCGCCGAAGCATTCGTTAAACGAGCCGAGGCTGGCAATATTTTGTGCAAGCATGCCCCATAGTAACCTAGGCGGGGGTGCTAACCTAATGAATTGCGCCGTTTTCAGGGCATCGCAGTTCTCTCCCACTTTAAAATGCCACAAATGCGCGGGAATGGGTGTTTTTATTGAGTTTTGCAGCGCAGACCAGCGCATTTGTATACTGATCGAAACTTCCAGCTGTTTGGAGTAGATAGCGGGAGAATTGCGATGACCTAAACTAAGCGCTACTACGGAATTGCAATGCAAAACCTCAGTGCCACCTGTGTGGAGGGACAAACAACAAAGGCGGCAGGCCTCTCGGACAGGGCGTCGCAATTCCCGTCCACTTTAAAAGGCCACAAATGCGCGGGGATAGCTGTTTTTATTGAGTTTTGCAGCACAGACCCGCGCATTTGTGGCCTGATCGAAACTTCCAACAGTTTCGAGTAAATGGCGGGAGAATTGCGATTCCCTGTCTCGGACCGCCGCCAGATACCGTTTCAGACCTTAACCCTTAGGCCTGATCATCAACTGCCAAGAGCGTTGGCCCTTCCTGGTCATCACCCTCTCCATCGTCACTCGATTCGTGACTCTCTGAGTCGTGAGACTCTGTATCGCGACCGCGGCCGTTTCTTCCGTGGCGGCGACGACCACCGTTTCCGCGACGATCCTCGTAGCTCTCTGAGCCCTCATCCGACGACGATCCGTACTGATCGTCCCCCTCGCTCTGGCTCTCGCTCTGAAGCGCTGCTAACTCCTCTGCGGTTGGCTCGCGTGGAATCGAGAGGGTAACAGCCCTCTTTACGAAGTACTTATTACCCTTTGCTCCCGGTGCATCTGCCTCACTGAGCTTCTCGACAACTTGATCAGCCACATCCTCTGGCACATCAACGAACGAATACGCACCACGAACGCTCACACGATGGATCGTTTCAGCACCAACGCCACAGCTCGATGCTACCTGCTCTTTGAGTGCATCCTCAGAGAGTCCCTGGTTTGATCCAGCTCCGACGTAGAGGCGAGCCTCCTTGTCTACCATCATCGGCCTTCGGGGTTGACGTTGACGACGTCCACCCTCGCGGCCGTCTTGCAAGCTACGCTCTCCGCGAGGACCCCTGTCACCGCGATCACCTCGGTCACCACGATCACGTCCGCGACCACGTCGGCCGCCGTTACCATCCTCCTCACCGAGGAATGCTGGCTGCCTATCGTCGTCATCTCCAAAATCATCCTGGAATCGTCCACGTCCACCGCCACGATTTCCGCGATCACTTCGGCCACCACGGTCGCCGCGATCACGTTCGCGGCCACCACGTCCCTCACGTCGATCGCGTCCGCCACGTCGTCCACCGCCACGCTCGAGCTTGTCGAAATCGGGCTGTGAACTATCATCCTCAAACTCATCCTCATCAAACTCAGAACGCTCCTCACGCGCCGGAGCTGTCGCCGCGCGAAGCGCCGGGATCACCGTGAGCGTATTGTTAAGTAGGAACGAGACGATCTCTCGCGACTTAGTATCGCCGAGCACTTTGTCTACGAGCTCGGTGAGTGCTGGCTCTCCAGCCTCTGCTCGCTCTGCTGCCTGATCGCGAAGCTGTGTGAACTTACCAGCAAATATCTGCTCAGCTGTTGGGGGCTCTGCCTGAACGAACTCGGCTTTGCCAAGCTTCTTCAAGAAGTGGAAATTAGTGATGTCCATGGCTGACACGAGGCTCAAGATCTTCTTGGTCTTAGTCTCTCTCTCTGCTGTCTCGCCCTCAGCTACGAAGCGTTGAAAGTATACCTCTGGATCTGCCGGAACCGAGTAGTTAATAACAACGCCAAACTCCTCCAGGGGAACTCCGCGTGCAGCGACATCGGTGAGGACGAGCACTGTTATCTCTTTCTTCTGGAGCTGTTGAATAGCCTTGCTCAACTTAATCTGGGGAACGTAGCCGATTAGCTTCAGAGAGGCGATACCACGCTTCTTTAAAATTACATCAGCAAAATCTGCATCAGAAGGCGAGTTACAGAAGACCACACAGCTGTGACCGGCCTCAAACTCAACGAGATCACAGAGGGCTTGAGGCTTGGCCAAAAGCGAGGTTCCTACTTCGTAATAAATGTGCTCCATACTATGCACCACTATTCCTTATTTTAATTATTCTAACGGTGAATGAACTAGGTCACTGTAGTGCGGGTTTATTTGCGAGGGAGAGGCGCGAGTCATAATCGCGATTCACACATCCGCTATCCACACATCATCGAGATCACACAAGAAGGGCTCTACACCACCTTCTGAGATCTGGGGCAGCTTTCCTCCCACGGGCGCATGCGCTCTAGGCTGGGCGTTTATCTGTTAGACGGCTCACTGTTGAACGTCTCACCACCCAAGCTCCCTTTCTCAAACCTAGCTTTTCATTCTATACCATATATTGGCTTTAGAGGAAGTTACTGCCGAGCGATTTTCACGTGCTCCGCGCCTCCGCTAGGCTATGGAACTGGGCCGTAGGCGTTTCTAACGACGCTTATATATTGAAATTATTATGTTTTTAGACACCATGCGCGCGCTTTGGGAGAATCACACAGGAGCTAGGCAGCAAGCAACCGTAGCTAGCGGCCGCACGCTCCTCTGGACAGCACTCGTGGCAACCGTTTTGCTCTTCGTTTCGGCGTGCGGGCCAGGAGTCTTTGGGGGCTCGCCAAACCCTGGCAACCAATTGAAATCTATTACTTTACCCCTCTGGAACGAGGCTCTCACTGGCGGCTCCTTTCCAGCATCCTCAGAACACCTGGGTGAGGTGCTGGCCACGCGCGAGGTTGCACGCTCGCCGCTTCAGGTGGTCTCAGCAGGCGCCGATGGGAATGTGTTGCTGTGGGACCTTGCTCGTGGCTCAGGGCGGCTTCTTACACAGGTTGGTGGCGCGATGCAGCTGGCCGCCTTGGGACATCGTCGCGCGGTCGTTGCCTGGAGCTCCGGGCTGACCGTCTCAGTAGCCTGCGTCGTTGGATGCTCTGGTCGGTGGAACCTTACTAAACTTAAAACTCGCACCACATCGCTCGGATTTCACGAGGATGACCACGCGTTGATCATCGGAGGTGCCGATGGTCGGGTCTACCGCTGGCACTTTCCACGCGAGGGCGGCGCTGAGTCCGCTGATGAGCGCGATCGAATCCTTGAGCGCTACGTCGCTCACCAAACAGTAGTCAGCGCCGTTATGCCGCTACACACCGGCCGGACATTTTTCTCAAGTGATTGGGATGGTCAGCTCTACGCGTGGCTTGCTTACACAGCAGACGACCACGAGGGGAGCTACGATAAAAACCTCTTTGGAGGGCGCTTTTTCGGTACGTTTGGCAACTACATGTATGCGACACGCCCAGCTGACCGGGGGATCACAGCACTTGCGATCTCTGACAACGGTCAACGACTCGCTGTTGGCACAGATGATGGATATGTTGAGGTGTGGGAGGTACGCGGCTTTGAGATAGCGGCAAGGACACTCTCTCACGTGGGCCGAGTTATTAGCGTCTCTCTGAGTAACGACGGCTCGCGCGTAGCTTCTCTTGGCAGGGATGGCGCGATCGTTGTAGCCGATATCGTTGCGGACCCCTCATACGGTATCAAAGCCGGGGCTTTGCGAAGCACGGCCGCACAGGTGTTTAAAGAGGATATGAAAACTGCACGAAGTATCTATTTCCTCTCAAGCGGAGATCTCCTACTCTCAACGAATGCAGGACAACTCGGAGAGATTCAACTCTCTTCAACGCCACGCGCTGTAGCATCGCCACCGCTGCGGGTTACACCTGGCGCAGCCGCTACAGTGAAAGGCTCTGACTACTAGAGAACGCAGACGATGAATGCCACAACTCATGACGCCACTCGCCAACCAGCACAAACCTCCGCTCGGTCTTGGTGTGCGCCTCGCACGCTACTTGTATTGTGTGTCGTCACGTTGGTCATAGTTTGCGACCAAATAACGAAACAACTCGCGCTTACCTCGTTTCAACCGGGCGAGATACGCCCGGTGATCGATGGAGTATTCAATCTGACACTGTCATTTAATCGTGGCGCTGCTTTTGGACTGTGGTCCGGTCTTGAGAGTGGTTGGCGCGAGGTTGTGTTGGGAACTACGGTCTTCCTGGCGCTCGGTGTTGTTGGGTTCCTGCTAACGAGGCCATACTACCATTCACGTGTGGCGCAGATAGCTCTCGCGGGGATCCTCGGCGGTGCGATCGGAAACGTGGTCGACCGTTTCGTGTACGGAGCGGTCATTGATTTCCTTGACTTTTATATCGGCAACTCCCACTGGCCGGCATTTAACATCGCCGACAGCGCTATCTGCATCGGGGTTGGACTGCTGCTGCTACTGCCGAAGGAGCGCTGAATCGAATCGTGAACTTCCTAGTTCGCCACCCCCGCCCATAGTGGACAACGAACCGTTATCGTTATGTTGGCGGAGCAGAAGCTCCGCGCTCCGATACGATATTTATTGCCGTTCTCACCAACTCTTCGTACAATCTTTGACAGCTTCACGGTTTTTGATTTCCGAACGAGAAGTTTTTTTCTTAGGGTAATTTTCATGTTCAGCCACCTCAGCTCACAGTACTGCGCCCAACTGCGCCTTTCACTCTACGCGGTGCTCACCGCAGCGACCGTTTCCGCGTGCGCGCCGCGGGACAGCTACACAACAACCGGCGCTGTCGCTGGCACTGCGGTTGGCGCTGGTGCCGGAGCTGCCATCGGAAGCGCTTCGGGCAATGTCGGCACCGGTGCTGCTGTTGGAGCTGCAGTTGGTGCGCTCTCAGGTGCTGCAATAGGTGATGTTCGCGATGAAGCTGAAGGTGCAACAAAGCTGCAAGACGAGTTCATGCGTCGGCAAGACGCAGAGCGCAAAAAGCAAGAGCGTGAGCTTCAAGATCTCAAGCGCCAAAAGTACCACGATCAGTACCTCAAGTCGCGCTACCCGCAGGTAACAGAGTAACTGCACCACAACGAGTCGCGATGCGATGCCCCGGACGAGGATTACAGGAGTTGTCATGACGTTTAAAACCCTCTCTTTACCACTCGGAGTTACCAGCAAGACGGTTGCTATCGGCCTCGTGCTCGCTGTTATCTCTGCTACTGGCTGCACCAAGCCGCGCCAAACAACGGCCGTTGGTTCAGGAGTCGGTGGAGCGATCGGCGCAGGACTCGGAGCGATAGTCGGCAACCAGACCGGCAACGCCGGAAGTGGTTTGGCGATCGGAGCAGGAGCTGGCGCGGCGGTCGGTGCCTTAGTTGGCAACGCGCTGCAAGCGCAAGAGGAGCGTAACAAAACACAGGACGAGGCTATCAAAAGGCAGGAACGCGTTATTCAGGCGCAAAAGAGCGAGATTAACGAACTCCGATCAGTTCGCGGAGATGATTCCTACTCGTACAACTCCGCAAGTCCATCCACTCCGCGTTACCGCTACCGCGGGACAACGACGAACCCCGAGTCACCCGAGGTTGCTCGCCAACGGGCACGGCTACAGCAACGTGGACCGAGACCAACACACGCAACTAGTAGCCCTGTTTACTCGTCAAGCTACTACTCCTCTTCCTACCAAGAACCACCCGTTCAAAAACGTGTGCCAGCACCCTCAGCTTCCATACCCTCAGCATCCATACCATCAGCGCAGCCAGTGCGGCGTGTGGCATCTCGTGATCTACAACCCCCGGCACCCGCCCTTCCCGCTGTAACAGCCGACTCCACCAAACCGCTGGCTCGATACGACGTACGATCGGATCTCTCGCCCGTAGCCGCTGCGGCATCACAGCCGACCTCCCGGCGCGATACACCCGCGGCTGTAATCACCGAAGCAAAACAACCTGTTGTCCCGGCACCGAGCACCTTGCCGAAAGCTAGCCCCGCGAAAAACGGTCCACAATCGGGCGGAATCAGCGAGAGCGATATCCCAGCTCCAAGCAAACCAGCCGACACGACAGCTCGCGCTGTTGCTCCGGCATCCTCATCACAACCGCAGTCAAAAGAGTGCAAGGAAGCGCTCGCTGAACGCGACCTGGCAATGGAGGCAGCCGAGAACTCAGATAAGCTCTTTCACCTCCGCAGAGCACTCCGACTCTGTCCACAAAGCGCGCCTCTCCACCATGAGCTCGGAAAGGTGTACGCCTCAATGCAGCGGACACGTGATGCCGAAGAGGAGTTTAAGGAAGCCCTTTCGATCGATCCAAGTATGAGCGCCGCAAAGCGTGAGCTCGGTGCGCTCTTAAAGGACGAGGTGCAGTTCTAGTTGGGTAACACCTATGAACCTCGATTCGCCAGTTACGGGTCCGACAATGACGCTTCTGCGGCTCATAGCGCCATCTGTAGCGGTTGCGGTTGCCGCGTGCGCCTCCGGTTGCGCCGATATATCCCTGGGAGCGCCCGAGAAAGACCCCGTAGTAGTATCTCCTGCCCCAGTGAAAGTTGCGGCGCTTTACGTTCCGCAGAATCGGATAGCGCGCAACGAGCAGCGTATCGCTGAGAATGCTCGCATGATAGAGGAGCTGCGGCAGCGTGGTATCGATGTGCGCGATTCGGAGCGCGGAGTTGTGGTGAACCTTCCCGATGTGCTGTTTCAGACGGGCAGGACCCAGCTCACATCATCGGCTCGCGAGACCGTCTTGGAGATCGCCCAGGTGCTCAAGCGCGCCCCCTCGAGACACCTCCTTGTTGAGGGGCACACCGATTCGCTTGGTGACATTCAGTACAACTACAACCTCTCGCTCTCACGCGCCCAAGAAGTGGCGCGCGCACTATCAGCCGAAGGCATATCGAGTACACAGATATCGACCCGAGCCTACGGAGAGACCACTCCGATTGCTAGCAACAGCACTGAGCAAGGTCGCAGACGCAACCGCCGAGTCGAAGTAATCATTCTGGATTCGTGAGTACCTCTCTCGCGCGGGCGTGGTGGTACTTGCTGATGGGGAGAGTAAATACAGGGGAGGTGCCAGGGCTTTGATTGATGTGCCATGTGGATGGTTGCGGGCGGGGGAGTGGAAACGACTGCATCGCAAGAGTGGCTCGCAAATCGCACAGCTAGACCTAAGGAACAGCCCCGCTTAAACATAAACATTTTGCTGTTACGTAGCTATTCTATCTTGGTTATTTCACTCACCTCCACCTTACTCCCGGGGTAGAGCGTTAAAATATACTCTCTTTGCGTGTCGGGGGATTGCTTTTGTTCAGGCTGACGCACTGGTGGGGTTTCAATCAACACCAGATAATAAGCAGTTTTTTCAGTTTGAGTAACTTGAGATCCAGATTGTGCTTGCATGGCTGTCCGTGCCTTCGCCAGATCCACATTGACCGGAATCCGGAGCTCGATCCAATTCTTTTCTGGAGACTTCGACATTGTTCCATCCCTCCGGTTCCGTGTCACTCTTGCTCGCTGCCTGTCAACAGCCGCAGATATCGTCCTTGCTATTTGTTTGTCGACAATTAAAACTTCTTGGGCGTACGCAACAACATCGCCAGTAAACCTCCATGAGCCTGCTATTCGCAGAGCATCCTGCTTCACTTGATCATATAAGACGACATCTCCTCTCTTAGTAGTAAATTTTGTGATTCCATCCGCGGGTTTAAAAGCTTTTGTGAGCTGATTTTGTATTTGGGCATA
>JBIKKR010000003.1:0-59658 GCA_044360225.1 Bdellovibrionota bacterium | reverse complement strand
ACAACAAAAAAAAGGCAACCCAGATCCAACTCGTATGACCTTCTGCTTTATCAGCCGCCGTCTGCTTCGGCTTGGAGTCGCTGATATGAAGCCAGAGATCAATCCTATAGAAGTCTCAGAGCTTTTTAGCAGTTAAGGAGGATGAACATGGCGCAGCTACGCAAAAGCTCAGAGGATTTTAATACTCGCCGGGGTGCAACCCTGGTGCCGTCACGGTGAGCGCTGCACATTCAATAACTGGCGGACTAGAAAGTCCGCGGTCCGACCTTGCACATTACTTGGCTTAGAACTTACGCACCTTGTAGCATCGCAATCAGATCGTCCTCTGAAATCACGGGCACACCGAGCTTTTCGGCGGTATCGAGCTTGGAGCCGGGGCTCTCGCCAGCCACGACGTAGTGAGTCTTCTTGCTGACAGAACCTGACACCTTGCCACCCCACTCCAGGATCTTCGCCTCAGCTTGCTTACGGCTCATCGTTGAAAAGGTGCCCGTAAGGACAAATGTAGCCCCTGCTAACTTTTGCGCTTTGGCACGATCTACCTCGATAGGCTCTGGATGCACTCCGTGCTTTAGAAGCTGCCGGACGATCGCGACCTCACCATCATCCTTTAAAAATGAAGTGATCGATGCAGCCGTCTCTGGACCAATCTCATCGATACCCAGCAATTCTTCCTCTGTGACCTCTAGAAAGCGCTCTATCGTACCGCAGTGGCGTGCGAGCACCAGGCCAGTCTTGCTCCCCACGTGCCGAATGCCGAGAGCGAAGATAAATCGATCGAGCGGTCTCCTCTTGCTTGCATGAATGGCAGCAACGAGATTTTTACTGGATAGCTCGCCCATCCGTGGCAGCTCTTGTAACTGCTCTACTGTCAGCTCGTACATCGCGGGGAGTTCTCGAATCACGTTGTGCTCCAAGAGCAACGCCACCATCTTATCACCGAGCCCCTCGATATCCATCGCGTCCCGAGATGCATAATGTAGTATGCGATTGTGCAGTTTCGCGGGACATCGTGCGTTAGGGCAGCGCACGACCGCCTCACCAGCAAGGCGCTCCACCGGCGTGTTACACTCTGGACAGGCGCTCGGAAAGGAGAACTCGCGCTCAGTACCGGTACGGGCTGCCGTTACGACCGCCACCACGGCAGGAATTACATCGCCCTGTCGGCGTACTACAACACGATCTCCTATGCGAATCCCCTTACGTTCGATCTCATCTTGATTGTGTAACGTAGCTCGAGATACGACCACTCCTCCAACCTTCACCGGTGTAAGCATGGCAACAGGAGTGAGCGCGCCAGTTCGTCCTACCTGAACAGTGATATCTTCGAGGGTTGTAATCGCCTCGACTGGTCTAAATTTCGCTGCCACCGCCCATCGTGGCGAGCGCTGTCGGAATCCGAGCCGCTGCTGTAACGCCGGATCGTTGACCTTAATCACTAGCCCATCAATCTCAAACGGTAAACTATCACGATCAACTTCAGCCATCCGGTATGCATCAACGATCCCGGCACTACCCGTGGCAACGCGAAATCCAGGTGAGATCGAAAATCCAAAGTCAGCCACCGCCCGCATGACATGATCGAGAGGACGTGTCGAGAGCTCTGATATCTGCGGATCATCACCCTCAACCACTCCAACCCCGTACGCAAAAAACCAGAGTGGTCGGCGCGCCGTCTCGCGCGGATCAAGCTGCCTTAAGCTCCCCGATGCCGCATTGCGCGGATTAGCGAAGCTCTCCTCGCCACGCGCGATGCGTTCCTGGTTGAGGGATTCAAACTCTTTCTTCCTGAACAAAACCTCACCACGGATCTCGAGCACTCCTTTGGGCCGTTGCGTTCCACGTAGCTGTAACGGGATCGCCTTTATCGTTCTAACATTGCTGGTAACATCCTCACCCGTCGTACCATCACCGCGAGTGGCTGCACGCTCAAGTAACCCATCACGATAGATCAGCGATACTGCGACTCCATCAAACTTACACTCAACGGTGTAATCAACAACGTCAAGCTGCAGACCATCCTTCGCCAAGAACCTGCGAACCTGATCATCGAAGTCACGCACCTCATCTTCGTTCATCGCGTTGTCCAGAGAGAGCATGGGAATCGTGTGACGCACCGTCTCAAACCCCTCAAGGGGCTTACCTCCAACTCTCTGCGTTGGTGAGTCGCTCCGGATATACTCCGGATGCGCGACCTCGAGCAGCTGCAACTCGCGAAACAATTGATCATACTCAGCATCGCTGATCGTCGGCTGTGAAAGGACATAGTAGCGGTACGCGTGGTCATTGAGTGCTTGAACGAGGGCTTCAATCCGTTCATGTGCTCCCGTCTCGGCCCCTCTTTCCGATGTTGCCGAACTCATCGCTCCCTACCTTAAGGCCTCTGCCTTCCGCGTATACACATGAAACGTACAACCATCACCACTTCGCTCGGATGTATGCACGAAATCGCTCTCGAATGCTGGCAACCATGCATCCCCCTCGTGTTGGCCTGCGACCACGGTCACGTGAACCTCATCGCATCGTGGCAAAAGAGACCGGTACAGCTCCGCTCCACCGATAATCCAGATCGAGGTGCAATTCTTCGCTGCAACCTCGCATGCCATTGCCACCCCGGCTTCTGGTGATGCAGCCCTCAGTACCCCCTCTGGCAAATCCAATTGTGATGGGGTACGCGACACCACTACGTTGGTTCTGCCCGGAAGTGGACGGAATGCCGGTGGCAAGGAATCCCAGGTCTTTCGTCCCATAACGACCACGTTGCCCGTTGTGAGCGCGCGGAAGTGCGCCATATCCGCGGGGAGACGCCACGGGAGCGCTCCGTTGATGCCGATTACTCGGGACTCATCCATAGCGACAACTGCCGCAATCTTCGGAGAGCCACTCATACGGCGATATCGAACACTATACGCTCGTGGGGGTTGTAATGTTCAAGGGTAAAATCCGAGAACGAGAATCCGAATATATCCTTAACATCTGGGTTAATCCTCATCGTTGGCAGAGGCCGCGGCTCACGCTGTAGCTGTAGCTCTGCTCCCTCAACATGATTTGAGTAGATGTGCACATCGCCAAAAGTATGCACAAACTCATACGGTCGAAGACCGGTAACCTGCGCCACCATCATTAAGAACAACGAATAGCTGGCGATATTAAACGGAACACCGAGCATCAGGTCAGCCGAGCGTTGATAAAGCTGTAAACTTATTCGGTCACCCGAAACGTAGAATTGAAAAAGAGTGTGACAGGCAGGCGGAGCAACATCTGGGAGATCCGCAGGATTAAAAGACACGACCACGATACGACGGCTCATCGGGTTGTTCTTAATCGTGTCGATCGCCCGCTGAATCTGATCCACCTTGCCACGCGGCCCCTCCCATGAGCGCCACTGCTTACCGTACACCGGTCCGAGCTCGCCATCCGAATTGGCCCATTCATCCCAGATCGATACGTTATGCTCCTTGAGGTAGCGGATGTTCGTGTCTCCCTTGAGGAACCACAACAACTCATGAATTATTGACTTGAGGTGAACCTTTTTAGTTGTAACCAGAGGAAACCCATCATCAAGGTTAAACCGCATCTGCCGACCGAATACCGAGTAGGTTCCAACTCCGGTACGATCCGGGCGTACTAATGCGCCGTCTTTCTCAACCCCAGCCTCGGGTTTACCGTTCTCAAGAACATCTCTCACTAAATCAAGATACTGCTTCATACCAGCACCATCACCCACAACACCTTAGCACAGCCTCAACCCCAGCAGAGCATACTTCCAGCACCCCGACTACATCAAGATCAGACACCATCAAGAAAGAGCAATACCGCGTCGACCCATGGAAATCGTCTGAAAGCCTGATTGTAATAATTTGCTCCGCAGGTATATACCGGTATATACTGAAGCATGCTCCTAGAAAGGTTAGCTAAAGAACTGGAACAAGCAAAGGTGCCCTACGCGGTTGTCGGGGGGCTGGCCCTGGCCCTTCTTGGGGCTCCGAGAGGTACAGTCGACATTGACATTGTAGTCGAGCATTCAGAGGAGATATTCCGACGATTAGAGCAAAGTCTCGAACGGCTGGGTCTTACTTCACGTATTCCGGTCAAAGCGAGCGAAGTGTTCAACTTCCGTGAGGAGTACGTTTGCAAGAGAAATCTTGTGGCATGGAGCTTTCATAATCCACGCAATCCATTCGAGCTTGTTGACGTGATCATAACGCATGATTTAGCGCGAATGAGCCGAGTAAGTAGAAATCTTGGGGCGAGCAAGATCTCAGTTCTAGCCCGAGAGGATCTGATCAAAATGAAGAGAGCCTCCGCTCGTCCACAGGACCTGGAGGATATTAAAATTCTAGAAATGCTGGGAGAATATGAGACAAAAAAAGGGAAATAGCACCACTAAAAACAGTGTCAACAAACCTAAATTATCCAGGAAACGCTCACGATCGCGGGAATCGCGCGAGGACGTCCCAGCTCCGCGTCCCTTGCAGCTTGCCAAGCGCGAGCAGATCATCGCCCCTGATATTGAGGACGTAACAGAGGTGATGAATTTTATCGAAAACTACAAGAGAATGTTAGATCCTCGGTCGAAAAGACCTTCGAAGCTCATCAGCATAAAGATTCCTGCGCCTCTGCTGGAGGCGTTTCGGTACAAGGCTGAAAGAGAGAAGACTCCATATCAGACCAAGATAAAACAGCTGATGATGGAGTATCTTGAGCGGGCCGAATAACAGACACGGACCCTTTGAGAACGCAATTCAGCAGTATACTCTCACAGGGTAACAATCCCCGAAAATCGGGACTCTTTGCAATCACGATACGAAGCACCGGTAGAGAACTCTCTGCTTCATGAGAGCACGAGACGCGTATCGGCGCGGAAATCGGGGTTTCCGGACAGGAACTAGGCTAGAAAGAGGCGGCAAAAGCTCACGTAAACCTGGTTTTGTCCCGCATCGTTAGGCGACGATCTGAGAGCAGTAAATGACCTCGGGCCCCAATCCGACCATACAGGCAAACGAGAGGGTATCAGCCTGCGTAAAGACATCTAAACACATCTGCTCGGCCATCCCATACGGCTGTACCTCAGGGAATCCCTCACCGACAACTACCTCTAAGTGCTGAAAAAGCAAGGTCTCATTAAGGGTTGTTAAGGGCCGTGAGAAAGCTACTACATAGTCACCTGGAAGCAACGTAACGGATGCCACCTCAACATCGATAATTGAATGAGACCCGATAAATGTCTGCCTCTGAGATGTCGAGTCTGCTGAGTACTCGGGGATGTCGCCAACGATAGAACGGTCTGCACCATCACTCGCAAAAAACGGGAAGAGCTGTTTATTTCGGAAGAGGTACACACTTCCCTGTCCTACACGGGCTGCCGCGAACCTGCGTTGGTCGACTATGAACGCTAGGAGCGATGCCGCCATGCGTCCACCCGCCGCAAGTTTATGACCAAATCCATACACAGACGCATTTGCTAAACGAAAGGCCGCCTCCAGAACCGCTACAGCGGACTCTTCATCATCAGCGGACTGAACAGGCTTCTGTCCCAGCTGCTCTAAGTGATTCACTACCCCTTCAACAAAGTAATCAATTGCGAGACGGTATGCCACCTGCGCTCCGACCCCTTGAATCGCCGCAGTCGAGCCAGCAAATACCATCTGAGCGGGCCTCATAACCGGATTAAGCGCGACGTACGCAGACGCATCTGATAGCGCCTCTGCCCCCCTAAAGATATCACAATCCAATCTGGTTAAACTCATCTGTGGATTCCGTAAGGGAAAACCTTAGTCGTAGGCGACCTCTGCCCCGCCTATCTGCCCTGCCTCGGTACACATAGTATCTGTTACCAAGACAATTAACTCAGAGGGCACCCTAGAACGCAACCAGAATTTTGTAGCATGTTAGCAGCTTCCCTAACTGGGCGATGCCTCGCTTGGCTCGTCTGGGTTTTGTTGCTCGGTGTTATCTACACTCGAAGCACTATGCTGCCTGATTCGCTGGTCGTGAGTTGTTAGGCCGCACAGGACGTAGTACGCTCAACACGGGTGTCCAGTGCGCAATTCGCTAGGCCCCCTTTTGGCCTACACCTCTCCCCGGAATGCACTATGAGTACCATCATTAACACCATCATGACTCCTCGCCTCGTCCGCGCTCTTGCTGCCCCGGCACTAGCCTTGGCGCTGATAGTTACCGGATGCACTGGCAAAGATAAGGGTGCTGCCCCTGCCGCAAAAACAGCAAAGCTGCTCTCAAACGACGCCCTACTGCAAAAGCTTCCAACTGCAACTGCTGCGTTTGCTGTTATGGATTTTTCCGGCGATGGATACAAAGCCTTCACTCAATCGCCGTATTCAGGGAGCAAAAACGCCAAGAGGTCTATTGACGGGCTGATTGAGAAGATACGCGAATCAGGAGCTGGAGATGAGTTAGTGACGATTATTCAGCGCGTGTGGGATTCTGGGTTGCAACTCGGCATTGTTGCGTCCGATGGTACATACACGGTCGATAAGGTCCTTGCTCGGAGTGTAGTTTTTGCTGGACCCGTTACAGGTGCACAGATGCCTGTTGACGTGGGGTTGTTCCTGAGAGGAGCAGCGGGGGTGGCGATGACCGAGAAGTTAGATATTATTCGGAAGAAGCTCTCTGAATCATCACTACAGGTTTCTGACGAGTCTGTAGCGGGCGCATCAAAAGGCTTTTCAATCGGAATGTCGAATGCTCCAGTAAAGGTCTTCTTTGGTGCCAATTCTGAACTCCTTGGGGCATCAACGAATAAAACAACCGTCGAGGGCCTTTTCGCTTCAACAAACACAGGCGCGATAGAGTCGATTCAAGCACTGCCGGAGTACAAACAGGCCTCTACCCCCTGCACTCCTATCGATAAAACGCTCGCATTTTCCTTTATATCACTCTCGCGACTCCGCCCACTCCTCGATGCCATTGCAAAGGCCGATGAGTCTGGACAATTTAAACCGCAAGATATCCCATTTGATGCTTTGGCGATTCAAAGCAGCTTTCCGAAGCAGTACGTCCACAACATAGGACTCGCTGTGACACCAAAAACAGATACGCAGACCAAGTTCTTTGAGGCGCTTCAAGGTGGCGCACTCTCTCCTGCCGCGACTAAGGTCCCGGCTGATTCGGCCCTATCCATCGCTCTTGATACTCATTTTCTGGGCAAGCTTGAGCCGATGATAAAGAGCATTGAAGAAGGCTCGCCGATAGGTTTAGCTGACCATGCGAAGAAACTCGAGAGCCTCACGATCGGCTTTCGTAACAACGCCGCTGGATCTCCGCTTCCTGACATCTTCCTGCTGTTAGAAAGTGCTGATCGCGAGCAGCTCGGGAGCTTTCTTGAAAGCTCGCTAGGAATGGCGATGTCACTAGCAGGACAAAACGCAACTTGGCAGACCAAAGAGATCGAGGGCACACCGACTAAGTACTTCACGACCCTTATCGGGGCTGGCGTCTACATGAGCTCTCCAAGCAACACCAAGTCAGTGTTGATCGGCTCGTCAGACTCCGTGGTAAAGGATTTGATTACGGCTCAATCAGGCAGGAGTCCTGCAGCGATTCTACCAGAGGTTCTCAAGGGTCAGCTCGCATCGGCAAACGTCGCATCATTTTACTTTAATTTTGCAAAGATTGCCGATGTACTGGATTCAGCAAAGAATACACTAGCGATGTTCACAGGTGGAAACTCTGAGCTGAACGAAGTGCTCGAATCAGCAAACATTCGGTCATGGGGATTATCTGCCGGAAGAATTTCATACACTCCTGGAGTGCTCGCAATTAACTCAAGCTTTGAAGCTGCTACCAAGTAGTTTTCGGGGGTCAGAGATCTTTTAGGAAACCTTGGGCAAAAGGCTTTCATCTTAATTCCCGAAGCCGCGAAACACGCTTCGGGAGAAAAAAACATGAACAGCCTTGCTCAGCTTCTTGAAATCGCCAGCAGAATTGATCACCTCGGTAGCTGTGCTGAATGGATCGCCCGCGAGACCTGCCATACCGATAACTCTGTTTCACAGACCGGAACCCTGATCTCGGTGCTTGCTGAGGATATTCGTGAAAAGATTACTAATCTTGTCTCAGAGCTAGAGCAGTTTGGGAAGCTGGATGGCTCTCACTAGGAGCGCTATTTTTGTTGAGTTCCGCAGCACTGGCGCCCGCTTGCTCATCTAAGGGCCCGGGCAAATGACTGTAACGATAGTGATTTGCAGAGGTCCGTGCCAGTAGAACTGGCAGAGCGTTTGCCGTAAATCACTATAAGATATTGTTTTTATTCTCTTCTTCCTGTAGAAGCCCGCCCCTGCGCATTTGTGGAATGCTAGCTTTTTCGCGTAGATAGCCGGAGAATTGCGGGCCCTTGCTTTTATCCTGAACCAGGCGCTCTCCTGCGCCGGATATGGTATTGGTACTCACGTCCGGCTAAGAGAATTTAACGATGACAAATGCCGCCCTAAAAATAACTACGACTGAAGAGCTCGGTTCTGCGCACCTGCATCTAGTTCAAAAAGGCGCCGTTCTTTCGGGTTCGTTGGAAGCTAATACTTCCAGCCGGAGTCAGATCATGTGGCTTGCGGCAGTGTTAGTCACCCTGCAAGTACTTGATGGGATCCTGACCTACGCGGGGATGAGCACCTTTGGCCTACGCGCCGAGGGCAACCCACTTCTTCGGGGCCTGATGAAGCTCGTTGGTGTTTTGCCCGCCATCGCTATTACCAAGGCTGCATGTATAGCTGTCATCATGACACTCTGCGCTCAAGCCCACCGCATCTCATGGCTTCCAGTAGCTCTAACCTGCATCGCTGGGCTCTATGCAGTTGCTGCGGTAGTCCCGTGGTCATGGCTGTTGCTGGCTGAGTATTTCGCATAGTTCGTAATTTGACCGACAATTATTTTGTGATACCTTCACCGTGCTATGCGTGTAACTAAGTGGGGCGAATGCGGTATCTTGTGCTCATTGTACCTAGCTCAGAGGTACGGGGACGGGCCTGTAGGCGCAACAGAGATAGCACAGAGTCAGGGACTCGACGTTCAGTATACCCAGCAGATCCTTCAGAGGCTGCGTCGTGGGGGTGTAATTGAGAGCGAGCGCGGGCCCCGTGGAGGATACCGCCTTTTGCGTGCGCCCGAGGCTATTTCACTGAAAGATATCCTCTACGCGACCGAAGGCGACACGTTCCAGATTATCTGCGATTACTCGCCTGTCCATCCAAATCCTGAAGATGGGTCACAATGTGCAACTAAGCAAAACTGTGGTCTACACGGAGTGTGGCAGGATCTCCGACTAGCGATCGATAAGCTTCTCGAACAACGCACACTAAAAGACCTCATCGGGATTGATGCTGCTACGACATCGCTCGTTCAACTCGCTGGTCGTAAAAATCTGAGCCAAACGGATCATAAGGGCATCGCTATTCTCCCGCTGTCTACTCGAAAAAACTAGCATTTCTGATAGGGATACAAATGTTGAAATGCCCTGGCGAGTCACCAAGGCTAGCGCCCTGAAACCACCGGCACAAATGTATACTTATGCAGGCGAGCCTCCCCGCCGCGTCGTATCTCAATCGTTGCCTCATTCTCACGCGCAAGTAGCTGCACAAATGCTGGGAACTGCGCGGGATTCTTCACGAGGTAGCGATTTGCCGCCACGATGATATCTGCATTCTCAAGCCCAAGCAGTCCATAGACACTATCCCGGGTGATATCAAAAATCCGGTACTCATAACTTTCGACCGACGATACCGTCTGAAAGACCGGGACAAGCCGGATAGGATTCTCGCTAATCTTCGTTAATGCACCCTGAAGATCGCGCCTCTGAATAGTGTATGTAATCACCCTGAGCGCTGGGGGGATAGGTCGAACCTCATCGATAAATTTTGGGCTCTTGACTGCTGGCGAAAAACAGCCCTGGAAACCCAGTACGACCACAAGCGATACAACGTACAGGACGATCTGACGTCCCCTACCCCATCTCTGATGCCTCATGGTGTCACCTCACAAAATTGAGTTACCGAATCCTTATCGATTCGTTGGTAGCGAGACCTCTCGGCCAATACAATCGCCCGTACCTGCTCATATGTCGATTCAAGCTCCCTATTAACTACGAGATAGTCGATCATCGGACCCTGTCCGTGCAACTTCAACAACGCTTCGTATTCGCTCTTCGCCGTGGCAAATCGTCGCTGCAGCTCAGCAGTATCAACCGTTCCCCGCGCCTCGAGGCGTCTGCGAAGCTCTGTAAAGGATGGCGGCACAAGAAAAACCGTCACCGTATTATCTGGAAACTGTCGCTTGAAATTGAGCGCTCCACGCACATCAATCTGGAACAGGAGATCCTTTCCACTCTCAATACCTTGAACAAGGCTCTCCTGCAGCGTTCCGTAGAGATTGCCGTGAATCTCCTCCCATTCAAAGAATTCGCCGCGCTCACGGCGCGCGAGGAACTCCTCTCGAGTCATAAAATGGTAACTCTTTCCGGTGGCCTCGTTAGCCCTCGGCGGACGAGAGGTAGCCGATGTTGAATAGCGCAAGCCTTCCGGAAAATCAGCAACAAGTCGTTCACAAAAAGTGCTCTTCCCTGAACCAGTTGGGCCCATAAGGACAAACAAAATACCTTTTCTAACCAAACTTTTGTGAACTGAACTCATTCCAACCTATTCGATATTCTGAACTTGTTCTCGGATTCGCTCCAACTCTGCCTTGGCTTCTACCACGATTCCCTGTACCTGCGCATCCTGAGCTTTCGAACCGATAGTATTGAGTTCGCGACCTATCTCCTGAACGGTGAAGTCCAACTTTCTCCCAATCCCCTCCGCAGACCCCTGCCGCAGAAGCTGCGTAAACTGTGCAAGATGGATGGCGAGACGCGAAAGCTCCTCACTCACATCAACTCGGTCCGCCAATAACGCAACCTCAAGCGCCAACCGCTCCGGATCAACGCGCACTTCAGGTTCCAATCCGGCAAGGCGCTCGGAGATGCGTTCACGAAAACGGGTAGTATTGCCAGCTACACGCGTTGAAATCGACTCTCGCATCGATACTATTGCAGCTACTCGGAGCTCGATGTCAGCGACAAGCGCGACACCTTCAGCTTCACGATCCTGCCGGAGCAACCGACTGCAACGAGTAACGAGATCTCGAATCGCCGCCGATTCCTCCTGTGACAGTTCACCTACCTCTCCGGGCGAAGCAACGTCACGCAATACAAGCTCGCTCATAAAGTGTGAAAGCCCCTCAGCACCGAGTCCATAGCGCTTGCAGGCTGCAGCATATGAGGCCACCGCCGCGTCAAACTTTTCGGATTGTGAGCTCCGCATAGGTTGCGCTGACAGCGCTCCGGGGGGTATTACCCGCACACGGCGCGAGACCAACACTTCGAAGCGGCCACGACGGTGCTCTCCCTGCAAAGACGCCCGGACCTCCCGCTCTAACTGAGCGATGCTGCGGACCCCCCGAACAGCGATTTCAAAGAATCGGTGGTTGACCGAGCGGATCTCCACCTCAAGGTCAACGTCCGCGCACGCGCTCGAGACCCGAGCAAAGCCGGTCATGCTTTTAACCGCGCATCGCTCAACGCTCTGCCCCATCGGTCGTTATACCTCCCACTTTTCTACTTGTTCACGTAATTTATCGAGCTTGATAGCCGCAGTTCCAACTTCGGAAACAACGATACCAGCTGCTATATTAGCCAGAATACCAGCATGTACCGGACCAGCGCCTACCGCTAGCGCCGCGGTAAAGACCGCGGTCACCGTATCGCCAGCACCGCTCACATCGAACACCTCTCGCGCCATCGTCTCCAGGTGCAATCCGTCGGAGCTATCAGCACGGCGAACTACCATACCGCCCTCTCCGAGCGTAATCACCATTATGTCAGCGCCCCACTTCTTGATTAATATCCCGGCGGCATCGAAGGCATCCTCGATCCCTTTTATGCTCCGCCCTGACGCCGCTTCCGCCTCTTTTCGATTGGGCTTAGCAACGCTCATCCCACGATAGCGATCGTAATTTCGCGGATGCGGATCCACAAACAGCGGACGAGACTTGAGACCGAGCGTACCCTGGTCGTAGGCAGCCGTCAGCGCCTGTAACACATCCACCGTGACGGCACTCTTACCATAGTCAGAGAGAATCACCGCCCGAGCACCCTCGATTCGCTCTTGAACGATCTGCGTGAGCTTCTTAGATACATCCGACCGTGCCGGATCAAGAACTTCACGATCGACACGCACCACCTGTTGGGAGGCTGCGATAACCCGGCTCTTGAGAATCGTAGGACGAGATGGGTCCACAACTACCCCAGAAGCATCCGCCCCTGCCTGAGTAAAAAGGTCGATAACCACACGCCCGTCCGCATCATCACCTATGAGACCTGCGACCGATACCTTTGCGCCTATATTGACGAGGTTGCGGACAACATTTCCCGCTCCGCCTAAGCGGTCCTCCATGCGCACCACCTGAACTACGGGTACCGGTGCTTCAGGCGATATCCGCTCTACCTTCCCCCACGTGTAGCGATCGAGCAGGATATCTCCGACCACGAGTATCGGAACCCCCGTCATCTTATCGAGCGTCTCCAGGAGCTCGTGTTTTGTTGCTAGTTTCATATGGGATATATACCAAGAGCGCCCATCTGGCGCCACTACCAGCGGCTGCTACCAGGGCGTCGCAATTCTCTCTGCTTACGTGGGGCAAAAATGCTGGCATTTGCGGGTCGATAACGGGCGAATTAAGATGCCCTGTCCAACCCACAGGACATCGCAATTCTCATCCACTTTAAAGGGCCACAAATGCGCGGGAATAGCTGTTTTTACGGAGTTTTGCAGCGCTGGCCCGCGCATTTGTATCCTGATCGATACTCCCAGCTGTTTCGAGTAGATAGCGGAAGAATTGCGATGCCCCGGGTACTACCAGGATATCGCAATTCTCGTCCACTCTAAAGGGCCACAAATGCGCGGGAATAGGTGTTTTTACTGAGTTTTGCAGCGCTGACCCGCGCATTTGTATCCTGATCGATACTCCCAGCTGTTTCGAGTAGATAGCGGAAGAATTGCGATGCCCCGGGCTTCTATACCTTCTGCATCTTCTCAAGCACCATTTCGGGCCGTAGCAGCTTCATGCACACCTTGCCTAAACCTGGGCAAACTCGCCGCTTGCACGGAGAGCACCCGACATTAGCTGTTAGTGTCAGCGCCTCGCTTCCCCGCGGTGCATTGCGAACCCACGGTGTTGGGCCAAAGAGGGTAATGTGTGGTGTGCCGACAGCCCCCGCAATATGGCCGGGTCCGGAGTCCGGCCCAACGAGCACTCGCGCACCGTGCACCAAGGCTACGAGCTCCGTCAAGTTAGTCTTACCTGCAAGATTCAGCACCTTTGCCTTGGTGGTAACCCTTTCGAGCCGCTCAGCCATGGCTACCTTCGATTTATCAGCGAGAAAAACTACGGTGCCACCCGGCATACTCGAAAGCAACCCCTCGTAGCCCTCGACTGGCCAGTCCTTAGAATCCCACGATGATCCGAGAATAAACCCAACATACGGCTCAGCTCGCAGCTTCTCAGCCCACGGAGCTGTCACACCTTCCAGAGTAATCCCTTCAAGTCCCGACGACAGTTGCTGCGGTTGTGGCAACCCTAACGGGGTAAGAAACGTGTGGTAGTGTTCGATCTTAGAGATCGCTTCACCCTGCGGCAGCACGTACTCGTTATTAAAGATCCAGTTTCCCTCTTTTGCATCGTTACGATGAAACCCTATACGTCGCGGAGAACCAGAAAACCACGAAAACAAACCGCTCTTGGCGTGTCTCTGTAAATCAAGAGTCACATCAAACGACCGCTTTGCAAGCTCCTGACGAATCCCTAGAACCCCGCGTAACCCCTTGGGCCTATTAAATACGAGGATCTCATCGATGGCCGGATGTAGCGTAAGTATCCCCGAGCACGCTGGCTCTACTAACCATGTAATATGCGCATCAGGTTCAGCTGACTTGAGCGAATTAACCAGATACATACCGCGAACGACATCGCCAAGTGCACCCATCAGAATAAAAAGGTACCGTCGAGGACTCTTATTCACTGTAGCTCCGCAACATTAATGACATCATCTCCGAAAGAACCGGCGATAGCCCATGCTTAATCACTGCTCTACGCCACCTCCTCAGGTACAGGTCGCGTAATGCTGATGCTGACCCGTTGAAGATATGCGCCTTATCAAAATCAACGATATACACGAGCCCTGGAGGCGTTACGAGCACATTTCCTGGATGAAGGTCTATATGGAATATCCTATTACGAATGAGTATTACCATCTGCTCGCCCAACGCCGTCATGACGCGATGGAGTTCGTCAGAGTCCTCTCTCTGCACGTCAACCAGATTTCTGGCACCAGATAATTCCTCCATAACGAGCCAGGTGCCGTACACGAGAGAGCCCTTCCTGACGAAGGCATACGGTTGGGGCGCATGCACTCCGAGCTCCCTAACCTGCTCCAGCATCTCGAACTCAACCCGAGAACGTGGCACGCCCATGGCGAGGAATCGCCCACCCGTCACGGCCCGCAACACACCACCGTGTGAGTAATGTTTAACGAACACGCGCCCCAGGCCGGTGATATCCATGACAGTCGATCGACTTCGGCCTCCCAGCGTTGAGCGCTCGCCCGCGCCAGCACCGTCGCGCAGGGCGCGAATGATCATATTTGCTTGCTCATCCGTCAGCACACCGCGACTCGAAAGTATGTATGGACCTCGCACAATATCGCTCAAGGGCTTAACCGAAGACTCAGCAACACTCGAAAAAGACATAGTTACATACAAAAGAAATTACACCACGTGCAAACTTCCTCCTCGGCGAGGCACCTCACCGACAAGAAGATCATCAAAAGCCTTTACTACCATGCTGCTCGACACACCCTCCATACACGCGTTTGTGCCGGTTGGACATCGACGTGAGCCGTGCCGTCGACACGGCTTACAGAACAGGTCGGTCTTCTCAACTACGATCGCCCGATTCTTCCACGGCCCAAAGCCAAACAGCGGCGAAGTCGCACAGAATACCGCAACTGTTGGTACCTTAGTAGCTGCTGCAAGGTGCAGCGCTAGGCTGTCGTTACAGACAACCGCCTTCGCCTTGCTCACGAGGTAGATCAATTCAAGGAGCGAGGTAGCTCGGCACATATTGGTAATACCTGTAGCTGAAAGCTGGGCTCCTTGGCAGACTTCCGCACACGCCGCAGCATCACTGGGCGCCCCTACGATCAACACTCGATACCCCCTGGCAAGCAACTCATCGGCTACCCCGCGAAACCCTTTCGGCGACCAGCGCTTTGTTTCCCAAGCACTCCCGGGTGAAAGCACGACAAAAGGTTTAACGTGTGCCAGATACTCACGCACCGGCTCGGAGAGATCCCCCTCAGAAACGAGCGGAACGCGGAGCGAAAAAAGATCCGAGAGTGGAGCTGGCCCACTCCTTTTAAGCGCATCGACCTCGCTCTGTAGCTCAGCGCTCAAGTCAGCGTGCACCAATTCAAGATTGCGTACGACTTCATGAAACCGCGGCGTCTTCCAGATTCGTCTGGTCGACAGCACTGAAAGCAATGCATCCCCGTACCCGACACGCGCCGGAATCCGCGCCAAATACAAGATGAGGCTCGTGCGTGGCGACCGATGAAATGAATACGCACGGTCGAACCCTTTGGACTTCAGCACCTCAATAAAGCGACGCAACCCCTGCCATCCAGGATACTCTTTGCGTCTATCAAACACCAAGACCTCATCAACGCACGGGTCACGCCTTGCGAAATCAGCCGACTGCGGCGGGGTCAGAACAGTGATATGATAATCGGAACGACTCTTCTTGAACGCCTCAAACACCGGGCCTGTCAGTAGCATATCACCGAGATGACCCTTTGGGATTATCAGAATCTTGGTTGTCACGAAACTCTCGCTACGCGTCTCAATACCGGGCTCTATGCAGCTACCTGCTCAACCACTGGCAGACGTGAGCCTTTCTTGGACTCAGTCGCCAACTGGCCACACGCAGCCGCAATATCTGCCCCCTTGGACCAACGGATGAAAGCCTGAAGACCCTTCGAATTAAGGTAGCGTTGCCACGTAAAGACCCACTCTCGTGAAGGCGACTGAAAGCCCAACCCCGCATTGTCGTTGTACGGAATCAAGTTAACCTTTATCGGCAAGCCGCGCATCAGCACCGCCAACCGCTCCATATCAGCTTGAGTGTCGGTAATACCCCCGAGCATAACGTACTCGATAGTCACCTTTTTTCGCGGGCCAACTGGGAACGATTTCACGGCATCGAGCAATTCAGCGATCGGAAAGCGCAGGTTGATCGGCATAATCTGCGACCTCACCTCATCGGTAGTACCGTTGAGTGATACCGCCAAACTCACTGCGACATCACTTGCAGCGAGCTTACGAATAGCCGGCACTAGCCCAACCGTAGAAACAGTCACCTTGCGCGGCGACATCCCGTATCCACGACGATCGGTCAAATTGCGAACGGCTCGTGTGACACCATCGTAATTGTGGAGCGGTTCACCCATCCCCATAAACACGATATTCTGGAACCCATCGCCAAATTCCTTGGCGTCCTCAATCACTCCGTTCACCTGCCTCAGGATCTCTGAAGTAGAGAGACTACGCTTAAGCCCCATGGTGCCGGTACGGCAGAACTTGCATCCCATGGCGCATCCCACCTGCGACGAGACGCAGAGAGTCATGCGATTGGGCTGTTTAATCATAACCGATTCAACGAGATCACCACCCTCAACCTCAAAGAGGTATTTGCGCGTTCCATCGACGCTCAACCGCCTCTCGGCAATTTGAGCCTTCGGGAAAACAAAACTACCCGCGAGCTTGGAACGGAGCTCACGACTGATGTTCGTCATCAGATCAAAATCGGTGATCCCTTTCCGATAGACCCACTCAAATAGCTGCGTGGCACGAAAGGAACTCGCCCCGAACTCCGTCTGCAAGAGATCCGCGAGTTCAGAGTAACTATAATTATAAAAGTCCCTGCTCGCTTCACTCACAACAGCACCACCTAGACGGGAAACCTACTTCAGTTCCGGAAAAAAGAACGCAATCTCTGTCGCCGCATTTTCTGCACTATCAGATCCGTGCACGGCATTCGCTGCGATACTCTCAGCGTACAGAGCGCGAATCGTCCCCGCGTCAGCCTTCTTCGGATCGGTTGCACCCATGAGCTTGCGGTTAAGATTAACCGCATCCTCACCTTCGAGCACTGACACAAGCACTCGCCCCGAGCACATGTAATCGATAAGCTCTCCGTAGAATGGACGATCCTTGTGAATGATATAGAACTGCCCAGCCTCTTGGGGGGTCAGCGTAGCCATCTTAGCGGCAACAATAGTGAGGCCTGCCTCCTCAAAGTGATTGAGGATCTTACCCACGAGGTTACGCGAGGTAGCGTCTGGCTTAATGATTGATAAAGTTCTTTGCTTTGACATATTTACTCGATTCCTAGACTAAAGTCGGGGGATTATAGACCGGACGGGGTAGTAACTCAAGCTAGCCAGAGGCCGCGACAAGATGTCGTTTTAACCAGCAAAACCAGCTTATTGACCAGCTTTCTGTCGCTTGTTCGCGAGCGCCCTGGCCACTACTGGAGGCACCATATCGGAGACATCGCCCCCAAGCATCGCCACCTGCTTCACTATTGTCGAACTGATATAGGAATGTTCTTCGCGGGCAGTGAGGAATAAGGTCTCAATCGATGGGTCTAGCTTGCGGTTAATTATCGACATTTGAGCCTCATAATCGAAGTCTGATATCGCCCTCAGCCCCCTGATTACCACCCTACTCTTTACGCTACGGACAAATTCGACTAAGAGCCCCGAGAAGCTCACCACCGAGATCCTTCCCTTGTAGCGGCCGAACTGACGCTCGATCAATGCGACCCGCTCAGACTCAGAAAAAAGGGCTCTCTTAGACGGATTGTTGAGAACACCGATAACCACTCGATCAAAGATCCCCAAAGCACGCTCGATAATATCCACGTGCCCCTTGGTCAAGGGATCGAACGAACCAGGGATCACTGCTACCTGGGTTGTGGTGGGCCTTTTGCTTGCTCGTTTTGGTGACATATCCCTCGACTGCTCATCCCTTCGCAGGGAACGTATCGGCGAATTGTGGCGAAAACCTCACGACATTGCAACGCCCCTTTACGGCAACCGATAAGTTGCGAGATAGTCTAGGAACGAGGAGCTACGGGCAAAGCCGCTCAAGCTCACAGTATCTGGTTGCCAAGCAGAAGCTTTTCATGAACATCAACGGCTCATTTTCACAGACCCCTACGGCGAACAGCCGCTCTCCGATCCGAGATCACCGTGCTTCGCTACTATTTATGGCATTCCTACTCGTAGTGTCTGGTGTCACCGCGTCCGTGGTCGGGTACCGTGTGAAATCCGCCGACCTCGACCGCAAAGCTCAACTTTTAAAGATATATGAGAGCTATGGGGGCAGCTTCGAAAAGGCCCATTCACTTGGCTCAACACTGATTGCTCCGACTCGTTCTGCAACCGAAAACACCTTCATCGCTGCCTACGAGGTCAATTGTCGGGCTCGAGCCCACGGACTCTATCGCGTACTAGAGACGACACCCCCGGCCGTCATGCAACAGATGGTGCAGAGCTTGTTTGCTATCGACGCGACTGAAGCGGCACACAGTACTGAGGACGCGCTGCGCGCATACCAAAGCCCTCTGCCAGCTCAGGGAGAAACATCTGGGGTCAAGCCGAGTTCATCACCCAAAGCGATTCGTTTTGCAAAGCAGTACGATCGCTACCTTGCCCGAGACACGGAGGTAAAACTCTTTCGCTACGTGCGTGACCAACTTAAGAGCAGATAGAGGCGATCACCGCCTCGTATCCGCCTCTCAACTACTTACTCTTTTTAGTCGCAGTCGTCTTCTTGGCGGGAGTCGCACCTGACGACTTTGCCTGCTTTACGCTCTCGGTCCCTTGCGGCCGGGTGTTTCCGTATGAGCCCTTGAATATCTTGCCGCGACGCGTCCTCTTATCTCCCCGTCCCATAAAATCTCCTCGTAGAATCGGTGTACTGCTACACACATTATCATTTTCGAGAACCCTCTTGAGTGACATCACTGTTTATCGTGCAGCATCACCCACGCAGCCCCCCTCGTAGGTTACTAACCTTGGCACCTTGTGATATGCGCGCCGTCAGCATCCTCTAATCCCCGACTATACTCGTATTTACGGTCCCTGTACACGAAAACCCATCTCGTGGGACGCCTACGTATGGTAGCTCCAGGCGACCGTTTGCAGATCGACAGAGCATCGGTGTATCGTGTTTATGATCAATAACAGCGAACACCATGACAGAGCAAAATATGCCACTAGAGATCAAGCGGATGGAGTCCAAGGGACTGCGAGTTACCTGGCAAGATGGTACCATCAACGAGTTGACGAGTGAAATGCTGCGCAGGAGATGTCCGTGCGCTGAGTGTCGAGAGCTGCGTGGCGATGAGTCGCACGCCAAACCCCTTACGGGCAAGAAGCGATCGCTTACAATCGTGCAGAATACTATCAATGAAGAGCTCTCGCTTGAAGAGATATGGGGCGTCGGCCAATACGCGATAGGAATCCGCTGGGCCGATGGACACACCAGCGGGATCTACACCTTCGGATACCTACGCGAGTTAGGACGACTGTAACCTAAAAAGAGCAGTTGGGACGGATGAGAATGGCGTAACTGCCGCAACTGCTGAATCTAAATCAAATTACGCTGACTCTCCAGAGCCACCTGTCGCAGGTCCACGACCACGAACTTCTGCTATACGGCGAACGATACGCCCTTTGGATAGATCGTACGGAGAGATCTCAACTACTACCTTATCTCCCGGCAATACACGGATGTAGAACTTTCGCATCTTACCCGCTAGGTGGGCCAAGACTTCGTGGCCATTATCACACTCAACTCGGAATGCATTTGGAAAGCACTCCTTTACTACACCGTTTAATTCAATTGCGTCCTTTGCCATGCTTCCTTGTTTTTACATCACTGTTACCGGGCCAGAGCCACTGCGAGCAGCCTAACGCCACCCGCGTTCTAAAGCAACTACGACCATGATCCCCTCTAATTCTCAGAGAAAGGCCCTATTTTCCTGAACTTTTCGTACCTCTTAGCTACGAGTTCCTTAACATCCATCTTCGAGAGCGGCTCTAGATTACGCACCAAAGCCGCTCGGAGGAGCTCGGCAGCTTCCTTGTGATTGCTGTGCGCACCGCCGACCGGCTCCGGTACAATATCATCGATAAGCTTTAAGCGCTTGAGGTCTTGCGCGGTCAGGTTGAGAGCCTCGGCAGCAGTTTCAGCTTGCTCGGTCGAAACCTCCGCCTTGTCTGCCGAGTGCCACAGAATCGATGCGCATCCCTCTGGGGTGATGACTGAATAGCAAGCGTTTTCAAGCATAAGGATACGATCGCACACCCCCAACGCCAGAGCTCCACCACTTCCGCCTTCACCGATCACTACGCTGATCACCGGAATCGTCATCTCTGAAAGTACCGCCAGATTGCGCGCTATCGCCTCTGCCTGCCCGCGTTCCTCAGCCTCAAGACCCGGGAACGCCCCTTGCGTGTCGATAAACGTAATGAGCGGCAATCCAAACTTCTCCGCCATGCAAAACAATCGCAGCGCCTTGCGGTATCCCTCAGGGTTCGGCATTCCGAAGTTACGCTTTAGACGCTCAGTCGTCGTCCGACCACGTTGATGGCCCACGATCATCACTGGCACCTCTCCGAGACGCGCCGTTCCGCCGACGATCGCTGGATCATCCCGGAACAACCGATCTCCATGCAGCTCCATGAAGTCATTGAAGATAAACTTGATGTAATCGAGGGTGAACGGACGATCAAAATGCCTCGACAACTGAACCCTCTGGTACGGGGATAGTTTGCCGTATATCTCCTTACGAACTTTAGAGACCTTTGCTTCAAGCGCTGCATACTCATCGCGTCGAGAGGTGTCTCCGCCCGCTAATTCGTCGCGTAAGCGCTCAAGTTGATACTCAAGCTCTACCAAAGGTTTTTCAAAATCGAGCGGATGTTCAATCGGACTCATGCAACACTGACCTCGTAAAGTTCTCTGTCGGGCTCTATCAAGCGCCTCTTCCCTATCCCAGCCGGGGAATCATTCCACAATTAGCTTATAAAGGTCAAACCCTCTCTAGCCCCGACTAGCCGAGATAACCATCTGAAACAAAATATAAAAAGTACCTTTGAAGGAGCCATTGCTTAGCGATTGCGGCGCGTTTACTTCTAGGGCTTTCGCCAATACTTACGACAGGGTTATTTTTTGTTGCCGAGTAAAAACGTCTGCGTCTGCCACCCCTACCACTATGCGCTCTACTATTCTGTATCCAATTCTCGTTGCCATCTTGCTGCTTTGGAGTGGTGACTCGGTCTCTGCCACGCCGCCTGCCATCCCCTGCGCACTTCCCGCAAGTGAGTTACCCGTACGAACAACCCTGGCATCAGCTGGATTTTTTGCCAACCTGAGGAACGCTGAGCACTCCATCAATTCGAGAATGGACGCTCTACTAGCCCAAGCCAGAGCACAAGCAGCACAGGTGGCCTCACAGCCCAGTCCGTGCAAACAAAGCTGCCAAACCCCTGTGGTCGCGGTTGTTTTTACCTCCGCTCCACAAATCGCGCTTGATAATTATGACGAGCGGGAAGCCTGCGAGCATCTCCTGCGCTCGACCACGACACATCCGATCATGTACGCAAATCGTGCCTTTACATCCGAGCAAGACGCCAAACAATGGTACAAGGATCTAACCCAAGGCGACGGCCCCGACGGTGAGGACCTATACCAACGGTGCCCCGGATTGTGCAGCCCATCGTACTCATCCACTGCATACCACCTCGGCAATCAATTTATCGTTACCACATCGATTATATGTGGCCACGCGCGAGACAAAGATGACGACCAGTATCGTTTGAGCGCCTCTCTGCGGTGGTTGTGCCCGCGTTAGCAGCATTCGCAGCGCCCAGTTAACAAGACAGGGGTAATAATATGCGACACCCTAGGCAGGTCGATTTATATTGAAGCGTCCGTCTCTCCCACGGTATGATCTCGTGTGTATTATGCTTCTGATCAGGAGGTACTCAACGGTACATGATTCAATACGACTCCTCAAATTGCCTCCACAAACTGCTACATAAACGCTTTGATTATGCCGGGATGTTCCCTCCCGCCGCGCTTTCGTTTGATGACATGCTAGCGGAGGCTGCGGGACATGCAACCACACTCACGCTTCCGTGGATGATCGGTACAACCCTGGTTCTCGATGCGGGAGGCGCAAAGAAATTAGCTACGCACAATCTTATCGCTCTTCCCTTCACTTCACCGCTCACCGTGTCAGTACTCGTTACCGATGGAGTGTCGAGCACAATCGAAGCTGCTAAGGCTCTCGACCAAGCTCGGGGCACGCTGCTGTTCCGTGTGACTAGCTTCGAAGCCAAGGTCTCGCCTGCGACACTGCAGGTGATAGTCAAAGAGCTGGGGAGCTACACAGAGAGAACCGGAGCGAGTATTGCGCTCGAACCAGACCTATCAACATCCGATTGGCGCGAAGTATTGCAGGAGACCGTCCAAGCGATATCAGAATCACCCCTGGCGAGACAACTGGCGCTCAAGTGTCGTTGCACAGGCCCCACTGGCATCGACGCAGAGAAGCTTGCAGTGGCCCTAGCCGTAGCTGCGGACGCACGACTGGGATTCAAAGTAACCGGGGGCTTTCACCATCCGATCACAGAGCCGGCTGTACACACTTATCCGATGGGCTTTCTCAACCTCTCCTGTGCTGTATACCTGCGCCGAGCTTTAGGATCTGCTATCTCAGAGTCCGCGCTCGCGGAGCTTCTTATGAATAACTCGATAACTCGTTTCTCCTTTGCAGAAGGACTTGCGTACGATGCAGTGAGGATCTCTGCTCAGGAGCTCGACGCTGCGGTGCAACGTGCTCCGTTTTCAATCGGAAGTTGCAGTATTCATGAACCGGACCAGGATCTGGTCAGGTTGTTAGGAATCGATGTCTAAGGTGTAGAATCCAGACTAAAGAGTGGTTTTGCCGCGTGCATAAACCTAACCCGGAGGCGCCTGCGCACTACCTACTTCCCACAAACCAAACCTCGCTCTGCTCCAGCGGCTGCGCTAATCTAGCTCGTACCTGTTCAATCAACTGCCCTCTATCCCACGGTAGCACACGAAATCCCTTCATGCGCTTCTGCGCACGCACCGGCGCGCTCTCAAAGCCTGACACCTCTTCTGCACACTCATCCTCACGAGGCCGCACCAACCAGCCACGCTTTGAGGGCTCGTTGCGCCAGTAGGTCATCTGACGCTTGGCAAAGCGTCTGGTATGGAGCGCTATCTCGCTCACCATAGATTCCTTCGTCAGCATGCCTTCCAGACAATCACAAGCTTGCTTGTATCCGAGGGTTTCTAGTGGTGCTACGCGCCCATATCGCGAGAGCACCTCCGCTGTCTCTGCCAACAATCCAGCATTAACCATCTGCTGCGCTCGCAGGTCGATTCTGCGATACAAGTCAGCTCGAGGTCGGCAGATAACTAACACAAGCGCAGCGACATCAACTGTGGCAAAGGTATGATCGGCAAAGAGTTCACTCGCCGGCCTGCCTGTCACTCGGTAGATCTC
The DNA here is from genome assembly GCA_044360225.1 of Bdellovibrionota bacterium. Taxonomy (GTDB): domain Bacteria; phylum Bdellovibrionota_C; class UBA2361; order UBA2361; family OMII01; genus OMII01. Next base: position 35,943 of record JBIKKR010000003.1, on the reverse strand, counting down.
TATCGCTCGCGAAACACGCTGCCGGTCGTTCGGATTCAGCCGACTAGCACTGCGCGGATCAATCCTCTGTAGCTCGGCGTACTGCTCCTCTGCTGAGAGAGTCGCAACTGCCGCGCGAAGCTCAGGTGGTGTCGCCGGAACATCTGCTAACCCATGAAGCAGCGCCGTTACGTACAGCCCCGATCCTCCAACGAGGATCGGCAGATTACCACGCGCGTTGATGGTATCTATCGCTTGCAGCGCTGCGCTTCGGAACTTGGCAACATTTGCTACCTCATCAGGCGCGAATATATCGAGCACGTGATGCGGAACTCCTTCTCGCTCCGCGATTGCCAGCTTGGCAGAGCCGATGTCAAGCTCTCTGTATACCTGCACCGAGTCGATGTTAACGACTTCGCCACCCAGAGCGTGCGCTATGTGGATTGAAAACTGACTCTTTCCTGACGCCGTTGGGCCACAAACCGCCAGTGCGCGACGCGGTGCTACTACCATCAGCGATCCCGTCCAAACCAACGCTCGACCATCTCGCGACTAAACTGCGTTACTACCGGGCGCCCATGCGGGCATGCTCCTGAAAGCTCAGCTTCATCAAGCTGCGAAAACAACGCGTACGCCTCCTGTTTTGTGAGCAGATCGCCCGAACGCACACTCGCATGGCACGCCATCCTTGCTGCGATGTGATCAACCCGCTCCTCTAACCGCTCACGCCATCCAGCTGCAAGAGGTTCAGCTGCACACTCCTTGAGCAAGCCGACACAATCGAGGTGGGCTACTACCCCGGGCACCCCACGCACCGCAACTGTTTCAGGTGATATCTGCGAGAGCTCAAACCCAAGTTCACGGAGCACATGCTCTTGCTCCATAAGGGTAACAACTGCCTCTTCGGTCAGTCGCACAGTTTCGGGTATCAACAACCTCTGTGAGACGACTTTCTGCTCAGCGCGCGCTTGGCGAATCTTGTTGTAGTTCACTCGCTCGTGGGCTGCATGCATATCTACCACAACAAGACGGTCACCGAGCTCACAGACGAGGTAACATTCAAGCAGCTGACCTATATAGCGCAGGCTTGAGAATCTAAAGTTTGCAGCTGAAGCAACGCCGTAATCAGGCGCTGCGGAATTCTTTGCGGACGCCATGTACGTATTGGGAAACTCACGCACCGTCTGCTCAAACGTGCTTGAATCTACCTCTGCTGCTACTGCAGTATTCCCCGCTGCGATCGCCTCGGTAGCTGAATGCCGCCGATCAAAGAGGTTCTGCGCGTGGTACAACTGCTCAGCAGCAGGGGCTGCGACCCGTTCAAATCGCGATTCCTGCCCTGCCTGCCTCGGTGCGATATCACTCAGCCGACCAACATCACCGTGAGTCCCTATCTGCATCGGGCGACGAATCGTTCGTACCGCTGTCGTGACCGCTCCCTGCACAACTGCAAATATCTGCTGCGGATGCCGAAAGCGCACTTCGCTCTTTTGCGGGTGCACGTTTACATCTACCTGGTCGCTCGGCAGCGTGAGTGAGACGTACCCGATCGGATGCTCTCTATCTTTCAGCATAGAATCATATCCCTCGCGCACCGCACGCTGGATGATCTTATCTGTTACCAAACGACCATTAATCAGGATTACAAAACCGGATTGATCCGAGAGCGCCTGCCCCGGATGGCTTACCATGCCCTCCACTGAGATCCCACCCTCTGAGAGCAGCACCGGTATGAGATCCGCTGGAAATACCGATCGGGCACGCTCAGCTATCGTAGCCACAGGCTGCAAACGCAAAACCTCATCGCCGTCCGATACGAGACGATAACGTACCGTCGGACGAGCTAGACCTGAGTGAGCGAGCCAGGTTCTAATGCGGGCCACCTCGGAACGTGGCGATTTTAGGAACTTCCGGCGCGCTGGAGTATTAAAGAAGAGGTGCTCCACTTCAATTTCTGTACCGATATTCCAGGGAATGCTCTGGACATCCGATAGCTTTCCACCGCGAAATACGATGTGCGTTCCCACATCGACATCCTTACTACGAGTTCGCAAGTGCACCTTTGACACCGCCGCAATCGAAGCTAACGCCTCGCCACGAAAACCCAACGTTTCAAGACTCGCTAGATCATCTATGCACGACACCTTTGACGTGGCGTGACGCTCAAAGGCGAGAATCGCCTCGTCCTTTGACATGCCACACCCATTATCTCGGACCTTCAACCGACTGTGCCCGCCCCCTTCAAGGGCTACAAAGATATCCGTAGCACCAGCGTCAACTGCATTATCGACTAACTCCCGCAACACACTCGCTGGACGCTCGACAACTTCACCGGCCGCTATCTGATTGATGACCGTATCGGGGAGGACCTTTATCTTCATCGCCACACGCTCAAAATCTCTATTCCCACCCAGGCACTACAGATACACGACGCTCACGGCCGTACACACCGCCAGTGCGTAACGTCAACTCAACCGCGTCACCTTTCTTCACCTTGCGGATTACATCCTCCACTTCATCGCGATTTCGTACCCGCTCACCGTCGACCTTATAAATGAGATCTGCGCTCTCAATATCTCGGCGATACCCCCTGACAAACGCCCCACTGGAGAACACCCGTTCAATCGGTTTAATTCCACTGCGTTCGGCGGGCCCATCCGAAAGAACTCGAAGCACCATCGGACCCTGATCGGTGTCAACCAGCTGCCAACCCAACCGTGGGCGTCGAACCTTACCGGTTGCGAGCAGCTCTGGAATGATCCGTTTGATGCTGTTGATCGGTACCGCAAAACCAACTCCCGCTGAATCTCCCGACTGGCTAAGAATAGCTGTGTTAATGCCTATCAGACGGCCATCAGCATCGAGGAGCGGGCCTCCCGAGTTACCAGGATTTATCGCTGCATCGGTCTGAATAAGTTCCTTGAGCATCGCACCTCGCGGAGTCTTCATGGTGCGATCGAGCGACGAAATAATACCTGCGGTAAGGCTGCGATATAAACCAAATGGGTTACCGATCGCCAACACACGTTGACCGACCTCTAAGATAGAGGAATCACCATATGGCAACGCAACAAACCCCTTGGGGATGTTCAACACCTGTAGAGCCGCGATATCGCTCTCCGGATCAAAGCCGACAAGACGCGCCTTGGAGTTCTGGCCGTTTGCGAGCATTACCTCAACGCTCCCGCCGGATTCAAGCGCGCTCTCTATAACGTGAAGATTCGTGATAACGATACCTCGCTCGGCATCAACGATTGTTCCTGTACCAGTTCCCTCCTGCGGCCTCACTTCGTCGAAAAAAGTGAACGGATCGACTACGTATGAGCGGGTGGTGATAAAAACCACGGCCTGATTGGCTCGCTTGTAGACATCGATCGTCTTTTGCTCCTCTGCGGTGCGCGTCGCTGCACCACTCGGAGTACTGCCAATCGGAATAGCTCTCGACTCCTTCACTCCTGCGAGCACAAAGAGCAAACCTACAACAGCTGTCAGCAACACCTGGACGAAGGCTCGTGGGAACTTCTGAATTCGCTCCTGCTCTCGTCTCATCACCTGCTAGTCCTCAGTGTCTAATCCATCATCGATAAAGCCACCTGAGAGGTGTTTCACTCGCTCTACCTTAATCACTCCCGGCACCATCTCGATGGCTCGCGTGACCTTGTGGAGTTGCTCAGCGCTCAATACCTGCATCTCAAAATTAATACTAGCACGGCCATGCTCTGTTTTGATCTGAGCACTCGTAATATTAGTGCCCTGACCCGCCACTGCCTGAGACACGTTCGCCAAGAGTCCCATCTGATCCTGCGCATGAACGGTAATCCTGACCCTCTGGAGTGCTCTTGTTCCAGAATCCCACTCGACGTCTACTCGTCGAAGCGGGTCACTATCGAGCACTTGAGGACAATCGGCGTAGTGAACAGTTACTCCCCGACCCCGAGTGATAAACCCTATGATGCGGTCTCCCGGAAGCGGCTGACAGCACTTTGCAAAGCGAATAACCACATTCTCGAGCCCAGACACCTTAACACCGATACGCTCACGACTAACTTGAGCTGCCCGATGAAATATCCGTTGGAGCGGCGTTGGCTGTTCCTCAAGCTTCCTGTCGGCATCACCCTGTTCCGGGAGAAGCTGCGCGATAATCTTCGAAGAATTGACCTTGCCGTACCCGAGAGCTGCAAACATCTCGCCGACAGTTTTAAACCCGAGATCGCTTGCCACATCAGAGAGCCGCCCATCCTTTTCCACCTTTTTAAGGCTAAGCTTCACTTTTCGCATGTCCTTGGTCAGAAGATCCATGCCGAGTGCTAGAGAGCGTGCGTGCTCCTCAGTCTTGAGGAATGCTCGAATACGCTGCCGCGCCTTTGACGTGCGTACGAATCGAAGCCAATCCTTGCTGGGGACGTGAGATTTTGAGGTAACAATCTCGATCGTGTCACCGTTGGCGAGGATGTGATCGAGCGCCACCATCTGCCCATTCACCTTCGCACCGATCGTACGATGGCCAACGTCGGTGTGCACGGCGTAGGCGAAATCTACTGGCGTTGCTCCAAATACAAGCCGCACCAGGTCTCCCTTGGGCGTAAATACAAAGACCTCCTCTGGGTAGAGCTCTCCTTTAACTGACTGAATGAACTCATCTGGATTCTTGAGGTACTGCTGCGTTTCAACGAGTTCCTTAACCCACTGAAGATCAAACGCCGGAGCAGCCCCACCCTCCTTGTAGCGCCAGTGAGCAGCGATTCCCTCTTCGGCAACCCGGTTCATATCCGGCGTTCGAATCTGAATCTCGATTCGCTGCCCTTCCGGCCCGATCAGCGTTGTGTGCAGCGACTGGTACATGTTCGGCTTAGGCATCGCTATGTAATCTTTAAAGCGCCCCGGAATCGGCTTCCAGGTAGAGTGCACAATACCAAGCGTTTCGTAGCAGGCCCGTACCGTTGGAACGATGACCCGGAACCCAAGCAAGTCGTACATCTGCTCGAAAGAGACGTTATCCTTCTGCATCTTTTGCCAGATCGAGTACAGATGCTTGCCACGCCCCTTAACTGCCGCGGAAACCCCTGCATCCCCAAGAACCTTCTGAATCTCCAACGCAGTGCGCTCTACATACGAGTCCCGTCCCGGCGCCGTCTTCTTCAGATATTCATCGATCTGGTGGTAGAGCTCCGGGCGTAGATAGAGCAGGCAGAGGTCCTCGAGCTCTGATTTCAACCAGTGGATTCCAAGACGATTCGCCAGGGGCGCGTAGATCTCTTGCGTTTCCTCGGCAATACGACGCTGCTTCGCCTCGCTGAAGAATTTGAGCGTCCGCATATTGTGTAAGCGGTCGCACAGCTTAACAAGGATCACGCGAATATCCTTAGCCATCGCCAGGAGCATCTTACGGAAGTTCTCCGCCTGCTTCTCCTCGCGCGACTCAAACTCAATTCGAGTAAGCTTGGTAACTCCCTCGACTATGTCCGCAATGCCAGGACCAAATTCACGCTGGATATCATCCCGGGTTATATCACAATCCTCTATCGTGTCGTGCAAGAGCGACGCGATCACCGAGGGCTCATCAAGCTTCAATTTGCAAACGAGGAGTGATGTCTCCTCAACGTGAGTAAAGTAAGCCTCTCCCGATGCACGCACCTGCCCCTGGTGGCACTTCTGCGCGAATTCATAGGCTTTCTGCAGCGTCTGAAGGTCTGGGCTCGGATGATATTTTTTTAGGGCCCCAGCTATCTGCTCGAAGGACATAGTGCCCCTATCCGTTTCTAATCAGATAGCCTCTACCACCTACAAGACCTACTCCTCATCGCCATCATCGTCGTCATCGCCCGCAGCAATCGGGCCCGGCTTCATAAGCGCATCACGAAGGAAATCCATCGAACGGGCCTCGTCACCATTGGCGAACAGACCGGCGCCAACTTCTGGCTTGCGCTCGCGCTCTGCTGCAGCTGCTACACGCGCGGCCTCCGCCTCGCGGGCTTTCTGCTCCTCATAGGCGACTGTTTCCTCAGGGGTCATAAATCGAACCTTACCATCAGCGATCTCTCGCAGCGCGGTCACTACAGCCTTATTTCTGCGATCAGCCGTCTGAACGGTGGAACCTTGCAAGAGCTGCTTTGTTCTCTTCGACGCCAACTGCACAAGTGCAAATCTGTTATTCTCTTGCGTGAGGCAATCCTCAACGGTAATTCGAGCCATACGTAACTCCTAGCCTAAAAACTGCAGTGCGGGTGTAATCAACGCGTACAGATGAGGTTATCAAACCCTGCAACTACTGTAAATGATTGAGAAGTCTAAGGAATACACAGCCTCCAGCACCTCACAACTCGCACCAATCACGCTAACCCCCTAGAAGCACAACACTTCTACGTGTGCATGGTCCTCTAAGAGAGATAATCTTGCAGCGCTTGCACAGAAAGAAACTTGTTATTTTGCACGAGTTCAAGAGCTTCTGCTACGGCACGCGCCGCTGCAATTGTTGTATACGTTGGCACCCGCAGCTCATTGGCAACGAGTCGAATCGACTTAGAGTCCATAACCGGCTGCCATCCCTCCGGCGTATTAATCACCAACGAGATCTCCCCTGCCCCGAGTGCGTCCACTACGTGTGGAGAACCTTCGCGTACTTTGTTCACGCGCTGCACCGCAAGCCCTAGGTCGCGCAGAAAGTTAGCCGTACCGTCGGTCGCCATAAGAGTGAACCCCAGTCGCTCCAGCCTCTTTGCAACCTCAGGCAACTGCTCCTTGTCGCCATCTTTTACGCTCAAAAACACTACTCCCTTCCCAGGCAGAGCGATGTTCGAAGCGAATTGGCTCTTTGCGAATGCGCCTGCAAAACTTGAGTGAATTCCCATTACCTCACCGGTCGACTTCATCTCAGGTCCGAGGATCGTATCCACCCCCGCAAACTTCGAGAATGGGAATACCGATGCCTTGACCGACACATATCCTTCGGGAACAACTTCTGTAACACCGAGCGCCTCCAGCTTTGCACCCGCCATAACCCGACTCGCTACCTTTGCCCACGGAACTCCCGTAGCCTTGCTGACAAAAGGCACCGTTCGGGATGCTCGGGGATTTACTTCAAGAATAAACACCTCTCCAGACCTAGGGACTGCGAACTGAATATTCATCAACCCTACTACTTTCAGCTCCTTCGCCAAAACGATCGCCTGTCTGCGCATCTCCTGCACTACCTCCGCGCTCAGGGTCTGTGGCGGTAGACAACACGAGCTGTCACCTGAGTGGATGCCTGCTGGCTCAATGTGCTCCATCACGCCAGCGATCAGCACATCACTGCCATCACTGACCGTGTCAACGTCAACCTCAATCGCTCCATCAAGGAAGCGATCGAGGAGCACCGGCCTATCATGCGACACTTCGACTCCCTCACGCATGTACGTGCGCACCTCGTCCTCAGAATAGAGCACACGCATTGCACGACCTCCGAGCACGAACGAGGGTCTAATCATGAGCGGAAATCCGATCCGCTGAGACGACTGGACAGCCTCTTCGGTTGAACGAGCTGTGGCAAACGGAGGCTGTCGCAGCTTGAGCTTTGCAATCAGAGTCGAGAACCGCTCACGATCCTCAGCTATATCGATCGAATCAACTGAGGTGCCGATAATCGGCACACCGAGCGCCGCTAACTCTCCTGAAATCCGCAGCGGTGTTTGTCCGCCAAACTGCACGATAACCCCTTCAGGTTTCTCTCGCTCTACAATAGCCAGTACTGACTCAACAGTGAGCGGTTCAAAGTACAACCGATCGCTAGTATCATAATCGGTCGACACCGTCTCCGGGTTGCAGTTAATCATGATAGTCTCAAATCCGTCGGCACGGAGAGCCATCGATGCATGCACACAACAGTAATCAAACTCGATTCCCTGGCCAATACGGTTAGGACCAGCTCCGAGGATCACTATCTTCCGCCTATCAGTCGGAGGAGCTTCAGATGTGCCGTCGTATGTCGAATAGAGATACGGCGTAAAAGCCGCAAACTCAGCAGCGCAGGTATCAACCGATTTAAATGATGGCTTTACTCCAAGCGCTATACGGTGATTCCGGACATCCGTCTCGGAACAGCTCATGAGTGCAGCGATCCGTCTATCTGTAAACCCCTGCCGCTTAAGTTCGCGCAACTGCTCCGCTGTCATCGCAGCGAGCGCAAGCTCCTTGAGCTGCTCTTCCTGGTGCACGATCTCTTCAATCTGCTCGAGGAACCACAGATCTATCTTGCTGGCGGTAAAGATATCACGAACAGAGCATCCGCGACGGAATGCCTCACCCACTAACCACAAACGCTGCGGCGCTGGCTTCGCGCACGCGTCGCGAAGCTCGCGCTTGCCGAGATCTTTCGCATATTTCTCACCATCGAACCCGAACGATCCCAACTCCATCGAAGCCATCGCCTTCTGGAGCGCCTCTTTGAAGGTCCGTCCGAATGAGAGGACCTCTCCCACGGACTTCATCTGCGTCCCAAGAGTTGAATCTGCAAGCGGGAACTTCTCGAAATTGAAACGCGGGATCTTTACCACTACGTAATCAATCGACGGCTCAAAACACGCGGGCGTCTCTTTCGTAATATCGTTGCGAATCTCGTCCAGTGTGTATCCAACGGCAAGCTTGGCTGCGATTTTAGCGATCGGGAACCCCGTCGCCTTTGAAGCCAAGGCAGAGCTCCGCGACACACGCGGGTTCATCTCAATCACGATAATCCGGCCATTATCGGGGTTAATCGCAAACTGCACGTTTGAACCGCCTGTGTCGACACCGATACGGCGGATGACCTTTATGGCAGCATCACGGAGGAGCTGGTACTCCTTGTCGGTCAGGGTCTGAATCGGCGCTACCGTGATTGAATCACCGGTATGCACGCCCATTGGATCCAGGTTCTCGATACCACAGATAATAACGACATTATCCTTGGTGTCGCGCATCACCTCAAGCTCAATCTCTTTCCAACCTACAAGCGACTCTTCAATCAACACTTCGCGGTTCGGACTCGCTGCTAAGGCGATGGAAACCTTACGGTGTAGCTCATCCGGACCATAAACGATCCCTCCACCAGTGCCTCCCAAGGTGCGAGATGGACGGAGAATCAGCGGATATCCTAATGTTTGTGCTGCTACTTCCGCATCTTTAATCGATGTCGCAATAACTGAACGAGCCGACTCGAGTCCTATCTCATCCATGGCTTGGCGGAACAGCTCACGATCCTCAGCGGTCTTAATCGCCTCAACATTTGCGCCGATAAGCTTGCAGCCGTATTTCTCGAACACCCCACGCTCAGCCAACTCAAGCGCTGTATTGAGTGCTGTTTGGCCACCCATCGTTGGAAGTACTGCATCAGGGCGCTCAATCCGAATGATCTCCTCGACGAAATCGGCCGTAATCGGCTCGATGTACGTCCGGTCGGCGAACTCAGGATCGGTCATAATCGTGGCAGGATTCGAATTGACCAGGATAACCTTGTACCCCTCCTGCTTGAGGGCCTTTATCGCCTGCGTCCCTGAGTAGTCAAACTCACACGCCTGTCCGATAACGATCGGCCCCGATCCGATGAGCAGAATTGATTTAATATCGTTCCTCTTTGGCATAGCGCACCTTACTACTGTATCCCCTACGCACTCGCAGTCACTAAGCGATAAAACCGCTCGAACAAGTAGCGCGAATCGTGTGGTCCGGGAGAAGCCTCTGGGTGGTACTGCACTGAGAATGCCTTACACTCCTTCGACTCCAATCCCTCCACAGTCATGTCGTTGAGATTAAGGTGCGACACAAAAGCGCGCTTCTCTATCGACCCTTTATCAACCGCAAACCCATGGTTCTGAACCGTGATCTCAACCTTGCCTGTCGTTTCATCGCGCACCGGATGGTTTCCTCCACGATGGCCGAATTTCAGCTTATACGTCTTACCACCTAACGCCTGACCGAGGATCTGATGCCCTAGACAGATTCCAAAGATCGGCACCCTGCCAACGATCTCTTGCACCGGCTTAACAACATACTGCAGCGTTGCCGGATCTCCGGGGCCGTTCGACAGAAAAACTCCATCGGGTCGAAGCGATACGATCTCTGCTGCGGTTGTTCCCGCTGGCACCACCGTTACGCGGAAACCTACATCAACCAGAAGCCTCAGGATGTTAGTCTTAACTCCGCAATCAACCGCAACCACATGCGGTCGGGAAACCAGCTGTTCTTGAGAAAGCCGTCGTCGATTACCGTGCTCTAAGCTCCATGGCAAATAATCCCAGGTATACATCTCTTTGCAGGCAACGTGAGTAACGTAATCCTTACCCTCCATCGAGCCCAGAGTCCGTGCTCGATCAACAAGCGTGTCAGGGTGTACGCCCTCTCCGCTCGCCATGACCGCCATCTGCGCGCCATGCGTTCGGAGCGCAATCACGAGCTCGCGAGTATCAATCCCTTCAAGCCCCATCACATTATTCTTGGCGAGGTACTCAGGGAGAGAAACCGTAGACCTGAAATTAGATGGGGTCTTGTGGGCAGCACGCACCACCAATCCCTCTGTATACACACGCGAGGACTCGACATCATCCTCATTACACCCAACATTACCGATGTGCGGATAGGTGAAGGTCATAATCTGTCCCGCATAGCTTGGGTCAGTGAGGATCTCTTGATACCCGTACATCGAAGTGTTGAAAACAAGCTCACCACAAACCGGGTCATCCTCTCCGCGTAGTGCACCAAAGCACTGCCCCTTGAACACAGTACCGTTTGCGAGAGCCAGATAGCCCACCTCGCCCATCGCCTGCCGCACCGAAACGATCTTCTTCTTTACCGCCATGACACTCGACTCAACTCTTCTCTACAGCACCTTTACGCTATCCTCTGCTCTGATCAGCTACGAGCCCACCATCGCAGACAACCTGCCTACCTTGAACAAATACCTGCTCTGTCGCTCCCTGAAGCTTACGACCGAGGAAGGGGCTATTCTTTGATTTTGACCGCACCGACTCCTCCGAGAAGAACCACTGACGATGCGGATCAAGCACTACGACATCCGCAGCACTACCAACTCGCAGAGTACCGTAGGGCAACCCAAATGCCCGCGCGGGTCCAGCGCAGAGCAGATCCACCATACGAGTACGCGACAGCACACCAGCAGTGCACATCTCAGCCAAAAGAGGCAGACTGGTCTGAAGCCCCAGAATACCGACTGTGGCGCGAGAGAACTCTACCAACTTACTATCTCGGTCATGCGGAGCGTGATCGCTTGCTATCGCGTCAATCGTGCCATCAGCTAGCCCAACCAGAAGCCCTTTGATATCCTCGTTATCCTTCAGCGGTGGCATCATCTTATAGTTGGTGTCGTACGTTGACACACTCTCCTCACTCAGGACCAGATGGTGCGGTGCGACCTCACACGTTATATTGATGCCGTCGTTCTTAGCTCGGCGAATCAGCTCAACCCCACGCGCAGTCGATACGTGGCAGATATGCACTTTACCCTTAGTAAAACGAGCAAGCTCGATATCCCGCGCGATCATCACGTCTTCTGCAACACCAGGAAAGCCCTTCAACCCCATCTTGAGCGACAGCGGAGATTCATTCATGCAACCGCCACAACTTAAGTTCCTGTCCTCCTCGTGGCACGCCAAAGGCAAACCTAGCATCAGGCACCACTCAAGCGCCCGCCGCATAAGACCGGCATCTGCTACCGGATCACCATCATCAGAGAAGGCTACACACCCGGCCTTTGCCAGCTCAGAGTACGGAGCGAGTTGCTTTCCTTTGCGCTCCATCGAGATAGCACCGATCGGTAACACACGCGCCGCACCTGCCGATCGCGCTTTTTCAAGAATGAACCGAGTAATCTCCGCTGAGTCGTTAGCGGGCCGAGTATTCGGCATACAGCATATTGAAGTATATCCACCGAGCACCGCGGCCTCTGCACCGGTCTGAACGGTCTCCTTCCATTCCTCTCCTGGCTCACGTAAATGCACGTGAAGATCAATGCACCCAGGCATGACCCACTTGCCCGCTGCATCGACACGGCGCACATCACCTGTTGCCCGAAAAGCCCCTGGCTTCTCAATTGCCTCAACAATCCCATCGCGGATAAGAAGATCAAAGGTCCCATCACGCCCAGTAGCGGCATCGATTACATGCCCGCCCTCAATTACTATGGGCTGTCCGCTCATTGGACCAGCGCAATTATCCGTCATACGACCTCCTCTTCGTGACTCTCGGTCGTGCGCGCTAAAAGATAGAGAACAGCCATACGCACAGCAACGCCATTATTGACCTGATTTCTGATAAGCGAACGCGGGCCATCCGCGACCTCTCCAGAGATCTCAGTACCGCGGTTCATCGGTCCCGGGTGTAGAACAACACTCTCCGGCGCGTATCGCTTCAGCAGTCGCTCGGAAACACAGTACTCCTTGCTGTATTCATCAAGGTTGGGGACAAAATTCTGATCCTGGCGCTCAAGTTGCATTCGCAAGCACACCACCACATCGAGATCCTGAAGTCCTCGCACGAGATCGTGCTCAACGGTAACCAGATCGCTTTCAAAGGCTCGAGCGAATTCCCCAGGAACCAAGGTCGGCGGGCCAATTAACCGCACCTGGTTGCCCAGTGCACAGTGCGCCCAGAGATTACTTCGCGCTACACGCGAATGGCGCACATCTCCCACAAATCCGATCCGCAATCCTTCAATGCCCCGCCCCTTGGCACCGAAGTGTTGTCGTAGCGTTACTAGATCGAGAAGCGCCTGCGTAGGGTGTTCGTGGGCGCCATCGCCTGCATTGATCACTGCAGACCGCTTCAGGTGCCGCGCCGCAAAATGAGCGGCCCCACTCTCGGAGTGTCGGATCACCAACACATCTGGATTCATCGATTCGAGGGTGCGAACCGTATCGAGCAGGGTCTCCCCTTTCTTGACTGAGCTAGAGCTCGCGCTAATATTTATAGTATCTGCAGAGAGCCGCTTGCCGGCTATGTCGAAGCTCGTGAGCGTCCGAGTACTCGGCTCAAAAAACACATGAACTATCGTTTTTCCGCGGAGGGTTGGTACCTTCTTTATGTCGCGCTCTGAAACCTCTACAAAAGAGTGTGCCGCGTCGAGGTACCGATAGATATCTGCTTTCGAAAGCCCATTTATTCCCAACAAGTGGTCGACCATCGAGTCACCAGTAAACATCTTTTAAGGGATATTTACAAGACCTTGGGGGGTAAAATTGAATGTATTTGCGAGTAGCGGGTCTTCGAGCAGAATCGCCGTTTCCCACAATACAGCGAGATAGCGAAGCGTTGCGGTCCGCCCTAGCTACCGCTCATCCCGATTAATGAGATAGGCCCCATCCTTGTACCCCATCTCACTGAGTCTCACCCGCACTAACTGCGAACGATCACAGGCAACTACCCGACCCACATAGTTAGCCTGAATCGGCAGCTCACGATGACCACGGTCTACCAACACAGCTAGCTCAACGGTGCGGGGCCTTCCAAAATCTATTATAGCATCGAGCGCCGAGCGAATAGTACGGCCGGTAAACAAAACATCATCAACGAGAACGATTCGCGCGCCAGCGATTCGAAATGGCAAGTCGGTACCTCGGAGAGTCGGCTGCGACTGCGCACTCAGAAGATCGTCCCGATACAAGGTAATATCAATTACCCCGTATGCCACATCGATACCTTCAATACGCTGAATCTCCTGCTGCAAACGCTTGGCTAAATACTCACCACCTGTCCGAATACCAACTATCGCCAAGTTGTCGAGGTCTCGATCCCTCTCAAGGATCTCAAAACTCATACGCGAAACAGCACGAGCGATCATATCTTCGTCCATGACCTGCTGCCACTCTCTGGGGACCGGTTTGAATTTTGCGTTCATCAAATCACTCCTACCAACTACTCTGCTCGCTCTACGAGGCTCGCTCACCGGAGGCCCGCAGTGCAAGAGGAAATAGCCCCTTTCCCTGCTCCCCAAAGGGAATACCTACCCAGTGTCGATACGGGAATTCGGCACGCACTCGCCCTTTCGACCGCTCAATCACGATATCCCGTTCCTCACACCTTACTCCAGCCCTAGTGGCCACGGCCACTATTTTTTTCCGCAACTCCTGATCAGACTCCACCGCAGCGGTTCGGAGCGAGTAGGTAATAGCATTCCGGAGGTCGTAGAAACGATAGAGCGCATCACAGAGCGTGCACGCAACAAAGGCAGCTACCGCGAAACCTATCAACTTAAAGAAAATTCTAAGCATATGGTGTGCACACCAGTGTATTGCGAATCGGCCTAGCGTTGCGTGCCCTAAGCCTCAACATCGGGCTTCTGCGGCCGCTCATCGTCGGCTATACGCAGAAACTTCCGCACATCGACTCCGTGAGTTGAGAACGCCTGCGCGTAATCGAATGCTTTATTCACCACTTCAAGCGGAATAAGACCTTTAATTTTATAAAGGTCATCACGTTTGATATCCTGGGGTAGTTTATCGAGAAATATACTGCTCGCCAATACGACTGAGACCCCTCCCCATATCACCACGAGCGTGGTTGCCCTTACCAGCCTCCAGAGAGCCTGGGACACACTGATACACGAGGCCGCCAAGAGTAGTATCCCCGCAGGCCCCTTCCAACCCGGAAAATTACTGGCTAGTGGCTCTGGATTTACGATGAGCAGCCCGCTAACAATTAAGGCGCCACCCAGAAGTGCAAAGTACCCTAGCCTCAGCAACCCGAGGCTCGCCACCGCGCCCGAAACCGCCGGCTTTAACACGGCCCATACAAGGGCTCCGCATAGAATACCCCCCCAAGCCCCACCAACAAGATAGCCTTGTGGCAGGTGGCTAAGGTGCTGGAGGAGCGGCAACTCTCGTAACGGCAACACCAAGGGCGCGCCGATACCCGCCGCGGCAGCCGCGAACGAGACTTTAAACAGCTTCCGTATGAAGAGCGAAGCTAGAACTACTGCAGTAGGAACTACAACAGAGAACTCCGAGAGACCAGCAAAATGATTCATGATACCTCTTACTTCAACTACGTACTAATACGTCTTGCGGTAAGAGCCCCAAATCAACCTCTCCGACGCTCCTTCGCCCATAGGGTGTATCGGATAGCAGCGGTGTGCACTTAAGCTAATTGCAGCACCCAGCCAAGCAATTGAAATAATTGTGCGTTCACAACAGTTCGGGCAACACCTGCACAAACTTCGACCGTGGCATCACCTCACCCAGACCACGAAGGCGCGCGTCATGCGCTACATCAACGTGCACGTGCGAGAAGAACGAGATGCAACGCCACGAATCCGCAGGCAAACTCGACACAACCTGCTGCACAACTCCAAGCTCAACAGGGCACTTCTCTAAATCAACTAATACAACTCCACCCTCATTCACCTGGCTATCTAAGGTCGCCGCTCTAAGAGCGGCTTCGTTCTTTACCACCGAAACCTCGCCGCCACGCACTGCTGCGACCTCTTTGATTCGACTAATGAACATCAGATCTCGGGAGAGCAGAACGGCTTTCATGACAACGAGCTACTCCAAACCATACTCGCGACACTTAGCAATCAGATTTGAGCGCGCTATACCGAGCTGCCTCGCGGCCTCACTCTTATTGCCTTCACACCGCCCGATAGCTTGCTCGATCATCTCGCGCTCGACCTGGTCAAGCACCTCCTTGAGCGCCCGTTCCTGAGTAGCGAGCACCCTCGTCAGCGGAATCTCAACACCAGCCACCGTTGGCGAGAGGTGCTCACGGGTTATTACCGCATCCGTGCCACTCATCACACATGCCCGCTGCATCTCGTTTTCAAGTTGCCTGATATTCCCCGGCCACGGATAACGTTCAAGACACGCCATCGCATCCGGGGTAATACTCTTTATCTCCTGCTTGGTTTTCCCTGCTATTTTTGAGAGGAAGAACTGCACCAAAAGCGGAACATCACCCGCACGTTCTCTGAGTGGTGGTAGGCGCACACTCACCACATTGAGTCGATAGTACAGGTCCTCACGGAACGTTCCTTTTTTTACCATCTCCTCAAGGTTGCGGTTTGTCGCGGCGATAACACGCACATCAACATGCTTTTGCTTGGTACCACCAACAGGCATAAAGGTGCCGTCCTGAAGAACTCGCAGAAGCTTTACCTGTAGCGCCGGGCTCATCTCTCCAAGTTCGTCGAGAAAGAACGTACCACCATCAGCCACCTCAAAGAGCCCCTGCTTGTCGCGCATAGCGCCGGTAAAGGAACCCTTTACGTGGCCGAACAGCTCAGACTCCAAAAGGTTCTCGTTAAATGCAGAACAATTCTGCACAACAAAGGGCTTATCTCGTCTGGGCCCGTTTGCATGCAGAGCCGTAGCAACCATCTCCTTTCCCGTCCCCGATTCGCCAGTGATGAGCACCGGAATATCTGCATCGACGACCTTAGCCATAATCTGATACAGCTCTGCCATCACTGAGCTCTTACCGATTATTGAACCAAACGAAAACTCCTCACGTAACTTGGCTTGTAGGTGGCGGTTAGCGACTTTGACATCGCGCAGCTCGGTATACAACTCTCGGACCCGTAACGCTGCGTGCACTCGTGCAATCAGCTCTGCTGATTGGTACGGCTTACAGATGTAATCATCAGCCCCGTGTTCAAATCCACGCAGAATATCGGGCAACTCATCCTTACCCGTCAGGAGCACTATCGTTGTATACCTCAGCTCACTATGCTCTTTAAGGATCTTCGCCACGGCATAGCCATTAGGCTCTGGCATAACTACATCGAGCAGAATGAGATCTGGACGCTCTGATTCAGCTTTTTCAAGGGTCTCCTTTCCTGAGGAGGCCGTTGCAACTTGAAATCCCTTAGAGAGCAGCAGCTGCTCAAGCGCAAAAAGCGCATCAGGGTTATCGTCTACCGCAAGGATCTTTACCGCTGAGCTGTCAAAGGCCATCGCTGCGTTCAGATATTAGCCCTTCATCATATCGAGGAACTCTTTGTTACTCTTGGTGCCCTCGATCTTGCTCAGCAGCCACTCCATGGCCTCAACCGTATTGAGCGGATTGAGCACCTTACGTAGCAACCAGACCTTTTGCAACACAGAATCCTCGAGCAACAACTCCTCGCGACGAGTCTGCGATGCTTTAATGTCGAGCGCTGGGTAGATACGCTTCTCGGTCAGCTTACGATCAAGTACGATTTCAGAGTTACCGGTACCCTTAAACTCTTCGAAGATAACCTCATCCATGCGGCTTCCGGTTTCAATCAACGCGGTACCGATGATAGTCAAGCTTCCACCCTCTTCCACGTTACGCGCAGCACCAAAGAAGCGCTTTGGTTTATGCAATGCGTTCGAATCGACTCCTCCTGAGAGGATCTTACCACTCGGCGGGACCACCGCGTTGTAGGCACGCGCGAGACGCGTAATTGAATCGAGCAGGATAACCACATCGCGCTTGTGCTCAACTAACCGCCGCGCCTTCTCAATCACCATCTCGGCGACCTGCACGTGACGCTGTGCTGGCTCATCGAAGGTCGAGCTAATAACCTCGCCCTTCACCGAGCGCGCCATGTCCGTTACTTCCTCCGGACGCTCGTCGATCAGCAACACGATGAGGACCACCTCTTTATGATTCTCAGTGATTGCGTTAGCGATATTCTTCATCAAGATCGTCTTACCTGTCTTGGGAGGAGCTACGATCAACGCGCGTTGTCCCTTACCGATAGGGCAGAAGAGATCCATAATTCGCGTTGAAAGTCCGCCCTTCTTGCTCTCCAGGTTAAGCTTCTGATTAGGGTGAAGCGGCGTGAGGTTAACGAAGTCAGTCTTAGTTTTTAACACCTCTGGGGAATCGAGGTTTACCGAAGTTACCTTCGTAAGAGCAAAGTAACGCTCTCCCTCTTTCTCCCGCGGTGGCCTAATCTGGCCCTCTATGATATCTCCGGTCTTTAGACCGAAACGCCGAATCTGCGCAGGTGACACGTACACATCATCCGGCCCAGGAATGTAGTTGTAGTCTGGCGATCGCAAAAAGCCGAAGCCATCAGGTAGAAGCTCAAGCACTCCACCCGCGTAGATGCTACCGTTGGACTCTGACTGAGCCGCCAAGATACTGAATATCAACTCCTGACGGCGCATTGAGTTGGCCGACTCGATGTTAAACTCCGCCGCTACCTTCATGAGCTCGTCGGTCTTCAGTTGCTTTAGTTCGTTAAGATTCATATGCCTTCTTACTTTTCTATGGTGTTAACCATCCCTACGCAGCGGTAACCAAAGGAATACACATATACGGCAGGGATTATATGGGAGCTAATGAAACGGATAGGATTTGAATCGGAACCGGTCTTTTATCCGTCACTGCAAAACCGCCAACGCACACCCTAAGAGAGCGCCGATTACGGCGACCCATCTTGAGGTCGGGCTACACGGTTTGGACTACTCTAGAACCCCGGCAGGGGTCGTCAGCGAGCCAATTCCCACGTTACTTAACGCGATAGGCCAGCCGTGTCAAGGCCCCTTTCGCTCCTCGATCGACTTAGCAGCAACGGCCCTCAGGTAATTCGGTTCCACGTTGGCTACTCGCACAGGTGAAAAAGGCTCAATCGGCCCCACATCCAGAAGCAACAGCCCCTCGGCGAGCCTCGATTCAACCTGCGACCCGGCCCCTTGGACAGCTTCAAACCCAACATTTGGGGTGCAGATCACCCCCTGCGGGTGCCGCGTCCTCCAGTCCGAAACCTCTGACGCCGGCCTAATGCAGGGCTTGTTCGTTTCAGAGATACCTCCCCCCGCATCGACTTCATGCGCTGCCCAAAAGACCTCCTGGCGACGCGCATCAGCAGTTACAAGGATATGCTGAATCCCCGAAATGGTACGCACCGCAACGGAGTGTGCAATACCAGCAAATGAGCACACTCCGACAAGTGGTATCTCGGCAGCCATTGACATCCCTTTTGCAAAGCTTAGGCCAATACGTAAACCCGTAAAGGAGCCCGGCCCGAGCCCAACTCGAATATGGTTAAGCCCGGCTAGCTCTACCCCGCCCAATGACAACAGTTCAGAAACGATACCAGAGATACGTTCGAAATGATCCCCTGCACCATCAGACTCGAGATGCAGCAAAGAGCCATCAGCCAACCGAAGCGCTGCAGAACAGAACGAACCACTCGTATCTAATGCAAGCGCCGGTGCGGAGGAAGCGGTAGTCACAGCAAACTACAGAAACGCGCGTACCAGGTCATTACCGATTGCGAACACCATAAGCGAGAGCAGAAGGATCAAGCCTACATTCGTCACAGCTGCCTGCACCCGCATACTCAGCGGCCTACCGCGCAACTTCTCAATTGAAAACAGAGTAAGATGTCCACCATCAAGTACAGGAATAGGCAAGAGATTCATCACTCCAAGGGTTACATTGAGAAATACCATAATCCCCACGATAGCCATCCACCCTTCGTTGGCGCTCGCGGCAGTTTGCTTAATGATCTCAATCGGGCCGCCGATGGTCTTCGTTGGGGAGAGCAAGCCCGTCACGAGTCCCTGAAGCACCCTGAGCGTCTGCCTGCACAGCTCGATCACCTGGCCCGCGGCAGCTCCTGCTGCAACGCCTACCCCCACCTCGGTATACTTAACATTAGCCATCCCAGGTGTGATTCCTATCCGATACGTCTGATGAACCGGCCTACCTTCAAGCACATCAAGCTCTGGACTTGCGTCTGATACCGGCTGCACCGGGACCGAAATCGTTTCAATCTCTCCGGATTGGCCGCTCACCGACTCCCCGTTGGGTAGCGCCTCACCTTTTGGACGCTGAATCAGGAACTCTAAGCTCTTGCCCGCCGATGCGCGAACAACCTCAACGAGCTCCTTAAATGATAGTACCGTTTTGCCATCAACCGAGACGACTCGGTCGCCGGTCTTCAGACCAGCTGATTCAGCTGGCAACCCCTTCTGAACTGCTCCGATCGTCACCGGACCATCGACAAGCGTTGGCAAACCAACCATCAGGTAGCTGGCGAACGCGAGCACCCACGCAAAAATAAAATTGGCAACAGGTCCCGCAAGCACGATCGCCACCCGAGGAAGATACGCCTTTTTCAGGAACCACCGCGATTCATCCTTGAGTAATGCCTGTTGCTGCTGCGAGAGATCCTCCTGGGTCCCCTCTATCGGCGATGCGCCACTTACTTCGGCGTGAGCGCCAACGACCTTCTCACCATACACCAGCACTGGGTCATCGCCCGCCATCCGGACAAATCCACCCAACGGGATCGCTCTCAGCGAGTAGGTCGTCTCACGCCCCTGCCACCGAGCAAGCATCGGTCCAAATCCGATCGCAAACTCAAGAACTCCAACACCAAAAAACTTCGCCACTAAAAAGTGTCCGAGCTCATGAACGAACACGAGCACACCGAGGACCAAAATCGCCGTTACAATTCCCATAAGCTCCTACTCTGACGTACTCCGCGCTATCTGTCGAGACCACTCCGTCACTGCAGCGCACAACTCCCCCAGATCACTCAGTGAAGTGTAGCTACTCTCCGAAAATCGCTCGAGCGCCCGATCCACCACCGTGAATATAGACGAAAACGAGAGCCTACCGTTCAAAAATTCAGACACGGCCACCTCGTTTGCCGCGTTGAGTACTGCACAAGCACCCTTAGCACCCTTCAAGCACTCTATGGCCCGCCGCACACTAGGGAACCTCTCGTGATCGACCCCCTCAAAGCTTAAGTGCCCCAGCTGGGCAAAGTCGAGCCTGGGCATAACTCCTCCAAGCCGTTCCCCGGGAAATGTAAGGGCATAGGCTATCGGCCCCTTCATGTCCGGTACGGAAAGCTGCGCTAATAGTCCTCCATCACGCAAACGAACCATCGAATGAATTATACTCTGCGGATGAACAATCACCTCAATCGCATCAGGGCTCACCTCAAAGAGCCACCGAGCCTCGATTACCTCAAGCGCCTTGTTCATCAAAGTTGCTGAATCAACCGATATCTTTGCCCCCATATTCCACCGAGGGTGCCGCACCGCCTGTTCCGGCGTAATGCGCTTAAATTCCGACACCGCGGTCCTCAAAAATGGCCCGCCTGATGCCGTTAAGACAATCGACTCTACGTCACCACCGGGCACCCCTTGCAGCGCTTGAAAGATCGCTGAGTGCTCACTATCAACCGGGATCAGCTTCACACCATTCGCCTTGGCTCGCTCCACTACCAGCGAGCCGGCCACTACGAGGCTCTCCTTGTTGGCAAGCGCAACATCCTTGCCACTCTCAACAGCAGCCATTACACCACCGAGCCCTGCCATCCCGACAACAGCCGCAACTATGATCGAGGCACGACTCTCACGCACAGCCGTAATGACCTCATCCTCCCCGCAGATAAGTCTAGTCTCTCCAAAGCTCCGAGCACCCGATGAGACCCCCAAGCGAGCGCACAGCTCGACAAAGCTTTTAGGGTGCGCGAGACCAGCAACTCGCGGCCTCAGTTGCCGTATCTGTTCGGCCAATCGACCAGCATTCCCACCCGCTATAAGGAGATCGACACAGAAACGATCAGACGCCGCACGTACCACATCAACGGTGGAGACACCTATCGAACCGGTAGATCCAAGGACTGCAATGCTCTTCATCCCCAACCTCGCGCCCCCGCTCGTTTACACAAGCCCACATGCGACAAGCGCTGCCAACACAACCGGTGAAGCTGCGATAAGAGCATCAAATCGATCGAGCACCCCACCGTGTCCGGGGAAGATGGCCCCGAGATCCTTCACTCCACGAAGCCTCTTGAGGTACGATTTGGCCAGATCTCCTGCCTGTGCTGCCACCGTAACAGCAAACGAGATAAGTGCTACGCCTGTGAGCGCTACACTGGTCTCTACAATAAGCCTCCACAGCGCAACCCCTGCCAAGGTGCCAACTATAAGTCCTGCAATGCTCCCCTCGAGACTCTTATTCGGCGAGAGCGCTGGTGCCATCTTGTGCCGGCCGAGGGCGCGACCAACGAAATATGCTGCTGTATCATTCAGCGCCGCGCACCCCACGATCCACCAGACTAGCGCTATCCCTCGCGGCAATCCGCTGATTACGATTAACGCGGGGGCGCAGAGCGAAACGATTAGGAAGCCAACTCCGTAGCGCTGAGCAAACCGCCCCCCAGCCTCGAGCGATGTGCGCCCCTCAAGTACCAGCCCGAGCATGAGGGCCTCTGCGGCGATGATCGTGGCTACATAGATGCCGCGCCACCACACATCTCCGGTCAACACTCCGAGCACCGACGACCAGGCTGCCCCTACTGCTGGCAACGCAAGCACTGCATACATCAGCACCCCCGCTACCGGCCGATACGCCAGTGTATCGTGATCACGTGCAAAGAGCCGCACTACCTCAAACACCGCCATGGCGACGAGTGCAGTGATAACCGCGACACAGATACAACCACCGTACGGAACATGCAGCGTGGCCACCGTCAGCGCTACAGCACCGAAGAGTACGTAGCACGCCGTAAGGAGACGGTCCTTTAACGAGCCATTTCCCTCGTAGGTAAACAGGCTGCGCAACAGGCTACGCTCCTGCAATCTGGTCTTGAGTGAGTCCGAACCTTCTGTTGCGCCCTGCAAAGACATGAAGACACCTATACAATTCATCACGCGAAAAATCGGGCCACAGCTGCGGTGATACCACTATCTCGGCATACGCCAGCTGCCACAACAAGAAATTAGAGATCCGGGTCTCATCACTCGTCCTAATGAGGAGATCAGGGTCAGGAACATCCGGAAGATACAGCGAGCCCGATACCATCTCTTCCGTTATTGATTCCGGGGTAAGCTCTCCTGACTGTATAGCCTTTCCGAGCTTGCGAAACCCCTGCACCAGCTCATCCCGCCCACCGTATGAAACCGCCAAGATGAGATCCATCCCCATTAGGTGCTTGGTCCGCTCCTCATTCCGATGCAGGAGATCGCGTACCGGCCCTGGCAGCCTGGCGAGGTTTCCCATCGCTCGCAAACGGATATCGTTCTTGAGCAACAACTCAAGCTCTGACTCAAGATGCTGCACAAAGAGGTGCATGAGACCGCCAACTTCCTCCTCAGGCCTGCGCCAGTTCTCAGTTGAAAACGCAAAGAGCGTTAGGTGACGAATGCCGAGCTTACGGGCCTCTTCAACAACCATGCGCACCGTTTTGGCACCGTTTCGGTGCCCCTCAAGACGGGGTAGAAAGCGCTTCTTAGCCCACCTGCCATTGCCGTCCATGATAATCGCCATGTGGCGTGGCAACACCTTCAGAGCACCCCGTATGGATTCTCCTGAATGCGCTACCTTCTCCGCTGAGAGTGTCGACATGTAACTCCGTGCGACGATGTGGCTTAACGACTCGATAGAGGCTTACACCTCCATCATCTCCTTCTCCTTCGCCGCTGCCGCTGCATCGACATCTGCGATGAACTTGTCTACTATCTTCTGAATCTCATCCTGCGCACGACGCGAATCGTCCTCGGACATCTCCTTACTCTTGACCTTTTTCTTGACACCTTCAACTTCGTCGCGACGCAAGTTGCGCAGCGCTACCCGAGTCTCCTCGGCCATCTTGTTGACTTTTTTGATCAGATCTTTACGACGCTCTTCGTTGAGCGCGGGAATAATTACGCGAATCAAGGAGCCATCGCGACTTGGGTTGAGCCCCAAGTCAGATTGTTGAATCGCCTTCTCAATAGCCTCAACTGCTCCAGCATCATACACCTGAATCGTCAGCATGCGCGGCTCGGGAGCCGACACCATACCCAGCTGCTGCAATGAGACCCTCGACCCATAGTACTCTACCATCAACCCCTCAAGGATCGATGGAGTGGCTCTCCCCGACCGAAGTCGTGAAAGCTCCTTCTTATAGTGCTCAAGAGCCTTAGCACAATGTGATTTGTACGTATCGAATTGTGAACTCATACTCTGCTCCGCGTGACCTTAGACTTGGTGAAACTACCCTTCTACGAGCGTACCGATCGACTCACCGCATACGATGCGTCGAAGGTTACCCTCTACTCCGATGTTAAAAACGATGATCGGCAGCTTGTTCTCCATACAGAGAGAGATAGCAGCGGCGTCCATCACTCGCAATCCCTTCTGCAACACATCCATAAACGATATGTGCCGAAATGGCTTAGCATTGTGGTTCTTAACCGGATCACTATCGTATACGGCATCTACCTTCGTCCCCTTTAACAGAACCTCAGCGCCAACTTCCATGGCTCGCAGGCTCGCTGCCGTATCGGTCGTGAAAAATGGATTACCCGTACCACAGGCAAAGATGACTACTCGCCCCTTTTCAAGGTGGCGCGTAGCGCGGCGCTTGATATACGGCTCTGAGATTTCACGCATCTCGACCGCTGATAGCACACGGGTATAAACGCCATCTGCCTCAAGGCGGTCCTGAAGCGCCAACGCATTGATGGCCGTGGCAAGCATCCCCATGTAATCACCGGTGACTCGGTCGAGACCCTGGGACCCAGCCTGCACCCCGCGAAAGATGTTACCTCCGCCAATAACCACGCCAACCTCGACCCCGAGTGAAATCACCTCGTGAATCTGCCGACAGAGCCCGTTGAGGACATCAGGGTCGATGCCACCCCCCTTATCTCCAGCAAGTATCTCGCCACTCAGCTTTAGAAGGATTCTCTTGTACTTGACCTGCTCTCCCTCTTTGCTGACTGCGTTCATCGGATATTCCTCGCTATCGATTCTCTGTAACCTGTTTGTAACCCCCACCAGAGAGTTGCCCGAGCGCGAGCTCCTTAAGCAGCACTCGCGCTCGAACCCTCTGTCGCTTACGGGGTTATTACTACCCAACCATCGCTGCTACATCAGCTGCAATGTTGCTCTGAACCTTCTCGATTCCCTCGCCTACTTCCATGCGAACGAAGCGACGAACGGTGACCTTCTCGCCACACTTCATGCTCAAAGCCTCTACGAGGGAGCGAATCGTCTTGGACTCAGTCTCATCTTTGATAAAGATCTGACGGAGCAACACAGAGCTCTCAAGGAACTTCTCAATCTTACCTGGGAGGATCTTGTCAGCCTTCTTCTTCTGCTCCTCATTAAGCTGCTCGAATGCGATCTCACGCTCTTTAGCCAAGACAGCCTCTGGCACATCTTCGTCCGTAAGGTACGCTGGCTTCATCGCAGCAACATGCATCGCAAGGTCACGAGCCAACTGACGGAACTCATCTCCGCGCGCAACGAAATCTGTCTCACAGTTGAGTTCAACCACTGAGATAACCTGGTCACCTGGGTGTACATACACACCCATGGTACCCTCTGCTGCGGTCTTGCCAGCACGCTTCGCGATATCTTTGAGCCCTTTCTTGCGCAGGATCTCGATCGCCTTGTCCATCGAGCCTTCAGCCTCGTTCAAAGCTGCCTTGCAATCCATCATTCCAGCGCCGGTCATCTCACGGAGCTTCTTAATCATCTCACTTGTTACCTGTGACATCTACTACCTCTCTTTTTAACTCAGATTTGCAAATACATATCGGAGGCATGCTGACGCGGCACCATACACGGATGCGCGAAGCAGCCCCCTACTTTCATGCGCCTTATGCTACGGCAACACCACTCTCAGCCGACCCAGCATGAGCTCCGTTGGCGGCCTCACGACGCCCTTCGCCACCCTGCTGGCCACCCTGCGAGAATCGAGCTGCCTGTAAAGCACGTCCCTCATTGATTGCATCAGCAACAGCCGAGCAGAAGAGTCGGATAGTACGAGCGGCATCGTCGTTTGAAGGGATCGGGAACTCAACAGCCGCTGGATCTGCGTTGGTGTCAACGAGCGCAACCACCGGAATGTGTAATCGCTTCGCCTCAGCTATTGCGATCGACTCCTTTACTACGTCAATGATGAAGATTACATCTGGCGTCTTCTTCATGTTACGAATACCGCCCAAGTTAGCCTCAAGCTTCTCAACCTGACGGCTGATATCGAGACGCTCCTTCTTGGTGATCTTAACCTTGGAGCCTTCTGTCGAAGCTTCCGCGAGGAGGTTCTCTAACTTGCGCATGCGCTCAATAGAATTCTTAATAGTTTGGAAGTTGCTCAAGCAACCACCAAGCCATCGTGACGAAACGAAGAAAGCACCACAACGGGTTGCTTCCTCTTTAACGATATCTTTAGCCTGCTGCTTGGTACCAACAAAGAGAACGTTACCGCCAAGCGATACGCGATCAACGATGTACTTGCGCGCGATCTCCCACTTACGCATCGTGATGTCCAGATTAATAATGTGAACGCCATTACGCGCGCCGTAGATGTTTGGAAGCATCTTTGGATTCCAACGCTGCGTCTGGTGCCCGTAGTGAGCTCCTGCATCGATAAGGGTCTTAATCGTTACTGGGGTGCCCGGCTCAATAGCCGGAGTGTTCTGCGACGCTGCTGCGTCTGTTGCTGCTGACATAGTTTTTCCTTTTTTGTCTTAGTTTGTCCTCCCCGCCCGATAGACCTACGAGCCATCCACACAGCTATAACCCGCGCATCCCCAGAGACGGGGTGCGGGACTCTTTAACACGCGGACTGCAACGCAAGCACCAAGACCGATGCGGGTGCGAAAATCGGCGAAAGCATAGCACCTTTGAGAGGTTAGTGCCAACAGAGCCCCTTCTCCGTTAAGGCTGCCTTTCGACCGGGACAAGAAACCTGCTCACCGGGAACAATCACAGACGGATTAAATCAGCACAATCAATATGTTACAGAATCGCCGATTGCAAACCAACCATGTTGAGGCGACAGCAACAATCCACGACCAGGCACAGGCGCCGGCGCATCTATTGGGATCAAACAGCAACACTCGCAAGCCGCTCAAACGCGGCTTTACCAGTGGAACCTAACTCGCTCGACCACTGGTTCACGTAGAGATCGACATGTGACCAGATAGCGCGGTCATCGAGCTCCTGAGCGTGAGTACGCATCGTTACAAGGGCCTCGTCGCGATGCGCATAGCTGTACCCGATCGACGCACGAACAGCATACTCAAAAGCAGATTTGAATTCCCTCGCTACGCGTCTATGAGCAACCAAACACCCGAGCGGGAGCGGAACCTCGTAGCGCTCCTCCCAGAGAGCGCCGAGATCTGCTACGCACGTCAGCCCAAGGTCCTGGTAAACGAATCTCCCCTCATGGATCACCACACCATAGTCGGCGTCTCCACGTACGAGCGCAGGCATAATCTCTGAGAACACTACCTGCTGCACCTCACGAGCCTGCGGAAAAAAGTGACGTAACAACGCAAACGCCGTCGTGGCACTGCCGGGCGCCAGCACTCGAGAGCCTTCACCTAACGTAGCAGCTCCTGGCCTAGCAACAAGCAGCGGCCCTACACCGTAGCCAAGCGCAGCTCCGGCCGAGCAAATCTCATACGTATCGGAATGCTTGAGCGCGGCAACGCTGCTCACCTTACACAGATCAAAGCGCTCTTCCGCGATCCCCTCGTTGAGCTCCTGAATATCCAGCAGTTCAAACGTAACAGGACCCGGTAACGCCACCCTCCCGCTCAGAACGCCGTGAAAGATAAACGTATCGTTTGGACAGGGCGATATCGCCACAACGTGTGCCATACGGGTTTTGTACCTCTGCCGGGGCCAATCAGTCAAAGCTGTGCAGGGCATCGCAATTCTCCCGCTACCTACTCAAAGTTGCTGGAACTTTCGATCAGGCCACTCATGCGCGGGCTAGCGCTGCAAAACTCAATAAAAAAACCAATTCCCGCGCATGTGTGGCCCTTAAAAATGGACGAGAATTGCAACGTCCTAAAGCTGTGCAATCTCTTGCAATAACCACTGCCAGTTCTATAATGCCTCCATTCATTAACAGAAGGAACCTCGTATGGGCCGCATATTTGAAAAGCGCAAAGATAGGATGTTCGCCCGCTGGGCGAAGACTGCCAAGGCATTCACTAAACTTGGCAAGGAAATAGCGATCTCCGTAAAGCTCTCAGGCCCCGATCCTGACAACAATCCGCGGCTGCGGATGGCGATTCAGACAGCACGCTCGCTCAATATGCCCAAAGACCGTATCGAGGCAGCTATCAAGCGCGCCTCCTCGCGTGATGAAGCAGAGCTCAACGAGATCAACTACGAGGCCTACGCCCCGTACGGTGTTGCTATGTTAATCGAAACCGCCACCGACAATCCGACTCGCACGATCGCTAATGTTCGCAATATCGTCACCAAGCACGGCGGCAAGATGGCTGTTACTGGCTCTCTTGAACGCACCTTCAATCGCATGGGAGTGTTTAAGATCGCAGCTCCAGAGGGAGACCTCGATGATTTTGAATTAGAGATGATTGACCACGGCCTAGAGGAGATCTTTGCGGCAGACGATGGATTGCTTCTCTATTCAAGCTTTAAACAGTTTGGCGATCTCCAGAAAGCTCTTGAAGCCAGAAGCGTTGAGGTAAAGAGTGCTGCTCCACAACGTATGGCAAATAACTTTGTTCCAGTCACCGAGGAACAAGAGGCTGAAATCCAGAAGATGATCGACCGGCTGGAAGAGGACGACGACGTCCAGACGGTATTTACGAATATGCAAACACACGAGTAGGTTAGCCGCCCTAACGGCCTCCTGAAACTCTTGCAACTTACCCATCAACTTCGTAGTCTAAAGATCTATCTGACATATCGGGGTGTAGCTCAGCCCGGCTAGAGCGCACGGTTCGGGACCGTGAGGTCGAAGGTTCAAATCCTTTCACCCCGAGAACTCCTCTCATCCGCAGCGCGGACTTTCTAGTCTGCCCCTTACTCTCTCGGGTTCGCCAACGTCCTCTCGGGAAGACCGCACCACATCATCAGAACAGGATGTCCGGTCCGTTATGATTCTGATAGTATCCTGTCCATGTCACTTCGCAAGATTCTGAAATTTGGAGGCTCGTCCGTTGGTACGCCTGAGCGCATTCGCTCCATCGTCCAACTCGTCACTGATACAAGCCGCTATCCTCACGGTTCCGTCCCTGCAATCGTTGTATCTGCGTTCCAAGGGGTCACAGATAGTCTGATACAGACGGCAAAACTCGCTGCAGCAAAAAACAGAAGCTATAAAGACGCACTCTCGCAACTCTCTACTCGCCACCTTGAGGCACTGCAGGATCTTGTACCTGCGGCCACTCGCAGCTCAAGCCTCGCGTCCGTAAAAGTGCTCGTGAATGAGCTCGAGGATATCCTCTCAGGCATAGAAGTCTTGGGTGAATGTAGCACACGCACCCTCGATCAGGTGATGAGCTTCGGAGAGCGTCTCTCCGCATATATCGTCTCTCAAGCCTTTGTAGCCGCTGGGCACGAAGCCCGCATGCTTGACAGCCGCTCAGTTGTGTTGACCAACGACACCTTCGGAAACGCTCTCATGCGACGAGATGAAACCTACGCGGCGATTCGAGCACACTTTACAACCAACCCAAGCTTTCATGTCATCACAGGCTTTATCGGCCAAGCACCTGACGGGGCAACTACCACACTCGGTCGCGGGGGTTCCGATCTCTCTGCCTCAATCTTCGGTGCAGCACTTGCAGTCGATGAGATTGAGATATGGACCGATGTCGACGGAATGCTTACTTCTGATCCTCGTAAAGTCAGCAAAGCCTTTACCATCCCAGAGGTGACATTTGAAGAGGCCATGGAGCTCAGCCACTTCGGTGCCAAAGTGATCTACCCGCCGACGATGAAACCAGCGATGGATGCCCACATTCCGCTGGCAATTAAGAACACGATGCGACCCACAGCACCAGGCACTCGCATCGTTGATATTGCTATTGAGCAACCGTACCCGATTACCGGAATATCTTCGATTAGCTCACTCGCTCTCGTGCGCCTCCAAGGCTCAGGAATGGTTGGTGTGTCGGGAACAGCTGCTCGATTATTTAAGGCGCTCGCTGCGAGTCATACAAACGTCATCCTGATTACTCAAGCTTCATCAGAACACACAATTTGTTGTGCTATAGACCCCTCAAATATACAGTCCGCTGCAGCGGCGGTTGCTCAAGAATTTGCCCTAGAGCTCGCCGCTGGCGCGATCGATCCACTGATCGTTGAGGACGGTCTCTCAATCGTGTCTGTAGTTGGTGAGAAGATGCGTCATTCGCCCGGAGTCAGTGGGCGCGTATTCTCAGCGCTTGGGGCCAACGGCGTAAACGTAGTTGCGATCGCACAAGGCTCATCAGAACGGAGTATATCGGCAGTTGTTTCAGGCGCTGATGAGCTTAAAGCTCTGAACGCTATCCACGACGAGTTCTTTACAAGCCGTACCAAGACGATTAACCTCTGGGTTGTGGGTACCGGGCTTATCGGTTCTACACTGCTCAAACAGCTCGCGGATCAAAGTGCGAAGCTTTGTGAAACATGCGGCCTCGATCTGCAACTTCGCGGAGTCTCAAATTCGCGGGTCATGCGACTACTCGCGCACGCACAGAGGCCGCTCGATCTACAGAATCCCTTCCAGGGGCAGACAACCGCAGCCTCGATCTCTGAGTTCGTGTCGGATTGCATCGGAGCAAATCTACCCAACACCATCTTCGTCGACTGCACGGCCAGTAACGATATACCGCCCTTTTACCCGCGGCTCCTTGAATCGAGCATAGCCGTAGTGACTCCAAACAAGCGTGGATTCTCAGGCTCGATGGAGTTCTATTCGATGCTGCGCTCGTCTGCTAACGCACGACGATCTCCCCTACTCCACGAAACGTGTGTCGGTGCTGCACTGCCAATACTGGGAACCCTAAGCGATCTCGTTCGTAGTGGAGATTCAGTCCTCTCGATTGAGGCTGTGCTTTCCGGAACCCTCAGCTTTATCTTTAACTCGATGAGTGCTGGCCTGCCGTTTAGCCAAGCCGTGCGCGACGCCAAAGACCGCGGCTATTCAGAGCCCGATCCACGAGACGATCTCTCTGGAATGGATGTTGCCAGGAAGGTCTTGATCCTAGCTCGCGATGCTGGCATCCACCTTGAACTTGAGAATATCGAGATCTCCCCGATTCTCCCTCCCGAGGCTCTCGATTGGTCGGTTGAGCAATTCATGGAACGCTTACCAGCACTCGATGCACACTTTCAGACGCTCCTTCAAACCGCTCAAGCACGTCAGAAGCGACTCTTCTTCGGTGCGACGATCAACTGTGAGGAGAGCACCGCACATATCGGTTTGCAGCCAGTTCCCCTCGATCACCCCTTCTGTTCCCTATCAGGTGCCGACAATATAGTGGCGTTTACGACAACCCGCTACAAAACAAACCCGTTGGTTGTTAAGGGCCCCGGAGCTGGTGCCGAGGTAACTGCTGCGGGAGTATTTGCTGATATTATTCGAGCGGCGAGGTGAAGCCGTGAGCCAGCAGCGCCAATCAGTAACAGTTTTTGCTCCCGCAACCGTTGCTAACGTCGGTTCGGCCTTTGACGTACTTGGTTTTGCGCTCGATGCCCCGGGCGATACGGTCACTGCTACGCGCTCGCACACACCCGGAGTAACCATCACCGCGATCACGGGCGATGGTGGTGTACTGCCTGCCGATAGCGCACGTAATACCGCCGCTGTCTCCGTTAGTGCACTCTTAAAACACCTGACCTCACTCGATAGCGCCACGTACTCATCGGTGGGAATTGCCCTCTCAATCGACAAGGGGCTCGCTATCGGAAGCGGGCTTGGATCGAGCTCTGCGAGCACCGTTGGCGGCGTTCTCGCAGCAAACGAACTCTTAGGTTCTCCACTGAACCGCGCTGAGCTCCTTCCCTTCGCCATCGAGGGCGAACGAGTCGCCTGCGGAGCCGCTCATGCCGACAACGTAGCCCCATGTTTACTCGGCGGTTTTGTACTGATCCGCAGCTACTCACCACTTGATGTTATTCAGCTTCCCTGTCCAACAAGGGTGGCAGTAGCAGTTGTCTCCCCACGCTTAGAGCTTCGCACATCTGATGCGCGTAAAATCCTCAAACGCTCTGTTCCGCTTGAATCAGCGATTACGCAGTGGGGCAACGTTGCGGCTCTAGTTGCCGGTATCTACCGCAACGACCCTGAATTGATGGGCCGAGCACTCGCCGATACGATCATTGAGCCTGAACGCGGACAATTAATCCCGGGATACACCGAAGTAAAGGCAGCAGCACTACAGGCTGGCGCTCTTGGAGCATCGATCTCCGGTTCTGGGCCAGCGATCTTTGCGTTGTGTCGTGACCGTGCAACCGCCGAGCGCGTATCAGGGGCTATGGTTACCGCATTCCAGAGCGCCGCGGGTGTAGATTCAATGCGCTACATCTCTGGCATTAACACCACCGGCGCAGCTGTCGTCACGCAGGAGTAACCTATGGCACTCTACTCCACTCGTAACCGAGCTATCCGCGCAACATGGCGCGAAGCCGTCCTAGCCGGAATAGCTCCCGATGGCGGACTCTATCTTCCTGAGCAGATTCCACACCTAGCACCCGAAGATATAGATCCGCTTCGCGAGCGATCTTTTGTCGAACTAGCCACGCACCTCGCGCGAGCCTTTATCGGGTCTGAGGTACCTAGTGCCACCATCGAGGCGATCTGCACGAACGCCTTTAACTTTCCCATCGTGCTGCGAGAGCTTAACGCGAGCACCTCATTGCTTGAGCTATTCCACGGGCCGACCTGTGCCTTTAAGGATTTCGGCGCGCGGTTTATGGCTGGACTCTTTCGTTACTTCTGGGGCACTCAATCGAAGCAGCTCACCGTACTGGTTGCAACATCAGGCGATACTGGTAGCGCCGTAGCAAACGCCTTCCTGGATCAAGACCCGAATCCACCTATCCGTGTGGCGATCCTCTACCCAAAAGACAAAGTAAGTGAGATCCAGCGTAGGCAGATGACCACTCTCGGACACAACGTTACTGCCTACGAAGTCGATGGAACCTTTGACGATTGCCAGGCCCTCGCCAAGCAAGCGCTCTGCGATAGCGAGCTCACTAGGCGCTACCCACTTACATCGGCCAATTCGATCAATATCGCTCGGCTCTTACCGCAGATGTTCTACTATGCGTATACAACGCTGCGTTTTCCTAAGGATTCTCCGCCTCTCTTCTCAATACCGAGTGGCAACTTGGGCAATCTCACGGGCGGATTACTAGCACACCTGGTCGGATTTCGCGCCGCTCACTTTGTCGCAGCATGTAACGCCAACAAAACATTTCCGGAATTTCTCGTCACGGGAGAGTTCCTTCCACAGCGATCGACTGAGACGATCTCTAACGCCATGGATGTTGGCAATCCGAGCAACTTTCAGCGCATCAGCGATCTATTTGGAGATCAAAAAGATCGGGGGTATTTCCACACACTACTATCAGGCTACTCAGCAAGCGATCAGGAAACCGCCAAAATGCTGCGCAAGTTCCACGCAGAATACGGCTACATCCTCGATCCACATACAGCAGTTGGGGCGTGCGCCCTCGTAGATTATGTAAAGAAGCATTCAAACATCGCGCCACAGCGAGTAATCGTGGCAACTGCGCATCCAGCCAAGTTTGCGCAGGTCGTGCACCAGGCTTTAGGCTGGTCTAGCGTTAACGCTGAGTCCAGGAGTATTGACGTACCGCAACAGCTACGAGAGCTGGAAACAAAAGCTGAGAGGGTGATTGCGCTCGATAACTCTTATGCAGCGCTACAGGGAGTATTGGAGAGCCCTGGAGCAGGTAGGTAAGTTCTGGCCAACCGCGTTAAAACCCTCAAGCATGTTCGCCCTCCCACCACGGCGGACTGGAGGTCTGCCCTCCATGCGTCGTGGGGCGGGCGATAATTGGGAAATAAGACATCTACCTAAGATCACGACTATTTTTCTTTACTTCCACGCCTCTTCGAGCCCCTCTTGTCGCAAGGTCGTTGCATGGGTGCTCGGTGGAGAATCAGACAATTTTGCCATGAAAGTTATCTTATGCGAGTAATGGTGGATTAGAGGTTTGGTTTTGGGTAGACTCGAGAGACCAGTACTTTGTTTATGGGGATATGAGGTATGAACAGTGGGCTTAGTATTCCTTCAGAACTTGCAGCAGTTTTTGCCGAGAAGGCGAAGTTAACGGCCCGGGGCCTAGCTTTGGTCCTAAGGAATGACGATTCGCGAGATACATCGCCCGGTGCTGAAGCTGGCTCTTTCAGAATTGAAATTATTCAGCATTGTGTTGCATGGGTTAATGGTATTGAGACAACAGAACAGCCTGCTTCCCTCGTTATGCAAAAGCTCCGGCAGACAGAGGAAGATTTACGGAGAATTCTTACGGCAATACCCAAAGAAGATCTTTGGCGCACCCTCGAAGATATGGCTAAATCAGGCGCCTGTAGTGATGATCAGCAAGCTCTCTCAAAACTATGCCAGAATAACCTACCTGAGCTATGCGCCGGACTCCTCAATATTTTTGGCAAAGATAGCGACAGCAACTTTGCGGCACTTGCCTTAACACTCACCGCGCTCAAATCATACCGAGCATATCTTGTGAAACGACCAAGCACTACCGATGCAGCGGGCTCAGCTACGGCAGCCACAACTTTAGATCAACTGCGACTTCCACAAAACTAGCGACAATCGCTCCCGCACCTCCCCCTCTCAATCTCAATCCCCACCCAGTCAACCCCGGGGAGGACAAACTTTTCAATTACTATGTTAACTGCTGACGCCTGCTGAAACTCTTTGAGCAAATGCTCCGCGTACGCCTCTGCCAACTCTTCAAGCAGTACCCAGGCCTTCGTCGACGTTATCTCTCTGACTCGGGCGCACGCCACTGCATAATCAACCGTCTGTGACAAATCACCGCTCACCGCTGCAGCGCGAGTGCTCGTTGTAAATCGTAGTGATACCAAAAGACGCTGGGGAAACGCCCTCTCGGCTTCCGTACAACCGATCTTGCAAAAAACTTCGATCTTTGAGGCGATGATGTAGTCTTTCATCCCCCTTTAATGCCCCAAATCAGCTCTTCGATCAACTATGCAGCAAAAATCGCGATAGGGCTGCCCATACTCTCCCTCGCCTAATAGGGGAGTATCCCTGATTTTACGGACGCCGCCCCTGCAAACGTCGGCTGAATCTGCCAAGCTCCCTCAGTCCGCCCATGATCGGTTTCGGCATCATAGTGACGATCCATCGCTTTTATGTCTGCGACTACTTCGCTCACAATCGCTGCTGCACGTTTTCCTGATACACTTCCAGACTGTTCAGCAGCCGCCCGTAGACGCTTGTAAATCTCTGGGGCCCGCTGCTCCACGTGACTCACGTGGTTAAGTTCATGCCTACGAGTGCGCTCAATAAACCCATCCCATGCTCGCCTTAGCTCGGGCGAAAACGTGGCGCTTGCGTCGAGCTCCGGTAGAAGGATATCTGCTACACAGGCCAGCTCTACAGACTCAGGATCGACCGAGCCATCATCCAACCTCTTCCACTTCCACGTAACTTTCCAATCTGTGTACGCGAAGCGCGCTGTACCTGTGTCATCGCGAGGTCCCTTCTCCAGCAGCGATCTTTTCAGCTCCTCCTCGGAAGTTCCTGTGACCGCGTAATACCTGAAGGTAGGAACAACCGCACACGAGTCAGCCCATGCCGGCGTGCTACACACAAGGCCCAACAGCAGAGCTGCAGACACCGACGTACGGAGCATGCTCTCCTACTGAATCATAAAGTCAGTAAACAGGATTCCTACTATTGCTGGCTCTTCAAGTCCCACAGCCTCATTGAGACCATCGAGTAGCTCCTCCTTAAGGCGCGTCTTTCCTTCGACCGTCAGGAGTTCGGGCGCCTTCTTTGAGGAAAGGATGCGAATAATAACATCACGAAAGTGGTGTTCCTTCTTTGCCAAGTGCGGATGAATACCAGAACCTCCAGCTTCTTTAGCGCCGCCACTAGCACCTCCTCCATGAGCCTCTCCACCTTCAGCACCATGGACGATCCCCAGCTGCTTATCGAGTAAACCCGCATCGTACTCGATCATAATTCTGACCTTGAGAAACGATCCCATATCAGAGAGATTAACGATAAATTGACCGAGATC